>NZ_JBWKFM010000003.1:292627-300919 GCF_056434285.1 Streptomyces sp. NPDC044063
GTAGGGGGGGGGTCGTTTGGCCATCTGGGGTTTATGTTTGCTTCAAAAGAGCACCCCAAAAAAACCCCCATCGCCGCCAGGAAACACACCCCCCCGGGCTATCCTGGAGGGCCGTTTCGCTGCGCTCGGGCAGACGTCCTCGCTATCGCCTGACCGTCTCCCCCGCCAGCTCGTGGGCGGGCGTGACCGGCTCTGTGGCGTCCGGGCGCGGGGCGTCCTGGTGGCCCGGCCACCAGGCCTTGTGGCCCAGGAGCGAGGTGACCGTCGGGACCAGCAGCATCGCCATGACGAAGGCGGTGAGCAGGATGCCGAAGGCGACCGCGAAGCCCATCTGCTGGAGCATGGAGTTGTCGGCCAGCATCAGGACGCCGAAGGTGCCGGCGAGGATGATCGCGGCGGAGCTGATCGTCGGGGCCGACTGGGCGACCGCGGTGCGGATGGCCTCGCGGGCCGGGATGCCGCGCCGGACCTCCTCGCGGAGCCGGGCGACCATGAGGATGTTGTAGTCGGTGCCGATCGCCACCACGAAGAGGTAGACGATCACCGGCAGCATGAACAGCAGGCCGTTCTCGCCCTTGTAGTCCTGGAAGAGCCAGACCGTGGAGCCGAGGGTGGCGCCGAAGCCGAGGGCCACGGCGATCATCAGGTACAGCGGGGCGACGAGGCTGCGGAGCAGCAGGCCCAGGATGACCATGATCGCGAGGCCGGCGACGGGGAAGACCACGCGGTAGTCGTGGGCGACCGCTTCCTTGACGTCGGAGAGGACGGCGGAGGTGCCGCCGACCAGGGCCTCGGTGCCGTCGGGCGCGGCCTTGTGGGCGGCGTCGCGCAGCGGGCCGCCGGCGAGCTCGATGGCCTTGTCGGCGGTCGGGCCGTACTTGAGGACGACGCTGTACTGGGCGACGGTGCCGTCGGGGTTGGTGACCGCGGGGGCCGCCTGGCCGACGCCGTCGATCTTCGCGAGCTCGGTGCGGTAGGCGTCGAGCTCCGCCTTGTCGAGGCGGGAGCCGTCCTTGGAGCGGAGGTAGACCATGGCCGGGTCGGACTGGCCGGCGGAGAAGCCGCGCTGCATGTCCTTCATGGCCTGGACGGACTCCAGCTTCTGCGGCATCTGGCTCGAGGTGTCGAACTCGGCCTTGAAGCTGAAGGTGCCGACGGCCAGGACGGCCAGGACGGCGGTGGAGAGGACGGCGATGAGGGCGGGGCGACGGGAGACGGCGCCGCCGACCGCGTTCGCGAAACGGTTCTTCGGCGTCTTCTTCCACGCCTTGGAGGGCCAGAAGGCCTTGGTGCCGAGGAGCGAGAAGACGGCGGGCACCAGCGTGAGGGCCGCGACGAGCGTCACGGCGACGGAGATCGCCAGCGAGGGGCCCATGGCCCGCATCATGCCCATGGTGGACAGCAGCAGGGCGAGGAAGGCGACGATGACGGCGCCGGCGGCAGAGGCGATGGTCTCGCCGACCTTGGCGACGGCGTCGACGAGGGCCTGCTTGGGCTCCTGGCCGGCGCGCAGGTGCTCGCGGTAACGGAAGAGGAGGAAGAGGATGTAGTCGGTGCCGACGCCGAAGAGGACGACGATGAGGATCGCGGAGATCGAGCTGTCGGCCTTGAGGCCGCCCAGGTCGGCGGCGGTGCCGATGAGGCCGAGGGCGACGGCGAAGACCACGCCGATGATCAGGACGGGCAGGATCGCGATCAGCGGGCTGCGGAAGATGACCAGCAGGAGCACAACGATCAGAACGAGCGTCGCCATCATGATCATGGCGTCGGTGTCACCGGAGGACTCACGGGAGTCGAGGTTGCTGGCGGCCGCGCCGGTGACGCCCATCTTCAAGTGGGTTTCCTTGAGGAGGGGCTTGGCGTCCTCGCGGAGCTTCTTGATCGAGTCGGGCAGCTTGTCGTCGTAGGCGTTCTTGGTGGTGGCGATGACATTGGCCAGGGCGATGCGACCGTTGGGCGAGACGGCCTGCGGGCCCGTGACCACCTTGGCGATCTTCTCGCGGTGCTTGCCCTCCAGACCGGCGGCGACCTTGGCGACGTCCCGCTTGTCGGCGTCGGTCAGCGCACCGCCGTCGGACCGCTGGAAGACGGCGATGGCGGCGGGCTGTTCGGTCTGCGGGAACGCCTTCTGCTGGAGGTTGCCGACCCGCACGGACTCGTAGTGCGAGGGCAGGAACTCGGTCTCGTCGGTGGTGGACTTCAGTCCCGGCGCCAGCATGACTAAGGCCACGGCTGCGATGATCCAGCCCGCGATCGTGAGCCAGGGCCGGTGGACGGCGAACCGCCCGACTCGTCGGAACATGGTGCTCCTTCAACTTCACTGGGAATTCACGCCATCGGCGTGGGGAGTTCGTATGGGTCGTGCGGGCGTGCAGCACGGGCATGAACACGCTAGTCAGCCGAGTTCCGCGCGCACAACGATTTCCGGGGGAATCAGGGGGAAATCGGCCCTGGGGTGGGGAGCCTCTCAACCCTGGGGAGGAGGGGCTCTCACCCGTGGGGTAGAGACCGTCCTGCCGACCGCCTCCAGCGGGATTACGCTGCCCCCATGAGCGATGTGGATTTCTATGCCGCGCGCATGGAACGCGCCGTCCGTGCGGCGGCGCAGGGTGGCCTGTCGGGCCTGGTCGTCACGCCGGGTCCGGACCTCACGTGGCTGTGCGGCTACGACCCGCCGGCCGTCACCGAACGCCTGACGGCGCTGGTCCTGCTCCCGGGGCGCAAACCCCTCCTTATCGTACCGCAGTTGGAACGCCCGGACGCCGAACACTCGCCCGGTGCCGGGGCGTTGACGATCGCGGGCTGGACCGACGGCGTGGATCCGTACACCGAGGTGGCCAACGAGCTCGAACCGCACGGCCGTTACGGCGTCTCCGACAACGCCTGGGCGCTGCACCTCCTCGCTCTTCAGCGCACGCTGCCCGGTGCCGCGTACGGCGCGCTGACGGAGGCGCTGCCGATGCTGCGGGCGGTCAAGGACGCGTACGAGCTGGAGCGGATGGCGGCCGCGGGCGCGGCGGCCGACGCCACATACGAGGCCGTCGTGGACCTGCCGTTCGCGGGGCGCCGGGAGCGGGAGGTGGCCGCCGACCTGGACCGGCTGCTGCGCGAGAACGGCCATGAGCAGGTCGACTTCACGATCGTCGGCTCGGGCCCGAACGGCGCCAATCCGCATCACGAGGCGGGCGATCGGGTGATCGAGGACGGCGACATGGTCGTCATGGACTTCGGCGGGCTGAAGGGCGGTTACGGCTCCGACACCACCCGTACGGTCCATGTGGGTGAGCCGACGGCGGAGGAGCGCAAGGTCCACGACGTGGTGCGGGAGGCGCAGCAGGCGGCGTTCGAGGCGGTGCGGCCGGGGGTGGCGTGCCAGGAGATCGACCGGGCGGCGCGCCAGGTGATCCGGAAGGCGGGTTTCGGGGAGTACTTCATCCACCGGACGGGGCACGGAATCGGTGTGACGACGCACGAGCCGCCGTACATGGTGGAGGGCGAGCACCTGCCGCTGGTGCCGGGAATGTGTTTCTCGATCGAGCCGGGGATTTATCTGCCGGGTCGTTTCGGTGTGCGCATCGAGGACATCGTGGTGTGCACGGAGTCGGGCGGCCGACGGTTGAACAACACCGATCGGGAATTGCGGACGGTGTCCTGAGGACCGGCGGTACCCGCCCGAAGCGCCCCCCGCCCGAAGCACCTCCCGCCCGAAGCGCCCCCGTCGCCGCGGAATTCAGAATTCCGAGTCGGGGCGCACGGCCCGCATCCGGTGGGGGTCGTACGCGGGCGCGCTCCCGTCCGGGACGCCCTGCCCGCGCCGTCCGGGCGCGGGCGCGTCGATCACCGTCCAGGAGACGGCGGCGGCGAGCAGCATGATGCCGGACGCACAGGCCAGCCCGACGTGGAAGCCGTGGACGGCGCCGCTCTTGACGACGGCGTCGCGCACGGCGGCCGTGGGCGGCGGCCCGCCCGCCGCCGGGGGCCCCAGGCGCGCGGCGACGTAGCTCGCCGCGGTGGCCGTGGCGATGGTGTTGAGCAGCGCCGTCCCGATCGATCCGCCGACCTGCTGCGAGGTGTTGACGGTGGCGGAGGCGACGCCGGCGTCGCCCGCGGCGACGCCCCGGGTGGCGGTGTCCATGACGGCGACGAAGATCAGCCCCATGCCCACGCCGAACAGCACCTCGGAGGGCAGGACGTGCGCGGCGAACGACGCGCGCACCGGCAGGGTCGTCAGCAGGAACAGCCCGATCGAGCAGAGCACCGCGCCCGGTGTGATCATCATGCGCGGCGGCAGGTGCTCCAGCAGGCGTGCCGAGATCTGTGTGGCCGTGACGATGATGACGCCGGACAGCGGCAGGAACGCCAGCCCCGCTTCGAGGGGGCTGTACCCCAGGACGCCCTGGAAGTAGTACGTCATGTACAGGAACATCCCGAACATGGCGATGACCGCGAGGGCGAGCGTCAGGAACGCCCCGGCGCGGGCGCGGCAGCGGATGACGCCCGGCGGCAGCAGCGGGCTGGGCGCCCTGGTCTGCCACCAGGCGAACGCCACCAGCAGGGCCGCACCGCCGCACAGCAGGCCCAGGACGCGCGCGCTGCCCCACCCGAGCGGTTCCGCCTCGCTGCACCCGTAGACGACGGCCACGAGGCCCGAGCAGGCCAGCAGGACCCCGGGGACGTCCAGCCGGGGCCGGTGGGCGGGCCGGTGGCCGTGGAGCAGCCAGACGGCGCCCAGGCCGGCGACGAGGGCGATGGGCACATTCACGTACAGGCACCAGCGCCAGTCCAGGTACTCCGTCAGCAGCCCGCCCGCGAGCAGGCCGATCGCCGCTCCGGCGCCGGCGATGCCGCTGTAGACGCCGAACGCCCTGCCGCGCTCGGCGGGGTCGGTGAACGTCGTCGTCAGCAGGGACAGCGCGGAGGGCGCGAGCAGTGCGGCGAAGACGCCCTGGAGCGCCCGGGCGCCGAACAGCTGCCAGTCGGCCTGCGCGGCGCCGCCGAGGCCCGAGGCGACGGCGAAGCCGGCCAACCCCACAATGAACGTCCGTTTGCGTCCCACCAGGTCGGCGATCCTGCCCCCGAGCAGCAGGAGCCCGCCGAAGGCGAGGGTGTAGGCGGTGATCACCCATTGCCGGTCGGTGTCGGACATGTGGAGCTCGCGCTGCGCCGACGGCAGGGCGATGTTCACGACGGTCGCGTCGAGGACGACCATCAGCTGGGCGAGGGCGATGACCACCAGCCCCCACCAGCGGCGGGGGTCGGCGCCGGGGACGGCGGACGACGGTACGGGAGGCGCGCCGGTGGAGCTCATGGGGCATCGCTCCTCACGGCCGCCACGGGCGCGGCGGGCCGGTAGCGTGCAGGAACTCGCCCTCCAGGGTAGGCCGGGTGGGTCGGGCGCGCTTGCCGGAGCGCCCCCCTGAACGCCTTCCGGACCGCCTTCCGGAACGCTTCCCCTTTCGTGACCCGCGACCTGCTGACAAGCGGCTTCCGCGCGGGTAGCGTCACCAGCGCCCCAGCCCGATTGGACTGGACCACTCCCTCTACTCGGATCGTCCGGCACGTTCCTGCCGGTGAAGGGATTCATCACCATGGCCACGGTCACGTACGACAAGGCGACCCGCCTCTACCCGGGCTCCGACAGGCCCGCCGTCGACCAGCTCGACATCGCCATCGAGGACGGCGAGTTCCTCGTCCTCGTCGGCCCCTCGGGGTGCGGCAAGTCCACCTCGCTGCGGATGCTGGCGGGACTCGAGGACGTCAACGGCGGCTCGATCCGCATCGGCGACCGCGATGTGACGCACCTGCCCCCCAAGGACCGCGACATCGCGATGGTCTTCCAGAACTACGCGCTGTACCCGCACATGACCGTGGCCGAGAACATGGGCTTCGCCCTGAAGATCGCCGGTGTGCCGAAGTCCGAGATCCGGCAGAAGGTCGAGGACGCGGCCCGCATCCTGGACCTCACCGAGTACCTGGGCCGCAAGCCCAAGGCGCTCTCCGGCGGCCAGCGCCAGCGTGTGGCCATGGGCCGCGCGATCGTCCGCGAGCCGCAGGTCTTCCTCATGGACGAGCCGCTGTCCAACCTGGACGCCAAGCTGCGCGTGCAGACCCGCACCCAGATCGCCGGGCTCCAGCGCCGCCTGGGCATCACCACCGTCTACGTCACCCACGACCAGGTCGAGGCCATGACCATGGGCGACCGGGTCGCCGTGCTCAAGGACGGCCTGCTCCAGCAGGTGGACTCGCCGCGCAACATGTACGACCGCCCGGCCAACCTCTTCGTGGCGGGCTTCATCGGCTCCCCGGCGATGAACCTCGTCGAGGTGCCGATCACCGACGGCGGCGTGAAGTTCGGCAACAGTGTGGTCCAGGTGGCCCGTGACGCCCTGACCGCCGCCGCCGACAAGGGCGACCGTACGGTCACGGTCGGTGTCCGCCCGGAGCACTTCGACGTGGTCGCCGCGGGCGGCTCCGCCGGCTCGCTGAGCAAGGACGCCCCCGCCGGTGTCGCCGTCACGGTGAACGTGGTCGAGGAGCTGGGCGCCGACGGCTACGTCTACGGCACCGCCGAGGTCGGCGGCGAGCGGAAGGACATCGTGGTCCGCGTGGGCGGCCGCGACGTCCCGGAGAAGGGCTCCGTGCTCCACGTGGTCCCGCGCCAGGGCGAGCTCCACGTCTTCTCGACCTCCTCCGGCGAGCGCATCGGCGACTGACGGCGACTGACGGCGACTGACCGGGCGCCGACCGAAAGGCTGACGTACGGGGCGCCGGAGGCATGAGGGGCCACCGCCCGGGGCACCGCCCGGAGCCCGGGTAAATACCCCGGCACACCCCGCATTTCGACCCCCGTACGTCAACTTCACACCTCCATACAGGCGCGGCGGCATCACTCGACCGGGTGACTAAATGTCGCCGCGTCATTACGCCTCGCTACCATCTGCGGCATGAACCAGGCCGCCCGCCGCATCGGCAGAACCCTCGCTCTCGTCCTCCCGGTCGTTCTCGTGCTCTCGGGGACTCTCGCGGTAACGCGCGTTCCCTGGGCGGCACCGAACGCCGAGTCGCAGGTCCTCACCGCGTCCTCCGGCAACGCCTCGACCGTCGCCACCGCCCGGGCGCCGCACGAGGTGCTGCGCGACCGGCTGCTGAGCGAGCTCCAGGAGAAGAACCCCGGCGTCGCGCTGACGCACCTGCAGGAGGCGACCAACGGCCGCCCCTCGCTCGCCCAGCACTGCGTGGCCATCGCCCAGGCGCTGGGCAAGGCCGCGGTCGCCAAGTTCGGCCCGCGCAAGGCCCAGTCCTTCGCCCGCCCGGTGTGCGACACCGCCTACGCCACAGGCGTCGCCCAGGGCCACTGACGGCCCCCGGGCGCCGGCCCGGTCACCGGCCGCACGTCCGCTCGCGGCACGGCATATCGTGCGGAGCATGACCGGCACCCAGCCCTACCCGTACCCCGCGCAAGCCGTGATCCTGGCCGGAGGCCAGGGTTCACGGCTTCGCCCGTACACCGACGACCGTCCCAAGCCGATGGTCGAGATCCCCGGCACGGGGGTCCCGATCATCGGCCACCAGCTCGCCTGGCTGGCCTCCGAGGGCGTCACCGACGCCGTCGTCTCCTGCGGCCACCTCGCCGAAGTACTCCAGGACTGGCTCGTGTCGGCCGATCTGCCGCTCCGGGTGACCACCGTGGTCGAGAAGGAGCCGCTCGGCCGGGGCGGCGGCCTCCGGCACGCGGCGGCCTCGCTGCCCCGCCCCGACGAGCCCTGGTACGCCACGAACGGCGACATCTGGACCCGCTTCTCGCTGCGCGAGATGGCGGCCTTCCACCACGAGCGCGACGCCACCGCCACGCTGGCGCTGGCCCGGCCGCGCATCCCCTGGGGCGCGGTGGAGACCGACGAGTTCGGCCACGTCCTGGACTTCATCGAGGCGCCCCCCTCGCCCTACCTGATCAACGCGGGCGTCTACGTCTTCTCCCCCGGCTTCACGGACCTGCTGCCGGAGCGCGGCGACCACGAGCGGACCACCTTCCCCCGGCTGGCGCGCGAGCGGCGGCTGGCCGGCTTCCCGCTCCCCCAGGGCGCGTACTGGCGCGCCATCGACACGGCCAAGGACCTGACGGAGGCCGCGAAGGAGCTCGCCCGCTGAGGGCCCCGCCGGAAAAGCACGAACGCCGGTGGGGGGGGGGGGGGCGGGGGGGGGGGGGGGACGGGGGGGGGGGGGTGGGGGGGGTTGGGGGGGGGGGGATCCTGAACCCCCTCCCCCGTCGGAACATCTGGGGGGGGGGGGTTT
>NZ_JBWKFM010000003.1:300929-352964 GCF_056434285.1 Streptomyces sp. NPDC044063
CCTCTACGGCCCCCCCACCCCCCCCCCCCCCCCCCCCCCCCCCCCCCCCCCCCCCAAAACCCCCCCCACCCCCCCCCCCCCCCCCCCCCCCCCCACCCCCCCCCCCACCGGCGTTCGTCGTCGGCGGGTCGCTCAGCCCAGGAGGCCTCCGAGCGCCCCGCCACCCGTGGAACCGCCCGAGGAGCCACCGGACGAGCCGCCCGAGGAGCCGCCGGTGCCGCCACCGGTGGAGCTGCCCGTCGACGAGCCCGAGGAGCTGCGCGGCGGGGCCGCGGGCGCCTGGCGGGGGCTCTGCGGGGCGGGCCGGACGCTGCCCGTGCCGCTGCTGGACTGCCCGGCGCCGGCCGTCCCGGCGGGCGTACGGGCCGTACCGGCGGGCACCGACGGGGTGGCGCTGGCGGTGGGCACCTTGCGGTTCGAGGCGCTGGGCTTCGGGGTGCCCGCGGTCGCCGGGCCGTGGGAGCCGCGCGGGGCGGACGAGGACGGCCGCTGCGGGAGCGGGGAGCCGGGGAGGCTGTTGGCCGGCGGGGTGGGCGCGCCGGGGGCCTGGGCCACCCGGGAGGAGCGCACGGCGCCGCCGAGCATCGAGCCGGCGATGAGGGAGATGCCGATGAGGACCGTGGCCATGACCGTGCCGCGGCGCAGGACGCGGCGGCGCAGCTCCCACAGCTCGGCGCGGGGGCCGAGGCGCCGCCAGGCCTCGCCGGCCAGCCGGCCGTCCACGCTGTAGAACGGGGCCCCGGCGATGACCAGGGGGCTCCAGGCGGCCAGGTAGATGAAGTCGGGGGCCTCGTAGACCGGGACGCTGCGCCAGCTGACCGTGACGATGAGGATCGCGGAGAGCAGGGCGCCGATGCCGGCGGCGAGGCGCTGCCAGAGTCCGAAGATGGTGAGGACGCCGACGACGACCTGGAGGAAGGCGACGGTGAGCCCGGCCCCGACGGGGTGGCTCAGGGCGAGGTCGCGCAGCGGCTCCGCGGCGGACCAGGGGTGGAGCTGGTGGAGCCAGGCGACCATCGAGCCGCGCTTGCCGCCGTCGAAGTAGACGGGGTCGCAGAGCTTGCCCATGCCGGCGTAGATGGAGATCAGGCCGAGGAAGACGCGCAGCGGGAGGAGGACGACGCCGAGGTTCATCCGGCGCCCGGGGTAGTAGGCGTGGCGGACGGAGTCGCCGCGCCGGCCGGGGTCGTCGTCCTCGTCGTCCTCCAGCTCCTGGTCGTCGTACTCGTCGTACTCGGGGTCGGGGTCGTCGAAGGCGCCGCGGGCGGGGCGGACGCCGCGCAGCAGCGGTCCGGGGTGCCCGGCCTCCTCGGCGGGGCCGCGGGGGGAGATGACCGTGGTGGGCGGGCCGTCGTCGACGCCGACGCGCGGCAGGACCTGGGTGGCGCCGGCGTCCCCGCCCCCGGCGGCCGTACGGAGGGACCCGGCGGTGGCGGAGTCCCTGACGGCCTGCTGGAGGAGCTGGGTGGAGGCCGCGTCGTCCGGGCCGGTCCGCCCGCTCCACACCAGAGGGGCGCGGCGCTTGGCGCCCGCGCCCTTGATCGAGGGCAGCTGTGCCGTGTCCGGCCCGCCGGCGAACTGCCGGGAGGCGCGCGGGGGCCGGGCGAGCTGCACCCGGAAGCTCAGGTGGTTGACGATGACCTGCGCCGGGTCCGAGGGGACCTTCACCGTACTCAGCGCGGGCTGGTCGTCGTACCCGGAAGAGCTTCCCCCCGTAGGTGTGCGGGGTGTTCTGGTGTCCACACTCATCTAACCGAGTGACCGGAGGTTAGGACACTGCCTTGACCGGTTCGATGTGTCCGAGACCCGTCAAGATCATGAAGTGAACGTCCGGTGGCCGGGGTTGATCACCCCGGCCACCGGACGTTTCATCTCATTCCGCTACGCGCACGCTCCGTGAGGCGGAGGTCAGGCGCGGCGGCGCGCCGCCTCGTAGAGCACGACACCGGCGGCGACACCGGCGTTGAGCGACTCGGCGCCACCCGGCATGGGGATGCGCACGCGGTAGTCGCAGGTCTCGCCGACGAGGCGGGACAGGCCCTTGCCCTCGCTGCCGACGACGATGACGACCGGGCCGTCGAGGGCGTCGAGCTCGTGGAGCTCGACATCGCCGTCCGCCGCGAGGCCGACGACCATCAGGCCCTCCTTCTGGTACGCCTCCAGCATCCGCGTCATGTTGGTGGCGCGGGCGACGGGCGTCCGCGCCGCGGTGCCGGCGGAGGTCTTCCAGGCGCTGGCGGTCATACCGGCCGCGCGGCGCTCGGGGACGACCACGCCGTGGCCGCCGAAGGCGGAGACGGAACGGACGACGGCGCCGAGGTTGCGCGGGTCGGTGATGCCGTCGAGGGCGACGATCAGCGGGTCCTCGCCGTTGTCGGCGGCGCTGGCCGTCAGGTCCTCGGGGTGGGCGTAGTCGTACGGCGGCACCGACAGGACCAGGCCCTGGTGGTTGAGGCCGTTGGTCATGCGGTCGAGCTCGGGACGGGGGGCCTCCATGAGGTTGAGGCCCTTCTCGGTGGCGAGCTGGAGTGCCTCGCGCACGCGCTCGTCGCTGTCCACGAACTGCTGGACGTAGAGCGTGTTCGCGGGCACGCCCTCGCGCAGCGCCTCGACGACCGAGTTGCGGCCGACGACGAGCTCGTTGGTGCCCTTGGGGCCGCCGCGGCGCGGGGCCGGGCGGCGGGCCGCGTGCTTGGCCTGGGCGGCGGCGACACGGTTCTTCTTGTGTCCCTTGCGCATGCTCGCGGGCGGGGTCGGGCCCTTGCCCTCCAGGCCCCGGCGCCGCTGGCCGCCGCTGCCGACCGTCGCGCCCTTCTTGTTGGACGTGCGACGGTTCCTGCGCTGGCTGTTGCCGGCCATGGGGGTCACCTATCTCTTTACTGCTGAGAGCCGCATGGGGTGCGGCCCATTAGACGTGCGTACGAAAAGTGTCCCTCAGGACAGGGTCCAGCGGGGGCCGGACGGGGTGTCCTCGATCGCGAGGCCGGACTGCTGGAGCTGGTCGCGGATGGCGTCGGCGGTGGCGTAGTCCTTACGGCCCCGGGCCGCCTCGCGCTGGTCGAGCACCAGCCTGACCAGGGAGTCCACCACGCCGTGGAGATCCTCGCCACGGGCGGCGGCGCCACCGGTCCAGCGCTCGTCGAGCGGGTCCAGGCCCAGCACGCCGAGCATGGCGCGGACCTCGGCCAGGCGGGCGACGGCCGCTTCCTTGTCGTCGGCGGAGAGCGCGGCGTTGCCCTGGCGGACGGTGGTGTGCACGATCGCCAGCGCCTGCGGGACGCCCAGGTCGTCGTCCATGGCCTCGGCGAACGCCGGCGGCACCTCGGCGGCGGGCTCGACCGGGCCGGCCTTCTCCACCACGCGCTGGACGAAGCCCTCGATGCGGGCGAAGGCGGACTCCGCCTCGCGCAGGGCCTCCTCGCTGTACTCGATCATCGAGCGGTAGTGCGGGGTGCCCAGGTAGTAGCGCAGGACGATGGGGCGCCAGTGCTTGACCATCTCGGAGACGAGCACCGAGTTGCCGAGCGACTTCGACATCTTCTCGCCGCTCATCGTCACCCAGGCGTTGTGGGCCCAGTACGCGGCGAAGTCGTCACCGAAGGCCTTGGCCTGGGCGATCTCGTTCTCGTGGTGCGGGAAGATCAGGTCGATCCCGCCGCCGTGGATGTCGAAGGCCTCGCCCAGGTACTTGTGGGCCATGGCGGAGCACTCCAGGTGCCAGCCCGGGCGGCCGCGGCCCCAGGGGGTCTCCCAGCTGGGCTCGCCCGGCTTGGCGGCCTTCCACATGGCGAAGTCGCGCGGGTCGCGCTTGCCCGTCTCGCCCTCGCCGGAGGGCTGGAGGAGATTGTCCAGCTCCTGGTTGGAGAGCGACAGGTAGCCGGGGAAGGAGCGCACGTCGAAGTAGACGTTGCCGTCGGCGGCGTAGGCGTGGCCACGCTCGATCAGGCCCCGCATCATCTCGATCATCTCCGGCACATGGCCGGTCGCGCGCGGCTCGACGGTCGGCGGCAGGCAGCCCAGCGCGTCGTAGGCATCGTTGAAGGCGCGCTCGTTCTCGTGGCCGATCGCCCACCAGGGGCGGCCCTGCTCCACGGCCTTGGCGATGATCTTGTCGTCGATGTCGGTGACATTGCGGACGAACGTCACGTCGTAGCCGCGGTAGGCGAACCAGCGGCGCATGATGTCGAAGTTCAGACCGGAACGGATGTGCCCGATATGAGGGGCGGCCTGCACGGTGGCACCGCACAGGTAGATCGAGACGCAGCCCGGGCGGAGCGGGGTGAAGTCGCGGATCTGCCGGGCGCTGGTGTCGTACAGGCGAATGGTCACGGCACAAGGGTAGTGGGCCGGAGGGGGTGCCCACGGCAATGGATGGCGTTCAATCATTCGAGCGCGGGGCGCCGGGGCATCACGTATCCGGAAGGGGAGATTCCGGATCACTCCGGGCAGCACACTTCACCGCCACTGCGGCACGTTTTGCCCCTTATTTGCCTTTTGCATCATAAAGAGAATTACTTCTGGTAGCTTCCCCGGCACAGCCCGCGGAACCCCAGGAGGGGCGCGTTGCACTCCACGCTGCCGGTGCGGCAGGAACACCCGGACCACCCGGAACACCGACTGGACCCGGCGAAGGAGCCGGTGGAGGACCCGGCGGAGCGGCCGGCGGAGGAGAGACCGGCCGCCGGGGCGGACGGGCGGCGGGAGCGGCTGGCGGCCCTCGACGGGCTACGGCTGCTGGCCGCCCTGATGGTCGTCGCCTACCACTACATCGCCTTCGACAGCGGCGCCTGGAGCGCGCCGGCGCGGACCGTCTTCCCCACCGCCCACCTGCCCGCCTCCTACGGCTGGCTCGGGGTGCAGCTGTTCTTCATGATCAGCGGATTCGTCATCTGCATGAGCTGCTGGGGCCGGGGCCTCGGCGACTTCGCCGTGGCGCGCGTGGCCCGGCTCTACCCGGCGTACTGGTTCGCGGTGCTCACCGTCGCCCTCGTCGTCCGGCTGTGGCCGGAGGTGAACGACCCGGTGGCGCTGCGCAGCGCGGCGGTCAACCTGACGATGCTCCAGGACCCCCTGGGAGTGAAACCCGTCGACGGGGTCTACTGGACCCTCTGGGTCGAGCTCCGCTTCTACCTGCTGTTCGCGCTCGTCGTGCTGCGCGGGCTGACCTACCGGCGTGCCGTCGGCTTCTGCGTGACCTGGGCCTTCGCGGCCGTCATCGCCGAGGCGTCCGGGGACGCGACGCTGCGGCAGATCCTCATGCCGCACGACTGCTGGTACTTCATCGCGGGCATCGCCTTCTACCTGATGCACCGCTTCCGCCCCAACGCCGTCCTGTGGCTGCTCGTCGCCGGCAGCCTGCTGATCGCCCAGCACGACCTGCTCTCCCTCCAGGCGAGAGCGGAGGGGCACATGGGCCACCGGGTGCCGCAGTGGCCCACCGCGGTGCTGGTGACGCTCTTCTTCCTGGCGGTGATGGCCATCGCCCTGGGCTGGACCCGGCGCGCGACCTGGCGGTGGCTGCCGGCCGCCGGGGCGCTGACCTACCCCCTCTACCTGCTCCACGAGCGCGTCGGCTGGCTGGTGATCAAACACGCCGACGGCCATGTGCCCCGCTGGCTGCTGCTGCCCGCGCTGGTCGCCGGAATGCTGCTCGCCGCCCGCCTCGTCCACGACCTCGTCGAGCGGCCGCTGGCGCGTGCGATCAAAGACGGTATGCGCCGAGCCGTACGGGACATCCGTCATGGGTGAGATGGAGGAATTCAAAAGAAAAAAGGACCGGAGGAGAGAACCGTCACGGCCCGCGGACGGCAATTCTGTGTCAGCATGCCTGCGCGAACGCCACGCGTAGGATGAGCCGACCAGTGCAATGGGAGAGGACGACATGCGCTTCGCCAGACGAGGTGATCTCGATGGCGGCCGGACAGCCGTCCGGCAGAAGTCGGCAGCCAGGCCCAGACTCTACGTACTGGACGGACTCCGTCTCGTAGCGGCCCTGATGGTCGTCGCCTTTCACTACACCGCCCTGCGCGGCGGCTGGGGACGCAGCTCCAAGGAGGTCTTCCCCGACCTGGAGATCGTCACCCGGTACGGCTGGACCGGCGTCGAGGTCTTCTTCCTCATCAGCGGATTCGTCATCTGTATGAGTACCTGGGGACGCTCGCTCGGCGATTTCGTCGTCTCCCGGGTGACCCGGATCTATCCCGCCTACTGGGTGGCGATCTTCCTGACGGCCGGAGTCGTCGCGCTATGGCCACAGGTCCGCAGCGTGAAGAACTGGGACGTCGTACTCACCAACCTCACGATGCTCCAGCAGGGCATCGGGGTCTGGGACGTCGACGGCGTCTACTGGACGCTCTTCGCCGAGCTGAAGTTCTACGTACTCTTCGCGATCGTCGTGGCCACCGGCGTCACGTACCGCAAGTGCGTCCTGTTCTGCGGCGTGTGGACGGTCGCGGCGATCACCGCCCCGTCCGTCGACAACGACCTGCTGAGCATGTGGGCGATGCCGCTGTTCGCGCCGTACTTCATCGCCGGCATCGGCTTCTACCTGATGCACCGGTTCAAGCCCACGGCGCTTCTCTGGGGCATCGAGATCATGTCCCTGCTGCTGGCACTCCACACCGTGCCCAAGCGGGTCCACGACAACGCCGAGGGCGTCATACCGACATGGCCGGCGACTCTGATCGTCGTCATCGCCTTCGTCCTGATGGCCCTGATCTCGACCGGTGCCTTCGACCGGGTGCAGTGGCGCTGGCTGGCGACGGCGGGCGCCCTGACGTACCCGCTGTACCTGCTGCACCAGTACATCGGCATGACGATCATCTACGCCCTGCGCGAGCGGATGGCGCCGGGGCTGCTGGTGAGCCTGCTGATCGTGGCGATGCTGGGCGCGGCCTACGTCATGCACCGCTGCGTGGAACAGCCCCTGGGCAAGAAGCTGCGCGTCGCCCTGCAGAAGGGCATGGACGAGATGCGGCGCAACTCGGTGGGCCCGGAGGCCACGGGCCCGGCCCGCAAGGCCGTCACCCCCGCGCTGCCGCTGCTCAAGGAGACGCTCCGGTACGAGCCGCCGGTCGGCGAGGACCAGCGGGTGGGTGCCACCGCCGCGAAGTCGTCGGACGGCGTCTGAGGCTTTTACGGGCTACGGGCCGGGGCCGTCGCGGCCGCCTCAACGGGCGGCGGCGGCGGCCCCGCGTCGTTCAGAGCGACCCCACGACCTTGCGCGGGGAGACCCGGACGACCACGCGCTGGGCGTCCTCGCCCGCCGCCGGATTGAAGTCCGCGTAGTCCTTGCCGGTGTACTTCCGCGACAGCTCGTCGATGAGCTCCGGGCCGCCCTCGGTCGTGATCTCGGCCGTGCCGCGGATCTCCGCGTAGGTGTACGGGGCGTTCGGCGGGTTCACCAGGACGGTGACGCGGGGGTCGCGGCGGAGGTTGCGCTCCTTGCGGCGGCCGACGGTGGTGGAGATCAGGATGTCGTCGCCGTCGCGCTTGATCCAGGTGACGGTGAGTTGGGGACTGCCGTCGGGTTGGAGGGTGGCGACGGTGGCGAAGACGGGGTTGTCGTCGATGTATTTCTTGAGGTCGTCGGAGAGCGACACGGTTGTCCTTACGGGGGTGGGGGGCTGACCGTGGATCTCTCCCCTGACCCGCCCCTTCCCGAAACCGGGGCTCCGCCCCGGACCCCCGGTCCGTGCTGACGCGCGTCGTCCTCAAACGCCGGACGGGCTGAAATCAGCCCGTCCGGGCAGCACCCCCCAGGAAGCGGACGGGCTACACCCGGTACACCAGCGCCGTCGCCATGGCCGCCAGGCCCTCGGCCCGGCCGGTCAGGCCCAGGCCGTCCGTCGTCGTGCCCGATACCGACACCGGGGCACCGACGGCCGCCGAAAGCGCCGCCTGCGCCTCTTCCCGGCGCTTGCCGATCTTCGGGCGGACGCCGATCACCTGGATGGCGACGTTGCCGATCCCGAAGCCGGCCGCGCGGACGATGCGGGCCGCCTCGCCCAGCAGCGTGACGCCGGACGCGCCGGACCATTCGGGGCGGTCCGTGCCGAAGTGGGCACCGAGGTCGCCGAGGCCGGCCGCGGAGAAGAGGGCGTCGCAGGCCGCGTGCGCGGCGACGTCGCCGTCGGAGTGGCCGGCCAGGCCGTGGCTCGCGTCCTCCCAGAGCAGGCCCGCGCACCACAGCTCGCGGCCCTCCTCGAAGGCGTGGACGTCGGTGCCGATGCCGACCAGCGGCAGTACGGGCTCAGAAGCCATCGTTGGCCCTCCTGCGGGCGAGTACGGCCTCGGCGAGGACGAGGTCCAGCGGGCGGGTCACCTTGAAGGCCTCCTCGTGGCCGGGGATGAGGACGACCGGCACGCCGAGCCGTTCCACCATCCCGGCGTCGTCCGTGGCGCCCTCGCCCTCCAGGGCGACCTTCTCGTGCGCCTCGGCGAGCGTCTGCCGGTCGAAGCCCTGCGGGGTCTGCACGGCGCGCAGCAGGGCGCGCTCGGGCGTGGCCACGACGGGCTCGGGCTCGCCGGCCCGGTCGCCGGTGCGTGGCTCGACCTGCTTGACGGTGTCGGAGACGGGCAGCGCGGGCACGACCGCGGGGGCGCCGGCGCGTACGGCGGCGGCGACCGCGTCGACGGTGTCGACGGGCACCAGGGGGCGCGCGGCATCGTGGACGAGGACCGCCGTGACGTCGTCGGGCAGGGCCGCGAGGCCGAGCCGCACGGACGCCTGGCGGGTCTCGCCGCCGGGGACGACCACCACGTCGGTACGGGTGCTGTCGCGGTCGGCGAGCGGGTACTCGTCGAGGAGGTGGCGGACCTCTGCGGCGCCGTCCGGCGGGGCCACGACGACGACGAGGGAGACCGCGCGGGAGGCGGCCATGGCGCGGACGGCGTGGACGAGCATGGGCGTGCCGCCGATGGCCCGCAGGGCCTTGGGGGCGCCCGGACCGAGCCGTACGCCCCGGCCGGCGGCCGGAATGACGACGGCGGTGCGCGCGGGGGCTCCGGCGGACGGAGCGGCGCCCCGATCGGACAATGGTGTGGCGTTCAGGTTTGCTTCCTCGGCCGAATTGGGTATGGCCTCAGCGTGCCGGGCACGATGCCCCGACCAGCCCCTTCCGTGACGACTGGCCGGGACGGCTGCCCGGGCCCGGCACGCCAAGCACGACATGACAACGGAGCCGGATACGCCGCAGCGCCCGCCGGCTGACAGATGTCACCACACGGGCACCACGGGGGCACTCTTTTACGCTGTGCGTCGGACGGTCGGCACCGGAGGCCGGCACCTGTCGCGTCAGGACGCGAGGACCTCGTCGAGCAGGGCCTCGGCCTTGTCCTCGTTGGTGTTCTCCGCGAGGGCCAGCTCGCTCACCAGAATCTGCCGCGCCTTGGCGAGCATGCGCTTCTCACCTGCGGAGAGACCGCGCTCGCGCTCCCGGCGCCACAGGTCGCGGACGACCTCGGCGACCTTGATCACGTCACCGGACGCGAGCTTCTCGAGGTTTGCCTTGTAGCGACGGGACCAGTTCGTCGGCTCTTCGGCGTAGGGTGCGCGCAGCACCTCGAAGACCCGGTCAAGCCCGTCCTGGCCGACCACATCGCGAACACCGACGAACTCTGCATTGTCCGCCGGCACCCGAACCGTCAGGTCACCCTGGGCGACCTTCAGCACCAAGTAGGTCTTGTCCACGCCTTTGATCTGGCGAGTTTCGATGGCCTCGATCAGCGCGGCCCCGTGATGGGGATAGACCACGGTGTCGCCAACCTTGAACGTCATGTGACAGGTACCCCTTCCGTGGCTATCCAGTCTAACACGGGGCCCGCACGTTCTGAATGGCGTTTCCGCAGGTCAGGGCATATCTCGGGGCTTGACAACAGTAACCGGAACGTGCTGCGGGAGGCTTCCGGAAGCAGGTATTCGCAGGTCGGAGCGGTTGTCCGGGCGGGGTGAAACGCGCACGTTACACGTGTCGGACAGGCCCCGCGAGCGGCTGAACGTCCCGTTTTGCCGGGCTCCGGTCGGCGCGGTTCCGGTACTCCGTTCGGGGCGCACGGGTCGCATGGGCTCCCATTCCGGAATTGATCAAGTCGAACTTGATCAATTCCGGAACGCGTTCCCCGGGAGACCCCCCGGGAGGTTCACCCGGAGGGCACCGCATTCATTCCAAGAAATCCACCCAGGAGGTCTCCGGCGTTCCCGGCCGGTTCACGATCAGCGGCCCTTCCCGGGCGCCCGTCGGGGACCGAGTTGACCATGGGGGCGGGTCGGGTGCGGCGGCCTGACGGCGGCTCGGTAACCTAAGCCCGCTGACAGAACCCTTATCCGTACGTACCCCTCAGATCCCTGTACGCACGCGTACTACCTCGTCCAAGGAGATGCCGCCGCCGTGAGCAGCAGCCTTCGACGCGGCGTTCTCGCCGCTTCCGCCCTCGTGCTCTCGATCGCCTCGCTCTCCGCCTGCGCGGCGGGCAACAGCGCGCAGACGCTTGAGGTCAAGCCGGACAACGCCGCCACCTCGGTCGGCGACGTCAAGCTCCAGAACATCAACGTGATCACCCAGCCGGACGAGAAGACGCAGGGTCCGTCCGTCGTCACGGGCCGCGTGTTCAACAACGGCCGCAAGGACCAGGAGCTGCGCGCGATCACGCTGCCCGGCAAGAACGTGACGGTGAAGCTGACGGGCGCCAAGGGCGCCTCGAAGATCGTCGTCCCGGCCGGCGGCGCGATCACCCTGGGCGGCAAGGACAACCCGTCCGCCGTGCTGCCGAACGGCCGCGAGGGCATCAAGGACGGCGAGTCCCAGGACCTCGCCTTCTCCTTCAGCTCCACGGGCGAGGTGAAGATCTCCGCCTTCGTCGTCCCGGCGAAGAGCTACTTCAAGGAGTGGGGCCCCGCCGAGGCGGCCTCCCCCGCGGGCCAGCCTGCCGGCGGCAACGCCAAGCCGGGCGGCTCCCCCGCCGCGTCCACCGCCCCCTCGGGCGCGCCGGAGGCCGGCCGCCAGGGCGCCGACAAGGCCGGCGAGAAGAACGCCTCCCCGGCGGCGAGCGGCACGCCCCAGGGCGGCCAGCAGAAGCCGAACGCGGGCCACTGAGCCACGCGAAGGGGCCCGGAAGCACTCGCTTCCGGGCCCCTTCGCATATATGGCGTACGGGTATATGGCGTACGGGCCGGGTCTACGGCTCGAACTTGTAGCCGAGGCCGCGGACCGTGACCAGGTAGCGCGGCGCGCCCGGGTCCGGCTCGATCTTGGCGCGCAGGCGCTTGACGTGGACGTCCAGGGTCTTGGTGTCGCCCACGTAGTCGGCGCCCCAGACCCGGTCGATCAGCTGCATGCGGGTGAGCACGCGGCCCGCGTTGCGCAGCAGCATCTCCAGGAGGTCGAACTCCTTCAGCGGCAGGTCGACCTTGGCGCCGGAGACGGTGACCACGTGCCGGTCGACGTCCATACGGACCGGGCCGGCCTCCAGCGCGGCCGGGGTGACCTCCTCCGGCTCGCCGCGGCGGCGCAGCACGGCCCGGATGCGGGCGACCAGCTCGCGGGAGGAGAAGGGCTTGGTGACGTAGTCGTCCGCCCCTATCTCCAGCCCGACGACCTTGTCGATCTCGCTGTCCTTGGCGGTCACCATGATCACGGGCACATTGGAGCGCCCGCGCAGCTGCCGGCAGACCTCGGTGCCGGGCAGGCCCGGCAGCATCAGGTCCAGCAGGACCAGATCGGCGCCGTTGCGTTCGAACTCGTCCAGCCCGTCGGGGCCGGTGGCCGCGACGGCGACCTCGAAGCCCTCCTTGCGGAGCATGTAGGACAACGCGTCGCTGAAGGATTCCTCGTCCTCGACGACGAGCACTCGGGTCACGAGACGACCTCCGGTGGGGTCTTTGGGCAGAGCCGTGCGATGAGAGAGAAGAAACCGGCCCCGCCGGCGCCGGTCATGGGATGACCTGCCGGGTGGGACCGGAGGAAAGCGGTTCGTCGGGGAAGGCGTCCTCGCCCTCGGTGTCCTCGCGGTCCTCGGGACCGATGAGCGGGCGGCCGCGCTCGCGCTCCCGGCGATCGCGGTCGCGGTCCCGGTCGCGGCCCACGCCCGCCTCCGGCAGGCGCAGGGTGAAGGTGGAGCCCTGGCCCTCGGCGCTCCAGACGCTGACCTCGCCGCCGTGCGAGGCGACCACGTGCTTGACGATCGACAGGCCCAGGCCGGTGCCTCCGGTGGCACGCGAGCGGGCGGGGTCGACGCGGTAGAAACGTTCGAACACCCGCTCGCGGTCCTTCTCGGAGATCCCGATGCCCTGGTCGGTGACGGCGAGCTCGATGAGATCGCCGCCGGGCGCGGCGACGCGGCGGGCCGAGATGCCTACCCGGGTCCTGGCCGCGCTGTAGTTCACGGCGTTCTCGACCAGATTGCCGAGGGCCGCGGCGAGCTGACCGCGGTTGCCCCAGACGTGGAGGTCGGCGGTGCCCCCGGTGGCCATGGTGATCTGCTTGGTGCTCGCCTGGTGGCGGCAGCGGTCGATGGCCTCGGCGACGAGCTCGTCGACGCGGACGGGCTCGGCGTCCTCCAGCGGGTCGTCGTTCTGCACCCGGGAGAGGTCGATGAGCTCCTGGACGAGGTTGGTGAGCCGGGTGGCCTCGACCTGCATCCGCCCGGCGAAGCGGGTGACCGCCTCCGGGTCGTCCGAGGCGTCCATGACGGCCTCGGAGAGCAGGGACAGGGCCCCGACCGGCGTCTTGAGCTCGTGGCTGACGTTGGCGACGAAGTCGCGCCGGACGGCCTCGATGCGGCGGGCCTCGGTGAGGTCCTCCACCAGCAGCAGCACCAGCCGGGAGCCCAGCGGGGCGACCCGGGCGGAGACGGCGAGGGCGTCGCCGCGGCCGGTGCCGCGGCGCGGCAGGTCGAGCTCGACCTGGCGTATCTCGCCGTCGCGCCGGGTATCGCGGGCCATCTGGAGCATCGCGTCGACGGAGAGCCGGCCGCCGCGGACCAGCCCGAGGGCGTAAGCGGCCGAGCTGGCCTTGACCACGGCGTCGGCCTCGTCGAGGACGACGGCCGAGGAGCGCAGGACGGAGAGGACGGTGTCGACGCCGGGCGGGAGCACGGCGTCGGTGTGCAGGGAGCTACGGGTGGGGCGGGCCTGGTCGCGCTCGCTCCAGCGGAACGCCAGCATGGCGATCACACCGGTGCACACTCCGGCGATCGCTGCCGCTGCGGCGAGGGCCGCGTCCAGGTTCATGTCTCCAGGTTATGCGGGTGCCGGGCCGTGACCACAGCCAAATGGGTGCCGCCTCGAACACACGTTGCCGAGAGTTCACCTTGGCGTCGGTGGTGGTTCACTCCTGCGGTCTTCGGACGTCGGGTTCCGGCCGGACCGTGGGAGCGTGGGTGGACGAACGCAGTCCTCCCACCGGTAGTACTCGAGGCGAGAGAAGGTCACCAATGCGGGACGCGTACCACGAGGAGCTGGATTCGATCGGCGACGGCCTGGTCGAGATGGCCCGGCTCGTCGGCTCCGCGATCGGGCGCGCCACCACGGCGATCCTGGACGCGGACCTCAAGCTGGCGGAGTCGGTGATCGCGGCCGACAGCAAGGTCGACGACCTCCAGCGGGACCTGGAGGCGCGGGCGATCGCGCTGCTGGCCCGGCAGCAGCCGGTCGCCACCGACCTGCGGATCGTCGTGACGTCGCTGCGCATGAGCGCGGACCTGGAGCGCTCGGGCGACCTCGCCCAGCACGTGGCCAAGCTGGCCCGGCTGCGCTTCCCGGAGACGGCGGTGCCGCGCGACCTCCACGCCACGATCCTGGAGATGGGCCAGCTCGCCCAGCGCCTGATGGCCAAGGCGGCCGAGGTGATCATCACCAAGGACGTCGACCTGGCGCTCCAGCTGGAGCAGGACGACGACGCGATGGACCTGCTGCACCGGGCGCTGTTCCAGCACCTGATGGACGACCGCTGGCAGCACGGCATCGAGACGGCCGTCGACGTGACGCTGCTGGGCCGCTACTACGAGCGGTTCGCCGACCACGCGGTCTCGGTGGCCAAGCGCGTGGTCTACCTGGTGACCGGCGAGCACGCCGACGAGCTGACCCAGGACGCCGGGCGCCAGGGGGAGCCCGCGTAGCTCCGCGCGCCCCTCCGACTCTCGCCGAATGCTCCAACGCGCCCCCGTCGCGCCCGCACATGCGTGCGCGACGGGCATTGACGGTCGGTGCCGTCGGCCCTTGACTGGTTGAAGGCAGACATCCTTCGAGGAGGTAAGCGAATGAGCGGCTGTCAGTGTGGACCCGGGTGCTCGTGCGGCTGCCAGAACGGCGGCTCCTGCCAGTGCGGCGGCGGTTGCTGACGGCGCCCGCGCACGTCACTCATGGATGAGGGCCCCCGGCCGGTGGTGACACCGGCCGGGGGCCCTTCCCATGGAGCGTGACCCCTGGGGCGTGACCCCTGGGGCGTGACTACTTCTTCTTGCCCTGGTTCTTCACGGCCTCGATGGCGGCCTTGGCGGCCTCCGGGTCGAGGTACGTGCCACCCGGCTCGACCGGGCGGAAGTCGGCGTCGAGCTCGTAGGCGAGCGGGATGCCGGTGGGGATGTTCAGGCCCGCGATGTCGGCGTCGGAGATGCCGTCGAGGTGCTTGACCAGGGCGCGCAGGCTGTTGCCGTGGGCGGCGACCAGGACCGTGCGGCCGGCGAGCAGGTCCGGGACGATGCCGTCGTACCAGTACGGCAGCATGCGCGTGACGACGTCCTTGAGGCACTCGGTGCGCGGACGCAGCTCGCTCGGGATCGACGCGTAACGCGGGTCGTCGCTCTGCGAGAACTCGGAGCCGTCCTCGAGCGCCGGCGGCGGGGTGTCGTAGGAGCGGCGCCAGAGCATGAACTGCTCCTCGCCGAACTCGGCCAGGGTCTGGGCCTTGTCCTTGCCCTGCAGAGCACCGTAGTGGCGCTCGTTCAGACGCCAGGAGCGGTGGACCGGGATCCAGTGGCGGTCGGCGGCCTCCAGGGCGAGCTGCGCGGTGCGGATCGCGCGCTTCTGCAGGGAGGTGTGGACCACGTCCGGGAGCAGGCCGGCGTCCTTCAGCAGCTCACCGCCGCGGACCGCCTCCTTCTCGCCCTTCTCGTTGAGGTTGACGTCCACCCAGCCGGTGAACAGGTTCTTCGCGTTCCATTCGCTCTCGCCGTGGCGGAGGAGGATCAGCTTGTACGGTGCGTCGGCCATGCCCCTGAGCGTAATCGACGCGCCGAGATGCCCGCGCCCGGGACGTTTGACGGCAATCGTCAATTCATTGGCGTGCACACGCTCACCCGAGTAAGTTGCCAATCCGGATAGTGCCACTTACATCTCGGGGGGTCGCCGCCATGCCGGCAGCGAAGGTCGGACAAGCCGTGAGGCGCAACGTGTCGGGGCTCCCCCGGGAGTTCTGGTGGCTGTGGACCTCCACCCTCATCAACCGCCTCGGCGCCTTCGTCGCCACCTTCCTGGCCCTCTACCTCACCCTCGACCGCGGCTACTCGGCCTCCTACGCCGGCCTGGTCGCGGCCCTCCACGGGCTGGGCGGCGTGATCTCGGCGCTGGGCGCCGGCGTGATGGCCGACCGGCTGGGCCGCCGGCCCACCCTGCTGATCGCCCAGTTGTCCACCGCCGCCACCGTGGCGCTGCTGGGCTTCGTGACCGACCCGGTGCCCATCGCGGCCGTCGCCTTCCTGGTGGGCATGGCGAGCAACGCCTCGCGGCCCGCCGTCCAGGCGATGATGGCCGACATCGTCGCCCCCGCGGACCGCGTCCGGGCCTTCGCCCTCAACTACTGGGCCATCAACCTCGGCTTCGCGTTCTCCTCGCTCGCCGCCGGTCTGGTCGCCGAGTACAGCTATCTGATCGGCTTCCTCGGCGAGGCCGCGCTCACCTTCGCCTGTGCCGTCCTGGTCTTCGTCAAGCTGCCCGAGTCCCGGCCCGCCGCGGCGGACGGCGGCGCGGGCGCCGCGGCCGGCGAGCCGCCGGTCAGCATGCTGACCGTGCTGCGCGACCGGCGCTTCATGGCCGTGGTGTTCCTGTCGTTCCTGATGGCCTTCGTCTTCATGCAGCACACCACCGCCCTGCCGGTGGCCATGGGCGAGGACGGCTTCTCCCCGGGCGACTTCGGCACCGTCATGGCGATCAACGGCGTGCTGATCGTGGCGCTCCAGATCCCCGTGACGCGCCTCCTCGAGAACCGCGACCCGCGCACCCTCCTCACCGTCGCCGCGCTGCTCGCCGGCTACGGCTTCGGGCTCACCGCCTTCGCCGACTCGCTCGGCTTCTACGCGCTGACCATCGTCGTCTGGACGCTGGCGGAGATCATCAACTCGCCCATCCAGATGGGCCTCGTCGTCCGCCTGTCCCCGGCCCACGGCCGGGGCCGCTATCAGGGCATGTTCACCATGTCCTGGTCCGGGGCCGCCCTGATCGCCCCGCTGGTGGGCGGCTGGCTGATCGACGGCTACGGCGCGGGGGCCCTGTGGGCGACCTGTGCCGGCGTGGGCACCGTCGCCGCCGTGGGGTACTGGCTGCTCATGCGCGGCCTGCCCACGGAGGCGAAGGACGGCGGCTCCCAGGAGACGGCGGGCGCGGCGGCCCCGTCGGAGCCCGCTGCGGCCTGATCCCCCGTCACCGTCCGCGCGGAGCGCGGCGCATCAGCCCTCCTCGCGCGTCAGCCCTCCTCGCGCGTCAGCCGTTCGAACGCGTCGAGGTTGCGCGTCGACTCGCCGCGCGCCGTGCGCCACGCGTACTCCTTGCGGATCGCGCTGGCGAAGCCCATCTCCAGCAGGGTGTTGAAGCTGCCGTCCGCGTGCTCCAGGACCTGGCCCAGTATCCGGTCGATCTCCGGCGGGGTGACCGCGGCCAGCGGCAGCCGTCCGACCAGGTAGATGTCGCCCAGTCGGTCGACGGCGTAGGCGAGGCCGTAGAGCCTGGTGTTGCGCTCCAGCAGCCAGCGGTGCACCGCCTCGTGGTTCTCGTCCGGACGGCGGACGACGAAGGCGTTGACGGACAGCGAGTGCTTGCCGACGACCAGGGAGACGGTCGTCGACAGCTTGCGCGTACCGGGCAGCGCGACGACGTACGTGCCGTCGGAGCCGGACGGGGTCTCCCACTCGAGCCCCGCCTCGCGCAGCGCGTGCTCGATGGTGGTCTTCGGGTCAGTCGGGTCAGACATGAGCCGAGCGTAGGCGACGCCGCCGCTCGCCCATCGCCGCGGTGTACACCTCGGCCGTGCCGGCCGCCGCCGTGTCCCAGCCGAAGGACCGGGCGTGCCGGGCCGCCGCCTCACCCATCCGGCCCACCAGCGCCGGCTCCTCGGCGAAGCGGAGCAGGGCCGCGGCGTAGTCGGCCGGGTCGTGGCCGTCGACGAGGAAACCGCTGACGCCGTCGCGCACCGCCACCGGCAGCCCGCCCACCGCGGCCGCCACCACCGGCGTGCCGCAGGCCTGGGCCTCCGCCGCCACCAGCCCGAACGACTCGCTGTGGGACGGCATCACGAGCACGGACGCCGCCCGGTACCAGTCGGCCAGGCGCTCCTGGCCCACCGGCGGGCGGAACCGGACGACATCGGTGATGCCGAGCCGGGCCGCCAGCTTCTGCAGGCCCTCGGGCTTGGCCAGGCCGCTGCCGCTGGGGCCGCCGACGACGGGCACCACCATCCGGGCCCGCAGCTCGGGCCGCCGGTCCAGCAGCTCGGCCGTCGCGCGCAGCAGCACGTCGGGGGCCTTGAGGGGCTGGATGCGGCCGGCGAACAGCGGGATCAGGGCGTCGGCCGGCAGCCCGAGCCGCTCCCGGGCGGCGGCGCGGCCGTCGGCGGGCCGGAAGCGGTCGAGGTTGACGCCGGGGTGCACCACGGCGACCTTGGCGGGGTCGGCCTCGTAGTGGTGGACCAGCTCGGCGGCCTCGCCGTCGGTGTTGGCGATGAGCCGGTCGGCGGCCCGGACGATCTGGGTCTCGCCGATCACGCGCGCGGCGGGCTCGGGCGCGTCGCCCTCGGCGAGCGCCGCGTTCTTGACCTTGGCCATGGTGTGCATGGCGTGGACGAGCGGCACGCCCCAGCGCTCGGCGGCCAGCCAGCCGACGTGGCCGGACAGCCAGTAGTGGGAGTGCACGAGGTCGTAGTGGCCGGGGCGGTGACCGGCCCAGGCACGCATCACGCCGTGGGTGAAGGCGCACAGCTGGGCGGGCAGCTCCTCCTTGGCCAGCCCCTCGTACGGGCCCGCGTCGATGTGCCGGACGAGCACGCCGGGGGCCAGCTCCACGCTGGGCGGCAGGGCGCCGGTGGTGGCGCGGGTGAAGATCTCCACCTCGATGTTGATCGCGGCCAGCCGCTTGGCCAGCTCGACGATGTAGACGTTCATCCCGCCCGCGTCGCCCGTGCCGGGCTGGTGCAGCGGGGAGGTGTGGACACTGAGCATCGCCACGCGCCGGGGGCGGCGGGGGCTGCCGAGACGGAGCCGCTGGGGCTTGGGGAAGGGACCGAGCGTACGGCCGCGGCGGGCGCCGAGACGGGTTGCGTACTGGCTCACCGTGCGTTTCCTCCGTCCACCTCGGGGGCTGTCCGCCCCTGGGGACGTGCTCTGTGCGTCTGTGCTCTGTGCGGCTGTGCTCTGGGCGTCTGTGCTCTGTGCCGGCGTTCGTGCCGGCGCTCTGTGGTTCTCCACCCTCCCAACACGGGAGGGCGGGTCGCCATTTCCACTTTGCCAAAGCGTGATGAAGCGCCACTCCCGGGGGCTACCGACGGGTCAGCGCGATCCCGGCGGCGAGCTGCGCGGTGGCCGTGACCAGCAGCGCGGCCAGCGGTGCCGTCCAGCCCCCGGTGGCGCCGTGCAGCAGGCCGACCGCCAGCGGGCCGAGGGCCGCCAGGAGGTAGCCGGCCGACTGGGCGAGCGTCGACAGCGCCGTGGTCTCCTCCGGGGTGCCGCCGCTCCGCGCGATCACGGCGAGCACCAGCGGGAACGAGCACATCCCCAGCCCCAGCAGCACCGCCCACACCCAGACCAGCGCCACGGGCGCCACCAGCAGCCCGCCGAACCCCGCCAGCATCGCCACGGACACGACGACGAACGCGCCGCGCGGCCCGCCGCGCCCCTTGGCCGGCGCGATGACGGCGAACGAGAGGGGGATGCCCACGGCCTGGGTGACGGCGAGGACCGCGCCGGCGGCCGCGTCGGACATGCCCTGACCGGACAGCAGGGAGGGCAGCCAGCCGTTGACGGCGTAGGCGTTGAGCGCCTGGAGGCCGAAGTAGACGGTGATCAGCGCGCCGGCGCGGGTACGGGCCAGGGCCGCCACGCCGCGCGGGCCGGAGGCCGTACGGGCGGCCGGGGCGGAGCCGGGCGCCGGGACGCGGCTCGCCGCCGCCCAGACGAGCGCGGCCGCCAGCGCCGGGAGCGTCCAGACGGCGAGCCCGGAGGACGGCGACCCGGCGGCATCGGCCACGGGCACCGCGGCGGCGGAGGCGAGGGCGGCCCCCAGGGCCAGCACGGTCGTGCAGACGCCCGTGACGAGCCCGGTACGGGTGGGGAAGCGGGTACGGACGAGGGTGGGCAGCAGGACGTTGCACAGCGCGAGCCCGGACATGCCGAGCACGGTCCCGGCGAGCAGCGCCCAGCCGGCGGGCACGGCCCGGACGGCGAGCCCGGCGGTGAGCGCGGCGAGCGCCAGCGCGACTGTGCGGTCGGTGCCGAGCCGCCGGGCGAGGGCGCCCGTGCCGGCCCCGGCGGCGGCGAAGCAGAGCATCGGCAGGGTGGGCAGCAGGGCGGCGACCGGGCCGGGCAGGGCGAGCGCGGCGCGCAGGGCGTCGAGGAGGGCGGCGGCGCTGCTGATGCCGAGCCGGAGGTTGAGGGCCACGAGGACGACGGCGACCGCGACGAGCCGGGCCCGGCGAGGGGCGGGCATCGGGGCGGAGGCCTGCCGCCGCGGCTGGGGCGCCCGGCCCGTCCGGTGCGCCTGCTGGGTCTGCCGCGTAGGAATCACCTCGTAAACGTAAGACGTCTGACGTCTGATGTCCAACGTTCGCCCATCGGCCCTGCCCGTCCCCGGCCCGGTACCGTGTCCGCATGACTCTGGAACCGGTCCGCCGCGCGGCGCTGTCCGACGAGGTCATCGACCGGATCCGGGCCCACATCGCCTCCGGCGAGTGGCCCGTCGGCAGCCGCATCCCGCCCGAGCCCGAGCTGATGCGGCGGCTCGGCGTCGCCCGCGGCACGGTCCGCGAGGCCGTCCGCGCCCTCGCCCACGCCGGCCTCCTGGAGGTGCGCCGCGGCGACGGCACGTACGTCCGGGCCACCAGCGAGCTGTCCGGAGCCGTCGCCCGCCTCTACGGCACCAGCGGCCTCGGCCAGCTCCTGGAGGTCCGCGAGGGCCTCGACGCCCAGGCCGCGCGGCTCGCCGCCGCCCGGGCCGACGCCGCCGCGCTCGACGGGCTCGCCGACGCGCTGGAGCGCCGGCGCGCCGCCTGGGAGGCACGGGACTTCGAGGGCTGGGTCGCCGCCGACTGGGACTTCCACCTCGGCGTGGCCCTCGCCTCCGGCAACGACCTGCTCGCCGAGCTCTACCGCGACCTCGCGGGCCCGCTGCGCGGCGCCATGGCCGACGCCTGGGCCACCCCCGGCTTCCAGGGCGCGGACCCCGTCGGCCACGACGCGCTGCTCGCCGCCCTGCGCGACCGCGACCCGGCCCGCGCCCGCCGCGAGGCCGAGGCCAACATCTCCGACTCCCGCGCCTGGGACGAGCGCGCCCACGAGGCATCGGACGGCGCCCGGTGACCGCCCGGACGCGCCCGATCGGCTCCGCCACCCGGGGCACCACCAACCCCAACCGGCTGCGCCGCATGGACCGCTGGATCGCCGCCACCCACGCCGCGGCCCTGCGCCGGTCCGCCGACCCCGTCGCCGTGGACCTCGGCTACGGTGCCGCGCCCTGGACCGCCGTCGAGCTGCTCGGCCGGCTGCGCACCGTACGGCCGGACGCGGAGGTCGTGGGCATCGAGATCGACCCGGAGCGGGTCGCCGCCGCCAAGCCGTACGAGGGCGCGGGCCTGTCCTTCGCGCACGGCGGCTTCGAGGTGCCGCTGCCGGGCCGCCGGCGCCCCCTGCTGATCCGGGCCGCCAACGTCCTGCGGCAGTACGACGAGGACGAGGTCGCGGAGGTCTGGGCGCGGCTGTGCGGGCGGCTGGCGCCGGACGGCCTGCTCGTCGAGGGCACGTGCGACGAGATCGGCCGCCGTCACGTCTGGGTCGCGCTCGGCCCCGAGGGCCCGCGGACCCTGACCTTCGCGGCCCGCCTCGGCTCCCTCGACACCCCCTCCGACCTGGCCGAACGCCTGCCGAAGGCGCTGATCCACCGCAATGTGCCGGGCGAGCCGGTGCACGCCTTCCTGCGCGACTTCGACCGCGCCTGGGCGGCCCTGGCCCCGTACGGGGCGCTCAGCGCGCGGCAGCGGTGGATCCGTACGGCCGCCGCGCTGCGCGCGGACTGGCCCGTCGTCGACGGCCCGGGCCGCTGGCGGCAGGGCGAGCTGACGCTGCGCTGGGACGCGCTGGCCCCCAGAAGCTGAGCCCGCCCCAGAAGCCGAGGCCCCCAGAAGCCGAGGCCCCCCGAAGCCGAGGCCCTCAGGAACCGGGCCCGCCCCGCCCGGGTGGGCCGGCCGTCAGCCCAGGACGTCCAGCAGCGCGTCCACCAGCGGCCGGTCCCGGTCGTGGGTGAGCCGGAGCCGCGCGGCGGCCGGTGGCAGCCATTCGATCCGGTCCACCTCCCGGCTCGGGACGAACATCCCGCCCACGGCCTCGGCCAGCCAGTAGCGGACCTCCTTGGGCCGCCCGTCGACCTCGTACCGGGAGGTCTCCAGCGCCGCGCCCGGCACGCACCGCATGCCGGTCTCCTCCAGCACCTCCCGCACGGCGGCCCGCAGCGCGTCCTCGCCGCGCTTGAGCTTGCCTTTCGGCCACGACCAGTCGTCATATTTCGGCCGATGGACCAGCGCCACCTCGATGGGGTGGGGGTCGCCGCGCCGCCACAGGACGCAGCCCGCCGCCCGCACCACCCCGCCGTCGCCAGTACCGGGGCCGTCGCTCACGTCGCCACCCGCAGCCAGATCCGCCCGAACGCGTACCGTGCCGACTCCACCTCGTGCCGCTGGTCGGCGTGGAGCACGCCGAGGGCGTAGGCCGTCGCCGGGGCGATGCGCGGGGTCCGGGCGGCGGCCGCCGCGGCAGCCGCCGCCTCGGCCGCGTCCCGGTGCCGGTCCAGGGCCTGCCCCGCGCTCAGCAGCCGCACCGACAGCGCGGGCTCGGCCTCGGCCTGCTCGTGCTCGTCGAGGACCTCCTGGGCGTAGCGCCGCAGCCGCACCAGGCGTCGCGCCTGGTGCCAGGGCGCGTCCTGGCGGCCCTCGGCGGGCGGCGCGTCGGCCGCGGACGTGGCCGCCAGGCCGTGGGTGAGCGCCTCCGCGTTGTACGGCCGTCCGGCCAGTGCGAGCGGCAGCGCGTCCACGGCGTCGGTCAGCCGCCGGTGGGTCTGCTCCACCAGGCAGGGCAGTGCCTCCCGCGCCGCCAGCTCCCGGGCAGACGGGTCCAGCGGCGCCTCGGAGGCCAGGACGGCCACCGCGTCGGCCACCGCGTGGAAGCGGGAGGAGCCCAGCGCCTGCAACGCCGCCGAGTGGGAGCGGGTACGGGCCAGGCCGATCTGCCGGTCCAGCAGCGCCCCGGCGCGCGCGGCGCCCACGGTCGGCGCCGGGGGGCCGTCCGCCTCCCCGTCCGCGCCCGCCAGCCGGTGCAGCGCCCCGCGCAGCCGGGCCAGCCGGGCCGCGTACGCGTGCTCGCGGCCCAGGACGCCGGTCAGCCAGACCAGCTCGGCGCCCAGCGGGTCGGTCCACGTGGTGTCGGTGAGCGGCCGGTAGACGCGCAGCGCCCCGGCGATGCGGCGCGCGGAGCGGCGCAGCAGCCGGGCGGCCTCCCCCGCGTCCTCCGCGTCCGATCCGCTCTCCGCGTGCAGCCGCAGGCTGCGCAGGAATTCCGTCGCCTGTGCGTGGAGGTAGCCCGACAGCACGTCCCCCGCGGTCGCCGTGTCCACGGCCCCGGCCCCCGTCACCCTCGCCGGGCCGACGGGGCCCGGTCGTTCCGTCATCATCGTTTCCTGCCCCCCAGAGGCGGTCGCCGCGACCGTAACCGGCGGGTCATGAGGTCGGTGAGCCACGCCGGCGCCTCCGGGCGTCGATGAGCATCTCCTGCACGTTCCGCAGCGGCCGGCCGTCGGCGTCGGTGGCCCGTCGCGTCCAGTCGCCGTCCGGGCCCAGGTGCCAGGAGGCGGTGCCGTCGGACACCCCGAGCTCCAGCAGCTTGCTCAGCGAGGCCCGGTGGGCGGGGTCGGTGACCCGTACCAGCGTCTCGATGCGCCGGTCGAGGTTGCGGTGCATCATGTCGGCGCTGCCCAGCCAGACCTCGGGCTCGCCGCCGTTGCCGAAGGCGAAGACGCGCGAGTGCTCCAGGAAGCGCCCCAGCACGCTGCGCACCCGGATGTTCTCCGACAGCCCCGGCACGCCCGGCCGCAGCGCGCAGATGCCGCGCACCCAGATGTCCACCGGCACCCCGGCCCGGGCCGCCCTGTAGAGGGCGTCGATGACCGCCTCGTCCACCATCGAGTTGACCTTGATGCGTACGGAGGCGGGCCGGCCGGCCCGGTGGTGGGCGACCTCCTTGGCTATCCGCGCGACCAGCCCGTCGCGCAGCGACCGGGGGGCGACGAGCAGCCGCCGGTAGGTCTCGCGCCGGGAGTAGCCGGAGAGCCGGTTGAAGAGGTCGGACAGGTCGGCGCCCACCTGCGGGTCGGCGGTCAGCAGCCCGAAGTCCTCGTAGAGCCGGGCGGTCTTGGGGTGGTAGTTGCCGGTGCCCACGTGGGAGTAGCGGCGCAGGGTGTCGCCCTCCTGCCGCACCACCAGCGACAGCTTGCAGTGCGTCTTGAGGCCCACCAGCCCGTACACGACGTGGCAGCCGGCCTCCTCCAGCTTCCGCGCCCACTTGATGTTGGCCTGCTCGTCGAAGCGCGCCTTGATCTCGACCAGCACGAGGACCTGCTTGCCGGACTCCGCCGCGTCTATCAGCGCGTCGACGATCGGCGAGTCGCCCGAGGTGCGGTACAGCGTCTGCTTGATCGCCAGCACGTCCGGGTCGGCCGCCGCCTGCTCCAGGAAGGCCTGCACAGAGGTGGAGAAGGAGTCGTACGGGTGATGGAGCAGGACGTCCCGCTCGCGCAGCGCGGCGAAGACGTCGGGCGCCGAGGCCGACTCGACCTCGGCGAGGTCCCGGTGGGTGCCGGCGACGAACTTGGGGAACTTCAGCTCGGGCCGGTCCAGCGCCACGATGTCGAAGAGCGCGGTGAGGTCGAGCGGGCCGGGCAGCGGATAGACCTCGGCGTCGGAGACCTTCAGCTCGCGCACCAGCAGGTCCAGCACGTACGGGTCGATGGTCTCCTCGACCTCCAGCCGCACGGGCGGGCCGAAGCGGCGCCGCATGAGCTCCTTCTCCAGCGCCTGGAGGAGGTTCTCGGCGTCGTCCTCCTCGACCTCCAGGTCCTCGTTGCGGGTCACCCGGAACATGTGGTGGGCGAGCACCTCCATGCCGGGGAAGAGCTCCTCCAGGTGGGCCGCGATGACGTCCTCCAGCGGGACGAAGCGCTGTGGGGAGGCCTCCAGGAAGCGCGGCAGCAGCGGCGGCACCTTCACCCGCGCGAAGTGGTCGTGGCCGCTGACGGGGTTGCGCACGACGACGGCGAGGTTGAGCGAGAGCCCGGAGATGTACGGGAAGGGGTGGGCGGGGTCCACGGCCAGCGGCGTCAGCACGGGGAAGATCTGCTGCCGGAAGAGGGTGAAGAGCCGGCCCTGCTCCTTGTCGGTCAGCTCGGGCCAGCGGATCAGGTGGATGCCCTGCTCGGCCAGCTCGGGGGCGACGTCCTGGTGGTAGCAGGCGGCGTGCCGGGCCATGAGCTCGCGGGAGCGGGTCCAGATCAGCTCCAGCACCTCGCGGGGCTGGAGGCCGGAGGCCGAGCGGGTGGCGACGCCGGTGGCGATGCGGCGCTTGAGGCCGGCCACCCTGACCATGAAGAACTCGTCCAGGTTGCTGGCGAAGATCGCCAGGAAGTTGGCCCGCTCCAGCAGCGGGGTGGCCGGGTCCTCGGCGAGCTCCAGCACCCGCTCGTTGAAGGCCAGCCAGCTGCGCTCGCGGTCGAGGAACCGTCCCTCGGGCAGCGCCTCGGGCACCGCGGCGACCGCCTCCTCGCCCGGGACCACGCCCTTGAGCTCGTACGCGTCCAGCTCGTCCCCCAGCTGTGGCACCCCCGCCACGACAGCCGCGTTCGGCCGGTGGGCCGCGATGAACCCTACCGAGTCGGTGCTGTCGCGCGCAGGTGCGCCGGACGACTGGTCCATGTCTTCATGGTGCCGCGCCACGGGCGACACCGGCGCGTCGGAGGCCGGGGCGGCGGCAGCGCGGAGCCGTCGTCCGGTCGTACGAGGGGTGGCGGGCTGCATTGGGCAAGGCTCGCAACCGAGGTTGAATCACGGGTAACGAGCGCGTGACATGGAGGAATCGCCGGACGGGCCGGAACGTCACGGCGGCGTGGACGGCCCGCCGGGGCGCGCGGGAAGGCGCCCCGGCGGCAGGGGCCGCTGGGTACGTGCCCCGGCGGCAGGGGCCGCTGGGGCACGTGCCCCGCTCAGCACGGGTACGTGCGGCGGAGCAGCCGGAAGGCCCCGACGGCCGCCAGCCCGGCGAGCGCCAGCGTGATCCCCGCCTCGGCCCACTGGAGGGGCCACAGGTGGGAGGCGGGGTGGAAGTCCAGATACCAGCCGGTGGCCCCGTGCTGCTCGGCGCACCGGGCCGGGCTGACACCGACCTTGCAGTCCGGCTCGGGGAGGCGGCCCCCCGAGCGGGCGATCAGGCCGCGCTCGACGACCCAGGCGTCGCCGTTGACGCCCTTGATCAGCCCCGGCATGTCGGCGGACAGCTCCGTGACCGGCGGCCGCAGCCCGGGCCGCAACGACGACAGGCCCGTGACCAGCACGTAGTACGTCACGAGGGTGCCGGCCATGGCGGGCACGACGCGCTTGACGGCGAGCCCGGCCAGGGCACCCACGGCCAGCGCGAGCAGCGCCTGCGCGACGGGGGCCGGGCCGATCATGTCGTAGGAGCGGTACCAGCGCTGGCCGGGCAGCGTCAGCACCGGCGCCGCCCGCCAGGTCCAGGTGTAGACGGCGGAGAGCAGCGAGAGCCCGGCCAGGACGGCCACGGCGGGCACCGCCAGCTTCACCGTCAGCCAGCGCAGCGGCGAGACGGACTGCGTCCACGCGAGCCGGTAGGTGCCGCTCTCCATCTCCCGCGCGATCACGGGGCCGGCGACGAACAGGCCGATCAGCAGCGGCAGGAGCTCGATGAACCGGCCCGCGTAGTGCAGCAGGTCGCCGAACCGCTCGTCGAAGGACTCGACCGCCGTCCCGTCGCCGACGCAGTCCCACTCCGCGCCGCAGGCGGTGATCAGGTGGTTGTCGCGGACGAATTCCGTGATCTCGGCGCGCAGCACCACCAGTCCCAGGACGAGGGCGGTCAGCACGCCGAGCGCGGCCCAGGCGGTGGCGCGGTGCTGTCGCAGTACGAACCGGATCAGGGCGCCCGTCCCGGCGGTGGCCGTCATGCCGCCCACCTCGACGCGGGCATGCGCGGCTCGGCGCTGGGGGCGACGAGCGCGGGGGCGCCCGGCGAGCGCAGGTGGGCGAGGAGCAGTTCCTCGAGAGAGGGCTCGGATATCGCCCAGTGACCGCGGATGGGGCCCTCGGGGCGTACGAGGGCGGTGAGCTGACGGCCCGTCGTGCGCGCTTCCACGATCGTGTGGGCGGCGAACTCGCGGGGCGTGCCCACGTCCTCGTAGCGACCGACGACGACCCGGTGCACCGAGAGCAGGTCCTCGACCTCGCCGGCGAGCCGCACCCGGCCGTCGGCGAGCAGGAGGAGGTAGTCGCAGGCGCCCTCCAGCTCGTCGATGATGTGCGAGGCGATGACGACAGTGGTGGCGTTCTCGGCGGCCTCGGACATCAGGGCGGCCATCATCTCGTGACGGGCCAGCGGATCGAGGTCGCCCATCGGCTCGTCCAGCAGCAGCAGTTCGGGCCGCTTGCCGAAGGCGAGGGCCAGGGCCAGGCGGGTGCGCTGGCCGCCGGAGAGGGAGCCGACGCGGGTGGTGGGCGCGAGGTCGCCGGCGCGCACCAGGCGCTCGGCCGCGGCGGCGTCCCAGCGGCCGGGGTTCAGGGCGCGGCCCATGCGCAGCGTGTCGTCGACGGTGAAGTGGCGGTAGAGCGGCTTGTCCTGGCCGACGTGGGCGATGCGGGGGCGCACCCCGGGGGCGCCCGGCTCACCGCCGAGGACGCGCAGCCGGCCCCCGGAGGGGCGGCGCAGCCCGGCCGCGAGGGCGAGCAGGGTGGACTTGCCGGCGCCGTTGGGGCCCACCAGCGCGCACACCCGGCCGGCGGGTATCCGGAAGGTGCAGTCGCGCAGCGCCTCGCGCCGCCGGAAGGCCACCCGCAGCCCGACCGCCTCCAGGGCGGTGCGGTCGGGGTGGAAGGTCAGGTCGGTCACGCGGTCCCCTCCGTCGCACGGTGCGGCGCCGGCGCGTGGTCCGCGAAGCCCTCCTCCAGGGCGGAGGCGACCAGCGCCTCCACGTCCTGGCGGTCGAGCCCCGCCGCGCGGGCGCGGGCCGTCCAGTCGGCCAGTTCGGCGCGCAGCGGCGAGTCGGCGGCGGCGCCCGGGCGGGCCAGCGACTTCCGTACGAAGGTGCCCAGTCCGGGGCGCGCCTCGACCAGGCCCGCGCGGTCGAGCTCGCGGTAGGCCTTCAGGACGGTGTTGGGGTTGATGGCGGTGGCCGCGACGACCTCTTTGGCGGTGGGCAGCTTGTCGCCGGGGGCGAGCAGGCCCAGCCGCAGGGCCTGCTCGACCTGGTGCACGATCTGCAGATAGGTGGCGACCCCACTGCGCCGGTCGATGCGGAACTCGACCACGCGCATCACCCTTTCACTACTTGACTAGTGAAAGGGTGATCGCAGGGGTCCGCACCTGTCAAACAGCGGCATCCTGCCGGGCGGCTCAGCCCTCGGTCCGGTACATCAGGTCGGTCTCGTGGGTGGTGAAGCCCAGCCGCTCGTAGACGCTGACGGCGGCCGCGTTGTCCGCGTCGACGTAGAGCATCGCCGTGGGCAGCCCCCGGGCCGCCAGATGGCGCAGGCCGAGCGTGGTCAGCGACTTGCCGAGCCCGCCGCCCTGCGCGCCGGGCCGCACGCCCAGCACGTAGACCTCGCCCAGGCCCTCGTCGGCGTGCACCTTCGTCCAGTGGAAGCCGATCAGCTCGCCGCCGCGCTCGGCCAGGAAGAAGCCGTCCGCGTCGAACCAGGCCTCCGCCTTGCGGTCGTCCAGGTCGCGCTGGGTGAGCGAGCCCTGCTCCGGGTGGTGGGCGAAGGCCGCCGCGTTCACCGCGAGCCACGCCGCGTCGTCCTCGCCCGGACGGAACGCCCGGACGGTCACGCCCTCGGGCAGCACGGGCTCGGGCAGCTCCATGCCCTCCAGCGGCCGGCGCATCTGGCGCAGCTCGCGGAACAGGCTCAGCCCCAGCACCTGGGCGAGGTGCCGGGCGGCCGGGTGCCCGCCGTGCGCCCAGACCCGCAGCCGCCGGCCCGACTCGGCCAGCAGGGCACTGCCCAGCGCCCTGCCGTGCCCGCGGCCCCGCTGCTTGGGGTGCACCACGAACTCGCCGGCCGGCGCCTCCACCGGATCGGTGTCCTCCAGTTGGCCGTATCCGACGAGCTCCTTGTCCATCGAACGCAGCAGGACGTGCCGTACGCCCGCGCGCCGCCCCTTGAGCTGGAGCCGGCCCTGCTCGGAGACGGCCGGCTGACCGTCCTCGGCGGCGGCCTCGCCGATCAGCCGCAGCACCTCGGACGCCAGCTCGGGGTCCAGCTCCTCCAGCACCTCGATGCGCCGCTGTCCGCTCACGTCTTTCACCACGTCACTCATGAGGCGAGCCTACGACCTGTCCCCACGCCGGAGAGGGCCCCACGTCACCCATCCGTAACCCCACCCCTCCTGCGGGGCTACGCGCGTCAACCGTATGCTGCGGCCGACCTGATACACCCCCAGCACTTTTCTCAAAAGGGGAACGCATGCCCGCCAAGCCGCCGCCGCGCAAGCGCAGCACCGTCAGACGGCTGACCGCCACCACGGCCGTCCTCGCCGCCACCGCCGGCGTCCTGACCGCCGGTACCTCCCAGGCCGGCGCCTCCGACGCCTACGGGAAGAACCGCGGCCGCACGGTGGACGTGCAGCTGCTGTCCTTCAACGACCTCCACGGCAACCTCGAACCGCCGCAGGGCTCCTCGGGCACCGTGACCGAGAACCAGGCCGACGGGACCAAGAAGGTCATACCGGCGGGCGGCGTCGAGTACCTCGCCAACTCCCTGCGCACCGCGCGCAAGGGCCACGAGTACTCCATCACCGCGGCGGCCGGCGACATGATCGGCGCCAGCCCGCTGATGACCGGCCTCTTCCACGACGAGCCGACCATCGAGGCGCTCAACAAGATCAAGCTCGACGCCACCTCGGTCGGCAACCACGAGTTCGACGAGGGCCGCGCCGAGCTGCTGCGCATGCAGCGCGGCGGCTGCCACCCCAAGGACGGCTGCTTCGAGAAGGGCAAGACCTTCAAGGGCGCCGACTTCCCCTACCTCGCCGCGAACGTCACCGACGAGAAGACCGGCCGGCCCATCCTCAAGCCCTACACGATCTGGAAGCACAAGGGCGTGAAGATCGGCATCATCGGTCTCACGCTGGAGGGCACCCCGGACGTCGTCACGGCCGAGGGCGTCAAGGGCCTGAAGTTCCGCGACGAGGTCGAGACGATCGACAAGTACGCCAAGGAACTCGACCGCCAGGGCGTGAAGTCCATCGTCACCCTCGTCCACGAGGGCGGCATGCCGGCGTCCGGCTCGTACAACTACGACTGCGACACCCCCGGCGCCGGCGCGGGCATCTCCGGCGCGATCGTCGAGATCGCCAAGAAGGTCACGCCCAAGGTCGACGCCTTCGTCACCGGCCACACCCACCAGGCCTACGCCTGCACCATCCCCGACCCGTCGGGCGCCCCCCGCACGGTGACCTCGGCCGCCTCCTTCGGCCGCCTGTACACCGACACCACGCTGACGTACGACCGCCGCACCAAGGACATCGTGCGCACCAGCGTCAAGGGCCCCCGCGCCACCAACCACGTCGTGAACCGCGAGCAGCCCAAGGCCGCGGACATGACGAAGCTCATCGACCGCTGGAAGACCCTCGCGGCCCCCGTCGCCGACAAGCCGGTCGGCTACATCACGGCCGACATCAACGGCCGCGGCTCGGAGGACTACGAGAAGCCGCTGGGCGACGTCATCACCGACGCCCAGGTCGAGGCGCTCGCCCCGGCGGACAAGGGCGGCGCCCAGATCGCCTTCATGAACCCCGGCGGCATCCGCTCCGACCTGGCCTTCAAGGCCTCCGGCAAGGAGGGCGACGGCGTCGTCACCTACGGCGAGGCCTTCACGGTCCAGCCCTTCACCAACCTGATGCAGGTGAAGACCCTCACCGGCGCCCAGGTCGTCGCGGCCCTCCAGCAGCAGGTCAGCGGCCCCAACGAGCGCGAGCCGAAGATCCTCCAGGTGAGCAGGGGCCTGACCTACACCCTGGACCTGACGAAGAAGGGCGCGGACCGCGTCGTCGCCTCGTCGGTCAAGCTGAACGGCACCCCGATCGACCCGGCCAAGACCTACCGCGTCGCGGCCAACGAGTTCCTGATGGGCGGCGGCGACGGCTTCCCCGCCTTCAAGGACGGCACGAACAAGCTCGTCGCGGCCTCCGACCTCGACGTCTTCGTTAGCTACCTCCAGAACCACTCGTCGAAGACCTCGCCGCTGGCGCCGCCGAAGGCGGAGCGGATCACGGTTGTGAAGTAGTCGTACGTGAGGGTGCCCGTCCGGCCGCCACGGCGGACGGGCCCCCTGCGGGGCCGCTCAGGCGGCCACCAGGCCGTTCGGGGTGCTGCGCGGGCTCCGGAGGTGGTGCAGGGCCCGGTGCAGGGCCAGTACGTCCCCCTCGGGATCGAGCTGGTCGCCCAGGGCGCGCCACGCGGACTCGTAGTCCCAGCAGACCGCTTGCCAGGCATCCCGCCGCACCAGCGACAGGGAGAGTTCCTCGGAACTCCTGACGGCGGCGAGCCACTCCGCGCTACGGGTGATCGGCGAGAGCTCCGGGGCCCATCCCGTCGGCTCGGTCTCCAGATCCTGTCGCACGTTCTCCAGCCGTCGCTCGGTCTCGTCGCTGACGTCGGCGACCCGCCGCTCGGTGTGCCGGGGGTCGGACCACGCCGCGTCGTCCAGGAGCTCGTCCAGTTCGGGCAGCCCGGGCGGCAGCCCGCAGCGGACCACGACGGCGGGGTCGGCGATCTGCCGGACCACCCGCACCAGCCGTTCCCGGTCCCGCCAGTCGTTGCCGCCGTTCCTCGCGAACTGGTGGACGGCCTCCCACGCCGCGCGGTCGCCGTCGAACCACCGGGCGACCACGTCCGGTCCGGCCAGGAGCTGCTTTCTCCGCTCGCGCCAGGCGAGTTCCATGGCCCGCGCCGCGCCCTGCAGGATCCGGCGGTGGTACGCCCTGAGCTCCGCCGCCACGGGGCGCTCCGGCCGGCAGTGGTCGGGGAAGGCGTGCGGATAGATCTCCCGCTCGAACCGGACGAACCGGGGCTCGCGGCGCAGCACGTTGAGGTCGGGGTCCTGGATGAGCAGCCACGACCGCATCAGGGACGAGGAGCCGGCCCGGTCGGTCCGTGTGGCGTCCTCGAGCTGTCCCACGGCCAGCCCCGCCAGCCGCTCCCGCTCCTCCACCAGGGCCGGGTGACTCATGGCCGCCGCGTAGACGCAGGCGGCGTTGTAGCTGTCCAGCCAGGGACGGCGCGGCCACGGCAGGTCCCTCCTGACCCGGCGGAGGACGGACCTGTCCAGCACGGTCCGCACCTTCGCCTCGAGCGCGCCCGCGTCGTGGAGCCACTTCGGGCGCTCCGGCATCCCCGGGATCCTGTCCGGCCCTTCCTGTCTCCCGGAGTCGGCCCACGCGAGGCGCAGCGGCGCCCACAGCTTGTAGTTGAGCCGGAGCGAGGCCCTGGTCAGTGTTCCGCGCCGGTGCCACCCCACGACGCGGAGCAGCGTGGCCCAGGGCCAGTCCCGGGCGAGCTGGCGCATCTCCTCGACACAGGCGCGCTGGAAGACCAGCCGCACCAGCCATGTCTCCCGGTGCTCGCGCAGGAGCCCCTCCAGCCAGGCCTTCGTCCTCCTCTCCCCCTCGGCGTCCCGCCCGGCTCCGATCCAGTCGGTGAACACCCTCCAGTAGCGTTCCGCGAAGGCGGGCGCCATCGCCTGCCGGATCTCCTCACGGGCGTGGGCCCGCCGCGGGTAGTGGTCGTCGTCCGACGAACTCCTGCACCACTGAAGGGCGGAGTACTCGCCGACGCCCAGGACGACGGCGTAGCGGTAGCGCACCTCCAGCAGGCCGTTGCTCCACCACCGGTAGCGTCGTCGCAGGATCCGCAGCGGGTTCCAGGAGCTCATCGCGAGACGCCGCGCCCGCTGCCGGTTGGTGCACCCGTCCAGGAGCATCGCCCCGTAGTAGGTCTCCAGGGCGTCGATATGGAGCCAGAGCTTCTCCTGGATGCCGGCGATCTGGGCGCGCAGGTACAGGTTCGAGGGATCGATCCGCAGGGCGGCGTAGTAGCGGTCCAGGGCGTCGTCGAACTTCCGTTCCTGGCTGAGCCGCCTGCCGTCCTGGTACGCGGCGAACAGCACGGGGCTCAGGTCCCGCCCGCGCCACTCCTGCCAGGGAGGCCGCCGGCCGGCCCGCGTCACCGGCACGAGGGCCGCCATGACCCAGTCCCCGGCCAGTCGTACGGTGTCCTCCCAGGTGCGTCCCCACAGCGTGTCCGTACGGCTGCCCCTCGTGGCGTACGACGTGACGGTGACCGTCACCCCGAACCTCGGCTCCTCCTCCCGCTCCCGCAGCACTCCGCGCACCGTGTAGGCGACCTTGGGCCGTATCCGGCTGAAGAGCCGCACCAGGCTCGTGCCGAACTTCTTGGGCTCCAGGTCCACGTCACCGAGCAGGTCGATGAAGTTCTCCGCCGGCACCTCGGCGGGCAGTGCGCTCGGTGGATAGAGGTTGGTCTCCGACAGGTATTTGCGCCACTGCGCGGTGAGCCCCTCCACCTGGCGCTCGACCTCCGGACGCGAGGCGACGAGCTTCTGCACGTCCACCGGGCCCGGCCGGTGGGCGTTGCGGGCGAGCAGCGCCCGGCGCCAGAGGACGAGGAGGGCGAGGAGCAACAGCAGACAGCCGAAGCGCACGTTCAGCGGGGCTCCGTCACGCCCGATCGTCACCAGCCGCGCGCCCCCGCCGACGCACTGCATCACGAACTCGGCGAGCCCGTCGAAGGGCCCCCACCAGTCCCCCTGGACGTGCCACGCGCCGGGCTCCCGCTTCCCGACCGCGTGCACCGCGAACACCAGGGCCAGAGCGGCGAGCACGGTCAGGACCGCCGTCCGCCGGACGTGCGGCACCGGCAGCAGCGAGGCCTCGGTGGTGCCGTGCCGCTCCGGTCGTGAGGACATGCCGACCCCCAACCACTCGGTGGCCGTCACTTCCAGTCTTCTACGGAACCCGGCCGCGGCAAGTCGGCCCACCGGCCCCGGCCCCGGCCCCGGCCCCGGAGCGCACGGTGGCACAGGACCGGCGCTCGCGCGCAGCCGTGGCATACCCGGTGGGGCCGTTCGGTAGGACGTGGCCCATGAAGCCGATGCAGCGTCTCCTCGCCGCCCTCGCCACCGCCGCCGCTCTCTGCGCCGGCTCCGCCGCCCTCGCGGCGCCGGCCCGGGCCGACACGGTCGTCGATGTGAACGCCGTCGTCGCGGCCCTCCACGCCAACGACTACGTCGGGCTATCCGCCCTCGGCACCCCGGTTCTCACGCTTCCCGTCTCCGTGGACGGCTGACGCCGAGGCCCCTGACAGGGCGAAAAGGGCGAAACGCTCGCGTAACAGTCCCCCTGTAGCGTCCGCGCAGCAGGAAGGGAGCAGCACTGATGCGCGAGCGCACCACCGCGATACGGGTCCGGCCGGGAACGGGCGACGATCTCGTCGCCCTGACCGCGCTGTACAACCACTACGTGGTCCACACCCCGGTGACCTTCGACATCACCCCCGTCGACGTCGAGGCCCGCCGCGCCTGGCTGGACGAGCACCCCGCCACCGGCCGGTACCGGCTGCTGGTCGCCGAGGAGGGCGGCACGGTGCTCGGCTACGCGACGAGCAGCCCCTTCCGCGACAAGCAGGCCTACGAGACCTCGGTCGAGACCAGCGTCTACCTCGCCCCCGGGCACACCGGCCGGGGCCTCGGCCGGCTGCTCTACGACGCGCTCTTCGACGCCCTGGCCGCCGAGGACGTCCACCGCGCCTACGCCGGCATCACCCAGCCCAACGAGGCGTCCATGCGGTTGCACGAACGCCTCGGCTTCCGCCCGGCCGGCGTACTGGCCCAGGTCGGGCGGAAGTTCGGCACGTTCTGGGACGTGGCGTGGCTGGAGAAGCCGCTCGGCTAGCCGGCGGCGACCCCGGCGGCGGTCCCCACCCGGTGGCCCTCGCCCGCCGCGGCGCTCAGCAGCACGTCGGCCAGCTCGTCCGGTACGGACAGCATCGGCCAGTGGCCCGTGGCGAGTTCGAAGAAGGTCGTCCGGGGGTCCAGCAGCTTCCGCACGCTCGGCTCCCCGGAGGCCACCGCGGCCTCGACCATGGCGATGGTCATGCCGTTGCCGCTGCACATGACGCCCGTCAGCGGCAGCGCCTCGACCGCCTCCGACAGCCGGACCGGCTGGACGAGCGTGCCCACCGGCTGCGGCGCGGCGAGCCGGACCAGCCGCTCCACCACCTCCTCGGGAACGCCGTCCAGGCTGCCCCAGGTGCGCCACTCGTCGATCGGCGGCAGGGGCAGCCGCCAGCCGTCCTCCGCCCCCGCGAGCCGCTCCCGCACCCGCTCCTGGAGCTCCTCCGGCAGCCCGTCCACGGGCGAGAGGCCGTCCCGCGGCATTCCCCCGTCCACGCAGACGACCCGCGCGATCCTCTCGATCCTGCGGTCGGCCGCGCCCATCACGGGGTGGATGCTGTAGCAGTGCCCGACCAGCACCAGCTCCTCCGCGTCCAGCTGGTCGATCAGCTGGACCAGGTCCTCGACGTGCAGCTCCAGGTCGGTCGCGGGCCCGCCCAGATGGCGGCGGTCACCGAAGCCGGTGAGCGTCGCCGTGTGGACCTCCGCGCCGGCCTCCCGCAGCCGGGCGGCCGTCCGGTCCCAGACCCAGCTGCCGCAGTACGGTCCCGGTACCAGCACGAATGTGGTCATGGTGGTCATGATCGCCTCCTCGCGTTCCTTGCTCGCGGGTACGGTAGGAACTCCCCCTGAGGGAGGTTCAAGCCTTGCTGCCCGACGACCTGTGGAGCATCGGAGAGCTCGCCGAGCGCGCGGGCGTCACCGTCAAGACGGTCCGCTTCTACTCCGACCGCGGCCTGCTGCCCGAGGCTGCCCGCAGCTCCGGAGGGCACCGCCGGTACGACCCCGGAGCCCTCGACCGGCTCCACCTCATCCGCTCCCTGCGCGGCCTCGACCTGCCGGTCCCCGAGGTCGGCCGGGTGCTCGAGCGGGAGGAGTCGCTGGGCGACGCGCTGGAGGACGTCATCGCGGGCCAACTGCGCGAGGTCGGCGGCCGGTTGACCGCCCTGCGCTGGCGGGAGGCCGCCCTCCGGCTCCTCCACGACTGCCCGCCCGAGGAGCGCGCCGAGCGGCTCCGCCTCGTCGGATCGCTGACCACCCCGCCCGGCACGGCCGCGCTGGAACGTTTCTGGCGCTGCTGGCTGCCCCCGCGGATGCCGGCCCGGACGGTCACCCTGATCCTCGACCGCGCCGTCCCCGTACCGCCGGACGACCCGACCCCCGCCCAGGTGCTGGCCTTCGCCCGCCTCCAGGCCTTCGTCACCGGCGCCCTGCCCAGCAAGAGGTACGCCCGGCCGGAGGCCCACCGGTCGGGACGGGGATACCGCCCCGACGTCCTCTACGAGGGCCTCGCCGAGGCCTACGCCCTGGCCGCGCCCGACCTGCTGGCCGGGCGCCCGCCGCGCGGCGGCGAGGCCCTGGACTGCTTCGCCGAGGCCCACGCCCGTTCGCTCGGCGTCCGGGACACCCCCGGATTCCGCCGCCGGCTCACCGGCCTGCTCGCCGCCGAGCCCCGCATCGACGCGTACTGGCGGCTCGTCGGCGAGCTCTCCGGACCCTCGGCGCCGCCGACGCCCGGCGCCACCGACAACTGGCTCCGCGCGGCCCTCGGCGAGAGCACCACCGCGGATCCCGGCACGCCTCGCGCCGCCGCATGAACCGGACCCCGGGGCCCTCCTGACGATCGGTCAGCGAGAGACGAGACGTCCGGAAAGTACAAGACCGGGCACCCCTTCCCCTTTCGCCACCACCGGGGCTTCACTGGCTGGTGCGTGCAACCATCCGGCACCGAGCACGCTCGAAGGAGTTCCCGTGCACCCTGTTTCGCCCCAGGCCCACGGCGGCTGGTACGTCGACTCCCGCTGTACGAACTGCGACGTGGCGCGGCAAATGGCGCCCGACCTCATCCACGAGGTGGACGGGCGCGCCGAAGTGGTCCGCCAGCCGCGGACCGAGGAGGAGGAGCGCCGGATGCACGCGGCGGCGTACGCCTGCCACACCCGTTCCATCCGGCAGCCGGACCGGCGCCTCGACCCCGCGCTGGACCCGTACCCCCTCGCGCTCGACGCGACCGTCTCGCTCTGCGGGCACAACTCCCCGCACACCGCCGGCGCCAACTCCTACCTGCTGCACCGGCCGGACGGCACGGCCATGATGATCGACACCCCGCGCTGGAGCCCGGCCCTCGCCGACCGTTACGAGGCGTCGGCCGGCGGGCGGATCACCGACGTCCTCCTCACCCACCGGGACCACGCGGCACACGGACGGCAGTACGCCGACCGCTTCGGCGCCCGGCTGTCGATCCACGAGGGCGACCTCGACGCGCGCCCCGACGCCGACCACGTCCTGCGCGGCACGGACCCGGTCGTGATCGCCGACGGCGTGGTCGCCCACCCGCTCCCGGGCCATACGCGCGGCAGCGTGCTCTACGTCGCCGATGAGCGGTACTGCTTCACCGGCGACAGCTTCTACTGGTCGCGCACGACGGGAGACCTCGAAGTGGCCGAGACCGTCGTCTGGTACTCGATCACGGAGCTCGCCGCCTCGCTGGCCCGGACGGCCGGCCGGCTGCGGTTCTCGTGGGTGCTGCCCGGGCACGGCGACCGGAAGCGGCTGCCGGAGGACGAGATGGCCCGCCGGCTGCGGGGGCTGACGGAACGCACCCGGGCGCTCGAACCCCGGCCCGTGGACTTCACCGCGCTGCGCTGGTGACGCGCGGCGCGCCGACGGCCCCCGGCCCGCGCTACAGCGTGGCCGTGAGCTCCTCGTTGGCGTAGTCGAAGCCGTCCGGGTCGAGGTAGTGGACGGCGACCTTGATCTTGTCGCCCTTGGCGAAGTGCGCGCCGAGCTCCGGGCGGAGATCCAGCCGCAGCTTCCGGCTCTCGTAGTCGCAGACGAGCTTCTCCGGCTTGACGAGGGCCGCGGCCCGGTCCCGGAAGTGCCGGTCGTGGACCACTTCGGCCCGGGCGACGAGCTGGTACTCGCTGCCCGGGTCGCAGGAGTACGTGAGGTCGACCCGCGGGCCGTCCGCGCCGAGCGCCACCTTGTCGATGGCCAGCAGGTTGGCCTTGGCCGCGGCGGGCGACGCCGCGGCCAGGCCGGCGACACCGGCCATGATCAGGGCGGCGGCGGCACCGGCGGCACGGCGCCGGACACGGGATGACGTCATCGGGATTCCTTCCCCCCGCGCCGCCGTACCGGGCGGCGCATCATTTTCGATCTTGGTCGAGAACCCTACGTCCATCATGTCCGTGTTGGCGACCGGAATATGAGCCTTTGTCAGGCCCGACCACTACCGCACACGTCGCGTGATCGTCGCGACTCCCCCGAGCGCGTGTCATGGGGTCACGCTAGAGGGCGCGGTCGGCCACGGGGAAACCCCGGGAGGGAACACCTTTCGAACGGCCGAAAAACATCGCCGGGGTGCGCGGATCACATCTCGGACCCGCGTTCGATCCGCGTGCGGCGTGGCGCGAACGACTCGTAAAAAGCGGAATGGACCTTGCGTTCGAGGGCATGCGCCGTGTTGGGATGGAGCGATGCGGACCCCCACCGACCTCTCCGCCCGCCCCGCCGTTCCCGCTGGTCCCGTCGTGCCCGGCGACGGTCCGGGGACGCCCACCGGCCCCGGCCCCGGCCCCGCGGACGACCGCCCCGCCGACCCGCCCCTCTTACCCGGGCCGCCGCCGCGCGGTCACCGGCGCCGCCGCCCCCGGCCCCGTCGGCACGCCGGGCCCCGGCGGTCGCGCCCGCCCCGGCGCCCCCGCCGGGCACGCGGCGGACGGCGGCCCCCCAGCCCCCTGCGGACGTACCGCCGGGCCACCAAGCTCCTCCTCGCCCTCCTCTTCGGCACCGCCTTCCTCCTGCTCGCCGACCGCTGCGCGGTGCTGTACGCGGAGAAGAAGGCCCAGGAGAGACTCCAGCAGGCCCTGCACCTGGAGGCCCGGCCGCAGGTCGACATCCGGGGCTTCCCGTTCCTGACGCAGGTGCTCACCAAGCGGCTGCGGCAGGTCGACGTCACCGTGCCGGACGTGGCCGCTGACCGGGTCTCGCTCGCCAGGGTGCGGGCGAGCGCCCTGGACGTCCGGCTCACCGGCAGCCTGCCGGACGCGATCCGCGGGGCCGTCGTCGGCCGGCTCGACGGCGGCGTCCTGCTCGCCTTCGACGACATGAACCGCGAACTCGGCGCCTCCCAGGTCCGCTTCAGCGACCTCGGGGGCAACACCGTCGGCGCCCGCGGCCGGCTGTCCGTCGCCGGGCAGGAGCTGGTGCTGCGGGCGCGGGCGCGGATCCGGCGCGACGGCGACCGGGCCGTCTCCACCGACGTCGAGGACATGAGCCTGGACGTCCCCCACCTCGCCACCTACCGGCCGGGCCCCGGCACGGGCCGGACGCTCACCCTCCACCCCGAGGCCGCCGAGCGCCTGAGCCGCGACGCGGCCCGGGTACGGGCCATGCTGTCCGTACCGGCCCTCGCCGCCCGGCTCGGCGTGCCCGACGACGCGGTCGGACTCGCCCTGGAGAGCGAGGAGAAGCTGCACGAGATCACGGGCGCGCCCCGCTTCGTGGAGCGGCTCACCCGCGTCAACCTCCTCGACGCGGTCGTCGACCACCCGTGGCTGCTGGAGCGGCTCGGCATCGACCCCCGGCTGCTCGACGCCCTGCTCCAGCTCCAGCCGCCCGCGCTCGCCGAACGCCTCTCCCTCTCCTTCCGGCTCCCGCCGCGGGCCGACGACCTCCACCTGCGCGCGGTACGGGTACGGAGCGACGGCATCCGGGTGGAGCTGACGGCCGCGGAGCTGCGGATCGGCGGCTGAGGCCGGCGCCTCAGAGCCGCGGCGGCTCCGTCGCCGCGCCCGGGACACGGACCGTGGCCACCGTCCCGCCGCCGTCCGCCGGGGCGAGCGTGACCTCGCCGCCCGCCTGCCGGACCGTGTGGGCGACGATGGCCAGGCCCAGGCCGCTGCCCGGCAGGCTGCGCGCGGTCGGCGAGCGCCAGAAGCGGTCGAAGACGTGCGGGAGTTCGTCGGCCGGGATGCCCGGGCCGTGGTCGCGGACGGTCAGTTCGCCGCCGACGAGCCGTACCTCGACGGCTCCGCCCGGCGGGCTGAACTTCACCGCGTTGTCCAGGAGGTTGACCACGGCCCGTTCCAGCGCGGCCGGCTCGCCGCGCACGTACCAGTCGTCGATCCGCGCGTCGACCGAGAGGCCGGCGCCCGCGGCCCGCAGCCGGGCCCGGCCCACGGCCCGGCCCACGGCCTCGTGCAGCGGGATCACCTGGAGCGGGCCGCCGCCCGGGGCGTCCGGGCGGGCGAGCTCCTGGAGGTCGCCGATCAGCGACGCCAGCTCCGTCATCTGCGCCTTGACGCTCTCCAGCAGCTCCCTGCGGTCCTCGGCGGGGATCGCCCGGCCGGTCGCCTCGCTGCGCACCAGCAGGTCGATGTTGGTCCGCAGCGAGGTCAGCGGCGTCCGCAGCTCGTGCCCGGCGTCGGCGATGAGCTGCTGCTGGCGGTCGCGCGAGGAGGCGAGGGCCGCGGTCATGGCGTTGAAGGACGCCGACAGCCGGGCGATCTCGTCCTCGCCCTCGACGGGGATGCGGACGGCGAGGTCCTCGGTGCGGGCGATGTGCTCGACGGCCCCGGTGAGCCGGTCGACGGGTTTCAGCCCCGCCCGCGCGACCCACAGACCGGCCGTCGCGGCGCCCAGCACACCGAATCCGGCCACCGCCGTGAGCACCAGCGCCAGGGCGTTCAGCGGCCGGTCGATCTCGCTGAGCGGCTGGGCGATGGTCACGGCCGTGCCGGCCACCGGGCCGGGGGACGTCGCGACCCGCATCCAGGTGCCGTCCTCGGCGCGCGCGTCGTGGAGGGCCTGGTCCCGCTGCCGCTGGGCGACGAGGAGGTCGTCGGCCTCGATCTTGATCGGGGACTTGCCGACCGTGCTGCAGATGAAGCCGTCGCCCGTGATGATCTGCACCGTGTAGGGCCGGAACAGCGCGGACGGGCCGGTGGGCGCCGTGCCGCAGTTGCGCAGCAGGCCCTTGACCGTGGTGTCGTCGGCGCGCACGCTCGTCAGCGTCGTGTCCCGCTGGTGGGCCAGCTCCTGCCGGGTGACCAGCCAGCACGCGACGGCCGCGACGGCGACGGCGACGGCCACGGCGGCGGCGGTCAGCAGGGCCAGCCGGGAGCGCAGCGGCAGCCGCCGGAATCTGGTGATCATTCGGTGCCGCCGTCGGCGCGCAGGACGTAGCCCACTCCGCGCACGGTGTGCACCAGCCTCGGCTCGCCGCCCGCCTCGGTCTTGCGGCGCAGGTACATCACGTAGACGTCCAGCGAGTTGGACGAGGGCTCGAACGCGAATCCCCACACCGACTTCAGGATCTGCTCCCGGGTGAGCACCTGCCGGGGGTGGGCCATGAACAGCTCCAGCAGCGTGAACTCGGTCCGGGTGAGCTCGACCGGCCGTCCGTCGCGCGTCACCTCGCGCGTGGCCGGGTCCATGCGCAGGCCGGCGTAGGACAGGATGTGCTCGTCGGCGGCGGTGGCGGCCGGGGCCGCGTAGGAGCTGCGGCGCAGCAGGGCGCGGATGCGGGCCAGCAGCTCGTCGAGTTCGAAGGGCTTGACGAGGTAGTCGTCGGCTCCCGCGTCGAGTCCGGTCACCCGGTCCCCCACGGTGTCGCGGGCGGTCAGCATCAGGATGGGGACCCGTACTCCGGAGGCGCGCAGCCGGCGGGCCGCGGTGAGGCCGTCCATGCGGGGCATCAGCACGTCGAGGACGATCAGGTCGGGGTTGTGGGTGCCCACCGCCGCGATCGCGTCGAGTCCGTCGACGGCCTGCTCCGTGGTGTAGCCCTCGAAGACGAGGCTGCGGCGCAGCGCCTCGCGGACGGCGGGCTCGTCGTCCACGATCAGGATGCGGGCGGGCGTCTCGCCGTGCTCGGCGGGGCTCATCTGCGGTACCTCACGGTGTGCGTCACGGTCGGGGACGCTCTCAGCGTCGCACGCGGGCGGGCTCAGGCGTTGCCGCCGCCGGCCCGGAGCTTGGCCAGGTCCGCCTTGACGGTGTCGATGGGGATGGCGAAGCCGAGGCCGACGCTGCCGGCCGAGTCGGAGGAGCCGCCGGAGGAAGGGGAGGCGTACATGGCCGAGTTGATGCCGATGATGCGGCCGCTCATGTCGATGAGGGCGCCGCCGGAGTTGCCGGGGTTGAGGGAGGCGTCCGTCTGGAGGGCCTTGTAGGTGGTCTTGGAGGAGCCGGTGTCGCCGTTGTACTGGTTGCCGCCGAACTCGAACGGCCACTGGGGGACGCCGCGCTCCCGCTGGCCGCGGCCCTCCTCCTTGGAGACGGTGACGTCGCGGTTGAGGGCGGAGACGATGCCGCTGGTGACGGTGCCGGTGAGGCCCTCGGGGGAGCCGATGGCGACGACCTGGTCGCCGACCTTGACCTTGCCGGAGTCGCCGAGGGTGGCGGCCTTGAGGCCCTTGGCGCCCTGGATTTTGATGAGGGCGAGGTCCTTGCCGGGGTCGGTGCCGACGACCTTGGCGGTCTTCACGGAGCCGTCGCTGAGCGAGACGCGCACGGTGTCGGCGCCGGAGACGACGTGGTTGTTGGTGACGACCTCGCCGTCGGCGGTGATGATCACGCCGGAGCCGGTGGACTGGCCGGAGCCGGTGCTGGCCTTGATCTCCACGATGCTGGGGCCGACGGCGTCGGCGACGGCCGCGACGCCGCCGCCCTTGGCGGAGACGTTCTGGACGGGGGTGGAGCCGGCGGAGCCGTGCGAGCGCTGCGTCAGCTCGCCGACGAGGGCCGCGGAGCCGCCGCCGACGAGGGCCGCGACCAGGGCGCAGGCGGCGATGAGGGCCGCCGGGCGGCGGGTACGGGGGGCGCGGTGGGCCGGGGGCTCCGGCGCCGGCGCCGGGCCCGGGGCGGGCGCGGCGAAGCCGGCGTACGGGGGGTGGGCCGGGGGCGCCGGGTACGCGTACGGCGGCTGCTGGGCGTCAGGGGTTTCCGTCATGTCTATGACTGTGCTCCGGGTTCATGAGAACAGTCTGAGTGCGGACTGAAAACGGGGGCAGAAGCGTGTTCATTACCCGTAAAGGTGACGTCAGCCGCCGCAGCCGCAGGAGCGGCGGACGACCAGCCGGGACGGGAACTGCTTGAGGCGTTCCCGGCGGCTGCCCGCGACGCGCAGGCCGTCGTCCAGGACCAGGTCCACGGCCGAGCGGGCCATGGCCTGGCGGTCCGAGGCGACGGTGGTCAGGGGCGGGTCCGTCAGGGCCGCCTCCTTCACGTCGTCGAAGGCGGCGACGGCCAGCTCGCCCGGCACGTCGATGCGCAGCTCGCGGGCCGCCCGGAGCACGCCGATGGCCTGGTCGTCGGTGGCGCACATGATGGCCGGCGGCCGGTTCGGGCCGGCCAGCAGCTCCAGGGCGACCTTGTAGGCCTCGTAGCGGTTGTAGGGGGCGGGGAAGAGGCGGCCCTCGGTGGTCTTGCCGGCCTCGCGCATGGCGCGGCGCCAGCCCTCGACGTGGTCGGTGACCGGGTCGCCCACCATGGGCGTCTCCTCCGTGCCGCCGAGGCAGGCCACGTAGGGGTGGCCGTGCTCCAGGAGGTGGCGGGTGGCGAGCTGGGCGCCGCCGACGTCGTCCGTCACCACGGCGACGTCGTCGATGGCGTCGGGCCTGCGGTGCATCAGGACCACGCGGGCGTCCCAGGCGTCGATCTCCAGGGCCGCGGTCTCGCTGGGGCCCTGGCTGATGAGGATGAGGCCGGAGACCCGCATGCCCAGGAAGGCGCGCAGGTAGTGCACTTCGCGCTCGTCCAGATAGTCGGAATTGCCGACGAGGACCATCTTCCCGCGCTCGGCCGCCGCCTGCTCGACGGCGTGCGCCATCTCCGCGAAGAAGGGCTGGCGGGCGTCCGGCACGATCAGGCCTATGAGGTCCGTCCGGCGGGACGCCATCGCCTGCGCGACCCGGTCCGGCCGGTACCCCAGCTCCTTGATCGCGGCAAGCACCCGCTCCCGCGTCGCCGGTGCCACCGGGCGCGGTCCATTGTTGATGACATAGCTGACGACCGCGGTCGACGTCCCCGCAAGCCGTGCCACATCGTCCCGCGTCACCTTGGCCACGCGCGGCAGTCTACGCGGGTCCACCTACCGTTTCACCGGGCGAGCGGCCTCGGTTTCGACGGTGCGTCCCGGCGCGGTCCGCGACCGCCCGCCACCGGTGTCGGCCGCGGCCTCCCCGTCGGGGCGGTCGGCGGCGTCCGGCGCCTTCTCGGGCACAACGAAGCGGTAGCCGACGTTCCGGACGGTGCCGATCAGTGACTCGTGCTCCGGGCCGAGCTTGGCCCGCAGCCGCCGCACGTGCACGTCCACGGTACGGGTACCGCCGAAGTAGTCGTAGCCCCAGACCTCCTGGAGCAGCTGGGCCCGGGTGAAGACCCGGCCGGGGTGCTGGGCGAGGTACTTCAGCAGCTCGAACTCCTTGAAGGTCAGGTCGAGGACCCGGCCCTTGAGCCTGGCGCTGTAGGTCGCCTCGTCGACGGAGAGGTCGCCGTTGCGGATCTCCATGGGACTGTCGTCCGTGGTGATCTGCTGGCGGCCCATGGCCAGCCGCAGCCGCGCCTCGACCTCCGCGGGGCCCGCGGTGTCGAGCAGCACGTCGTCCACGCCCCAGTCGGCGGTGACTGCGGCCAGGCCGCCCTCGGTGACGACGAGGAGCAGGGGACAGCCGGGGCCGGTGGAGCGCAGCAGCTGGCAGAGGCTGCGGACATGGGGCAGGTCACGGCGGCCGTCGATCAGTATGACGTCGGCCCCGGGGGTCTCCACCAGGGCCGGGCCCTCGGCCGGGGCCACGCGCACGCTGTGGAGCAGCAGGCCCAGCGCGGGCAGCACCTCGGTCGACGGCTGGAGTGCGTTGGTCAGGAGCAGCAGGGAGCTCATCGGCTCTCACCCGCTCCGGTGGTCGCCTGCCACCCCGCGCGGCTCCCGCGGGGTCCGTTCTCTTGCCGTGCGCTTCGCTCGCCCATTGCGTCGGTTCCTCCTCGGTCCTTGCGAGGACGGTGGGGCACTGCTCGTCGTCCGAATGCACAAAAGGACCCGGGGGCCACTCTGCCCGGATCCTCATCGCTCAGCAGAATAACCCACGTGACTTTCGGAGGTACCGGCGATTTTGCACGACCTTGTGTTTCGTCGCTCACTTCGAGTGGTGGCCGCTTCGCGCCCTTGACGGTCACCCCGGCTCTCCGCCGCCTACCAGTCTGCCGCGCCGGGACGGCCCGGGGCCAGCACCGGGAGGCTCCCGCGGAAGGAGCCTCCCGGCGCGGTGCGCGGCCCGCGCGGGGGCGCTACGCCACTTCCTCCGCGACCGGCTGGGCGAACTGCGCCTCGTACAGACGGGCGTACGCCCCGCCCGCCGCCAGCAGCGCGTCGTGGGTGCCCTGCTCCACGATCCGGCCGGACTCCATCACGAGGATCACATCGGCGTCCCGGATGGTGGACAGCCGGTGCGCGATGACGAAGCTCGTACGGCCGGACCGCAGCCGGCTCATCGCCTGCTGGATCAGCACCTCCGTACGGGTGTCGACGGAGCTGGTGGCCTCGTCCAGGATCAGGATCTCGGGCTCGGCCAGGAAGGCGCGGGCGATCGTGATGAGCTGCTTCTCGCCCACACTGACGTTCGCCCCCTCCTCGTCGATCACCGTGTCGTAGCCGTCCGGCAGGGTGCGGACGAACCGGTCGACGTGGGTGGCCCTCGCCGCCTCGACGATCTTCTCCATCGGGATGTCCGCGGCCGCGCCGTACGCGATGTTCTCCGCGATCGTCCCGCCGAAGAGCCAGGTGTCCTGGAGCACCATGCCGATATGGGACCGCAGCTCCTCGCGCGACATGGCCGCCGTGTCGGTGCCGTCGAGCGTGATCCGGCCACCGCCCACCTCGTAGAACCGCATCAGCAGGTTCACCAGCGTGGTCTTGCCCGCGCCCGTCGGGCCGACGATGGCGACCGTCTGGCCCGGCCGCACGGTCAGCGACAGGTCCTCGATGAGCGGCTTGTCCGGCTCGTAGCGGAACGAGACCTTCTCGAACGCCACCTCGCCGCGCACCGCCTCGGGGACGATCGCGTCCTTCGCGTCCGGCGACTGCTCCTCGGCGTCCAGCAGCTCGAAGACCCGCTCGGCCGAGGCCACGCCGGACTGCACCATGTTGGCCATGGACGCCACCTGCGTGAGCGGCTGGCTGAACTGCCGCGAGTACTGGACGAACGCCTGCACGTCACCGATCGACAGCGAACCGCTCGCCACCCGCAGCCCGCCGACCACGGCGACCAGCACGTAGTTGAGGTTGCCGATGAACATCATCGCGGGCTGGATGACGCCGGAGATGAGCTGCGCCTTGAAGCCGGCGGCGTAGAGGGCGTCGTTCTCCTCGCGGAAGGTCTCGGCGGACTCCTTCTGGCGCCCGAAGACCTTCACCAGCGAGTGGCCGGTGTACATCTCCTCGATGTGGGCGTTCAGCCGGCCCGTCGACTTCCACTGCGCCACGAACTGCGGCTGCGCCCGCTTGCCGACCTTCGTCGCGACGAGGATCGACACCGGGACGGTGATCAGCGCGACCAGCGCCAGCAGCCAGGAGATCCAGAACATCATGGCCAGCACGCCGACGATGGTCAGCAGCGAGGCCATGATCTGGCTCAGGGTCTGCTGGAGCGTCTGCGCGATGTTGTCGATGTCGTTGGTGGCGCGCGAGAGCACCTCGCCGCGCTGCTGCCGGTCGAAGTAGCTCAGCGGCAGCCGGCCGAGCTTCGCCTCGACGTCCTCGCGCAGCCGGAAGACGGAGCGCTGCACGATGTTGGTGGCGAGGCGGGCCTGGACGAACATGAACAGCGAGGCGCCGGCGTAGATCAGCGCCACCCACAGCAGCACCTCGCCGACCGCGTCGAAGTCGATGCCCCGGCCCGGGGTGAAGTCGACGCCGGAGAGCAGATCGGCGATCTTGCCGTCGCCGCGCTGCCGCAGCCCCTCCAGCACCTCGGCCTTGGAGACGCCCGGCTTCATGTCCCCGCCGATCACACCGGCGAAGATCAGGTCGGTGGCCCGGCCGAGGACCTTCGGCGCGACGACGCTCAGCGCGACGCTGGCGACGCCGAGGGCGAGCGCCAGCACGATGAGGGCCCGCTGCGGCCGGAGCTGGGCCAGCAGCCGGCCGGCGGAGCCGCGGAAGTCCATGGACTTCTCGGTCGGCTGCCCGCCCATGAAACGGCCGATGCCGACCGCGGGGGCCGGGCCTCTGCGCTGCGGCCCGGCGCCGCCGGGGCCCTTCCCGGCACCGGCACCGCCGGGGCCGCCGCCGGGCGCGCCGCCCGGCCTGTCGGGGGACGTCACGCCGCCTCCTCCTCGGTCAGCTGGGAGAGCACGATCTCCCGGTAGGTCTCGTCGGTCCCCATCAGTTCGGTGTGGGTGCCGGTGCCGACGACACGGCCCCCGTCGAGGACCACGATGCGGTCGGCGTCGCGGATCGTCGAGACCCGCTGCGCGACGATCAGCACCGCCGCGTCCTGCGTCTCGCGGGACAGCGCCGCCCGCAGCCGGGCGTCGGTGGCGTAGTCGAGGGCGGAGAAGGAGTCGTCGAAGAGGTAGATCCCGGGCTTGCGCACCAGGGCCCGGGCGATCGCCAGGCGCTGGCGCTGGCCGCCCGAGACATTGGTGCCGCCCTGGGCGATCGGCGCGTCGAGCCCGCCCTCCATGGCCTCGACGAAGTCGCGGGCCTGGGCCGTCTCCAGCGCCTGCCACAGCTCCTCGTCGGTGGCCTCCGGACGCCCGTAGCGCAGGTTGGAGGCGACGGTGCCGGAGAACAGATACGGCTTCTGCGGCACCAGCCCCACGGCGTCGGACAGCACGACCGGGTCGAGGTCGCGCACGTCCCGGCCGTCCAGCGAGACCGTGCCGGCGGTGGCGTCGAACAGCCGGGGCACCAGGCCCAGCAGCGTCGACTTGCCGCTGCCCGTGGAACCGATGACGGCCGTGATCTCACCGGGCCGCGCCACGAGCGAGACGTCCTTGAGGACCGGCTCCTCGGCGCCCGGGTAGCGGAACTCCACCCCGGACAGCTCCAGGTGCCCGCGCCGGCGCAGCTCCGTGACCGGGGCGGCGGGCGGGACCACGCTGGAGTCGGTGGTGAGCACCTCCTGGATGCGCTCGGCGCACACCTCGGCGCGCGGCACCATCATGAACATGAAGGTGGCCATCATGATGGCCATGAGGATCTGCATCAGATAGCTGAGGAACGCCGTCAGCGCGCCGATCTGCATGTCGCCGTCGGCGATGCGGTGGCCGCCGAACCACACGACGGCGACCGAGGAGATGTTCACGACCAGCATCACGGACGGGAACATCGTCGACATCAGCCGGCCGGCCCGCAGCGAGACGTCCATCAAGTCGTCGTTCGCGGAACGGAATCGTTTCCGCTCGTGGGTGTCCTTGACGAACGCGCGGATGACGCGGATGCCGGTGATCTGCTCGCGCAGCACCCGGTTGACGACGTCGATGCGCTCCTGGACGCCGCGGAAGATCGGCCGCATCCGCCAGACGATCACACTGACGATGGCCGCCAGGACCGGGACGATCACCAGCAGCAGCGCGGAGAGCGGCACGTCCTGCTGGATCGCCAGCACGACGCCGCCGACGCACATGATCGGCGCCGAGACCATCAGGGTGAAGGTCATCAGCACCAGCATCTGGACCTGCTGGACGTCATTGGTGGTGCGCGTGATCAGCGAGGGGGCGCCGAACTGGCCCATCTCCCGCGCCGAGAAGGACTGGACCCGGTCGAAGACCTCCGCGCGGAGGTCGCGGCCGACCGCCATGGCCGTCCGGGCGCCGTAGTAGACGGCGCCGATGGCGCAGACGATCTGCGCCAGGGTCACCGCGAGCATCAGCCCGCCGGTGCCGAGGATGTAGCCGGTGTCGCCCTTCACGACGCCTTTGTCGATGATGTCCGCATTGAGAGTGGGAAGGTAGAGCGTCGCGAGCGTCTGCACGAGCTGCAGCAGGACGACCATCGCGATCGCTCCGGAATAGGGCCGCACATAAGCCCGGAGAAGTCGTACCAACACACAGGCAGCCTATGCGAGCACCCCTCCGCACGGCCCCTCCTTTCCCGCCGGGGGACCGTGCCCGGCCCGGCACCCGTCATCATGGTGGGCGGCAGGATGCCGGAAAGAACGGAAGGGGTCGCCGTGGCGACGACACACACGGCACGACCGGCGTGCCCGCCGGCGCGGCCGGGGCAACCGGAACCGCCCGCCGGCACCATCCGCTACTGGGCCGCCGCCAAGGCCGCCGCCGGTACGGCCGAGGAGCCGTACGCCGCGCGGACGCTGGCGGACGCGCTCACGGCGGCCCGGCTCCGGCACGAGGAACGTCCCGAGTTCGCGCGCGTGCTCGCGCGCTGCTCGTTCCTCGTGGACGGCACTCCTGCCGGCACACGCGACCACTCGACGGTCCGACTGACCGAGGGCGGCACGGTCGAGGTGCTCCCGCCCTTCGCAGGAGGGTGACCCCGGCAGCATGAGCGATCAGCACCACCACGGCGGCCCGTACGAGCCGCACGATCCGTACCCGCCGTACGACCCCCACGGCTCCTACGACGCCCAGGGCGCCCAGGGCTCGTACGGCTCCTACGACCCCCACACCGGCGACGGCCGGCAGCCACCGTCCGCGTACGACTACGGCCAGGGCTACGGCACCCAGGACCCGGCGGCGCACCAGGCGCCCGCCGCGCCCGCGTGGCCGCAGCCGCGGCAGGAGTACCCGGCGCACGACGAGCCGGCCACCCAGACCTGGCAGACCCAGTCCTGGGACGCCCGGGCCTGGCAGCAGCAACAGCAGCCGGCCGCGCCGGCGCCGGCCGCCGAGCCGGCGTACGACGCGTGGAGCGGCGGCGGCACGGGCGCCGCGGCCTGGGACCGGCCGGAGCACGGGTCCGCGCACCCGGCGCCGTACGCGGCCGCGCCGGTGGCATCGCCGGTGGCGGAGCCCATGCCCGTGGCCGGGATGCCCGCGGCGGCGGCACCGCTGTCGCACCCCTCCCCCGCCGAGCTGGACGACGGCCCCGCGCACGAGCGGCCGATGACGGCCGCCGAGAAGGCGAAGGCCGAGGGTCGCCCGCAGATCCTCTCCCCCGGCTTCAAGCCGGCGCTGATCACCACGGTGCTGGCCGCGCTGCTGGCGGCCGCGGCCCCGCTGGCCGAGGCCGCGCTGGTGGTGCCGGTGGTGCTGCTCCAGGCAGTGACGGCGGCGGGCTGGTTCCGGCTGAACGGCATGTGGCCGGCCCGGCAGGGCATCGCGCTGGCGTTCCTGGGCGGTGTCGTCGCCGACGTGGCGCTGCTGCTCACGGACCCGCCCCAGGCGCCGACCGCCATGCTGGGCACGCTCGGCGTATGGATTCTGCTGGTCGTGATCCTCCAGCTGCGCAGCCACGCCGCGCCCGACGAGCGGCTCTACGGCCTGACGGCGGCCACCGCCTCGACGGCCCTCGCGGTCATGGCGGCCGGCCACCTCGCGGCCGACCCCGACGCGGTGGTGGTGGGCGCCTTCGGTGTGGCCGCGGCCGTGCTGGCGCGGGCGCTGCCGCTGCCGTCCCTGGCCTCGCCGGTGATCGCGCTGGTCGCGGCGGCCGGCGCGGGCATCGCGGGCGGTCAGGTGACCGGCATGGGGACGACGGGCGCGCTGCTGGGCCTGGCGGCCGGGGCGTGCGCCCTGGTGGGCCTGCGGGTGGCCAGCTACGACTACCCCTCGCGGTTCGTGCACATGACGGCGGGCGTCGCGCTGCCGCTGGCGCTGGCGGCACCGGCCGTCTACGTCCTGGGCAGGGCGCTCGGCTGAGGGTCGGCCGGCGGTCGGCGGTCGGCGGTCGGCGGTCGGCGGTCGGCTGACAGACGACCCCCCTCTGATCGATACTGATCGACATTCGCCGGATCGGTTACAGATCGGTTACGCAACCGACCCGGCGTTTGTCCGACCGGCCCGGTTAGGCTCGCGGGACAGGCCGGGGAGGCCTGACCCGACAAGGGCCGACCGGGCCCTCCGATCCACGCGTGGGGGGACCGACCAACCGATGCGCGCTCTTCGCATACTGCTCATCACCGCCATCGTCCTCGGCGGTCTGTTCGTCGCCGCCGACCGGGGCGCCGTCTGGTTCGCCGAGAACCAGGCCGCCGAGAAGATACGCAGCAGCCAGGGACTCTCCGGCACCCCCGACGTATCGATCAAGGGCTTCCCCTTCCTCACCCAGGTCGCCGGGTCCGAGCTGGAGGAGGTCGACATCAAGCTCGACGGCGGGATCACCGCCGGCGCGGGCGACCGCACCATCACGGTGAGCGGCTTCGACGCCCGCCTCCACGACGTCCGCATCGACAGCAGCTTCTCCTCCGCGGTCGCGGGCCGCGCGACGGGCACCGCGCACATCTCCTACGCGGACCTCACCAAGGCCACCGCCGACCCCGGCGTCAGCGTCGGCTACGGCGGCAAGGACGGCGCCGAGCGCAGCAGCCAGGTCAAGGTGACGGGCACGGTCCCGGTGATGGGCCAGCCGATCACCCGCAGCGTGGTGTCCACGGTGTCCGTGGTGAACGGCGACACCATCCGGGTCCACGCCGACGAGATCCCGGCCCAGGGCATCCCGGGGCTGGAGCAGGCCGTCCGCGCCAAGACCGACTTCGACCGCAGGATCAGCGGCCTGCCCAAGGGCCTCAAGCTCGACAAGGTCGTCACCACGCCGAACGGCGTGGACGTCACCCTCACCGGGACCCAGGTCAACCTGGCCGGCTGACCGGCCGGCGATCCGACGCCCGGGCCGCGCGCGGCCCGAACACGACGGGGTCCACGTTCCGAGACGCCCGTGTCCGTACATCAGTCCGCGCGGCCCGATCCGGGGCCGCGCGCGGCTCCGGGGGGCCCTCCCGGGCCACGTCGGTGACCACCCATCCCACCATCCGGAATATCTTGTCTCATTATTCGGCGCCCTGGTGACAGCGCCCGCCGCCCTCCCTACGATCGCCCCTATGAACCGACAGGCGGACCTCACGAAGCGGCGGGCAGTCGACCTGTGCCGCGTCTCCGCCATGCTCTGTCGCCGTGTCTGACCGAAGCCGTTCTTCCGGTT
>NZ_JBWKFM010000004.1:0-334108 GCF_056434285.1 Streptomyces sp. NPDC044063
TCCCCCACCCCCCCCCGCCCCCCGCCCCTCAGACCACCACCACCCCACCCCACACCCCCCCCCCCCCCCCCCCCCCCCCCCCCCCCCCCGCTCCCGTCTGTGCGGTCCTGGTGGTCGACCGCCCTAGCGCTTGGCCATCTCCTCGGCCACCGCCGCCGCGAAGGCGTCCACGTCGGCCTCGGTGGTGTCGAACGAGCACATCCAGCGGACGTCGCCGGCCGCCTCGTCCCAGAAGTAGAAGCGGTAACGCTTCTGCAGGCGCTCGCTCACGTCGTGCGGCAGCCGGGCGAAGACGGCGTTGGCCTCGACCGGGTGGAGCACCTCGACGCCGTCCACCGTCCGGACGGCCTCGGCCAGCCGGGCCGCCATGGCGTTGGCGTGCGAGGCGTTGCGCAGCCACAGGTCGCCCGAGAGCAGCGCCTCGAACTGCACCGACACGAAGCGCATCTTCGACGCCAGCTGCATCGACATCTTGCGCAGGTGCTTCATCGCCTTCACCGCGTCCGGGTTCAGGACGACGACGCACTCGCCGAAGACCAGCCCGTTCTTGGTGCCGCCGAAGGACAGCAGGTCCACGCCGGCGTCGGTGGTGAAGGCCCGCAGGGGCACGCCCAGGGTGGCCGCGGCGTTGGCGATCCGCGAGCCGTCCAGGTGGACCTTCATACCCCGCTCGTGGGCGTGGTCGCAGATCTCGCGGATCTCCTCGGGCGTGTAGCAGGTGCCCAGCTCGGTGGTCTGCGTGATCGAGACGACCTGCGGCTGGGCGCGGTGCTCGTCCTCCCAGCCCCAGGCCTCGCGGTCGATCAGCTCCGGGGTGAGCTTGCCGTGCTCGGTGGGCACGGTCAGCAGCTTCAGGCCGCCGACCCGCTCCGGCGCGCCGCACTCGTCGACGTGGATGTGCGCGGTCGACGCGCAGATCACGGCGCCCCAGCGCTCGGTCACGGCCTGGAGGGCGACGACGTTGGCGCCCGTGCCGTTGAAGACCGGGAACGCCTCGGCGGTCGGCCCGAAGTGGGCCCGCATCACGTCCTGGAGATGGGCGGTGTAGTCGTCCTCGCCGTACGCGACCTGGTGGCCTCCGTTGGCGACGGCCAGCGCGGCCAGGATCTCGGGGTGCGCGCCGGCGTAGTTGTCGCTGGCGAAGCCGCGCACCGCGGGGTCATGGCGGCGTATCGCGTCGGTCGGGGCCGAGGACGGGTCGGTCACGGTTGCGGGGTGAGCCACAGACGGGTTCCGTTCACTTCCTGGGCGGGCCGCTCCCAGACACCGAGGATGGCCTCGGCCAGCTCCTTGGCGTCCGTGAAGCCCGCGAACTTTGCATTCGGTCGTTCGGCGCGCATCGCGTCGTGCACCAGCGCCTTGATCACCAGAACGGTGGCGGCGGCCGGCGGGGCCTCCTCGCCCCCCGCCTTGCGGAAGGAGTCGCCGAGCGCGAGGGTCCACGCCTCGGCGGCGGCCTTGGAGGCCGCGTAGGCGGCGTTGCCCGCGGTGGGCTTGCTGGCGCCGGCGGCGCTGACCAGGACGTAGCGGCCGTTGCCGCTGCGCGCCAGGGGGGCCTCGAAGGCCAGCGAGGTGTGCTGGACGGTACGGATCAGGAGCTTTTCCAGGAGCTCCCAGTCCGCGAGGTCGGTCTCGGCGAACGTGGCCGAGCCGCGCCAGCCGCCGACCAGGTGGACCAGGCCGTCGACCCGGCCGAACTCCTTCTCGGTCCGGTCCGCCCAGGCGCGGGTGGCGTCCAGGTCGAGCAGGTCCACGGTGTCGCCGGTGACGGTCGCACCGCCGTGGGCGTAGCGGGCGGCGTCCACGGCCTCGGCCAGCCGGGCCGCGTCCGCGTCGGCGGCGACGACGGTCGCCCCGGCCTCCGCCAGCCGCAGCAGGGTCGCCCGGCCGGCCGGGCCGGCCGCTCCCGCCACCGCCACGACGGCGCCCTCCAGCGGGCCGTTGCCATTGCTGGGAATGCTCATGGTCGTCGCCTCCTTCTCCTGCTCGCTCACGCCGCCACCTGCGCCATGTCCGCCGCGGTGATCCCCTTGGTCGAGGCGATCACGTCGCGCAGCTTCTTGGCAAGAGCCTCATAGAACATGCTGAGCGGGAACTCGTCCGCGAGCACGTCGTCCACGAGCTTGCGCGGCGGCTGCGTGAGGTCGAGGGCGTCGGGGCCCTTGGCCCAGGTGGAGCCGGGGTGGGGGGCCAGGTAGGAGGAGACGAGGTCGTAGGCGGCGAACCAGTGCACCAGCTTGGGGCGGTCGATGCCGTCGCGGTAGAGCTTCTCGATCTCGCCGCAGAGCTGGTTGGTGACCTGCGGGGCGCGCTCCCAGTCGATGTGGAGGGTGTTGTCCGTCCAGCGTACGACGTCGTGCTTGTGGAGGTACGCGAAGAGCAGCTGGCCGCCGAGGCCGTCGTAGTTGCGGACCCGCTCGCCGGTGATCGGGAAGCGGAACATCCGGTCGAAGAGGACGGCGAACTGCACGTCACGGGCCTGCGGGTAGCCGTCGGCCTCCAGCTTCACGGCCTCCTTGAAGGCCGTGAGGTCGCAGCGCAGCTCCTCCAGGCCGTACATCCAGAACGGCTGCCGCTGCTTGATCATGAAGGGGTCGAAGGGCAGGTCGCCGTGGCTGTGGGTGCGGTCGTGGACCATGTCCCACAGGACGAAGGCCTGCTGGCAGCGCTCCTGGTCGCCGAGCATGGAGGTGATGTCCTCGGGGAGGTCCACGCGCAGGGTCTCGACGGCGGCCTCGGTGATGCGGCGGAAGCGGGCGGCCTCGCGGTCGCAGAAGATGCCGCCCCAGGTGAAGCGCTCCGGGGCCTCGCGCACGGCGATGGTCTCGGGGAAGAGCACGGCGGAGTTGGTGTCGTAGCCGGCCGTGAAGTCCTCGAAGGTGATGCCGAGGAACAGCGGGTTGTCGTAGCGGGTGCGCTCCAGCTCGGCGAGCCACTCCGGCCACACCATGCGCAGCACGACGGCCTCGAGGTTGCGGTCGGGGTTGCCGTTCTGGGTGTACATCGGGAAGACGACCAGGTGCTGGAGGCCGTCGGCGCGCTGCGCGGCGGGCTGGAAGGCCAGCAGGGAGTCGAGGAAGTCCGGCACGCCGAAGCCGGTGTCGGCCCAGCGGCGCAGGTCGGCCACCAGCGCCGAGTGGTACGCGGCGTCGTGCGGGAGGAGCGGCGAGAGCTCCTCGACCGCGGCTATGACGGTGTCGAACGCGGCACGGACGGTCCCACCCGGGGGTGCGTCCTCCGCCGCGAGGTCGATGGACCCGTCCGCGGACTGCCAGGGCCGGATCGTCTCCACGGCGGCCTTGAGCGTGGCCCAGGCAGGGTGTTCCACGACGCGATCCACAGACAGAATGTCGGATTTTGCTGCGCTCGACGCGATAATTTCCGTCATGACTAACCCTCCTCGGGAGAACCTGGCGTTAAGACACCGTATCTGTGCCAGCTTCTCCGGCTCAAGGGGGCCGACGACAAATTATCCTGCCGACCCCCCGGTCGAGCCGCTGTTTTTCCCGTCCGCCTCCCCCGAGTGGTGGATCAGGAATGGCGAATCATCACTCCTGGCGCTAGCGCCCCGGGCGGCGTCCTAGTCGATTTCCAGCCACCGGACGCGCCTGCCGGCGGGCGCGGGCCGGCCCCCGCCGCCCGGCCGGCGTCCGCATCGCCGCGGCACGGCCTTCCGCCATTGGGGCGGTCGCCGGTCCCGGCCCGGACGGATCGCCGGAGGGGGGCCTCGGACCGGTGCTAGGCCAGTTCCTTGATCAGCAGCTCGAACTCGAGGTCGTCGCGCCGCGGGATGCCGAAGCGCTCGTCGCCGTACGGGAACGGGCTCATCCGGCCCGTGCGCCGGTAGCCGCGCCGCTCGTACCAGGCGATCAGCTCGTCGCGCTGCCTGATCACGGTCATGTGCATGGCGGGGGCGTCCCACTCGGCGCGGGCGAGCCGCTCGGCCTCCGCCATGACCAGCTTGCCGAGCCCCCCGCCCTGGGCGGTCGGGCGGACGGCGAACATACCGAAGTAGGCGTGGCTGCCCCGGTGTTCGATGTGGCAGCAGGCGACGGTCCCGCCGTCGACCTCGGCGAGCAGCAGCCGGCTGTTGTCGTCGGTGACCACGGCCATCACGCCGTCGGGGTCGGTGCGCTGACCCTCCAGGAGGTCGGCCTCGGTGGTCCAGCCGGCGCGGCTGGCGTCGCCGCGGTAGGCCGACTCGACGAGGGCGACCAGGGCGGGCACATCGGCCTCCGTCGCGATCCGGAAGGTCGGCGCGGCGGTGCGGCTGGTGGCGGTCTCCATGGGGTCCCGTGGTCCTTTCCGTACGGTTTCGTGCGCACGTACGACCCTAACGGAGGAGGGGTGCGTAGAGTCTGCGGGCATGGTGCACGTACTGAGCAGCAGGATGTTGCTGAGGCCCACCGATCCGGAGCGCTCCCGGGCGTTCTACGGCGGGGCCCTGGGGCTCGCGGTCTACCGCGAGTTCGGCACGGGGGACGACCGGGGAGTCGTGTACTTCCTGGGCGGGGGATTCCTGGAGGTCTCCGGGAGGTCCCAGGACCCGCCCGCGCCGGGGCTGGAGCTGTGGCTCCAGGTCGCCGACGCGGCGGCGGCCCACCAGGAGTTCCTGCGGAACGGGGTCGAGGTGCTCGAAGCCCCCGAGCGCAAGCCGTGGGGGCTGATCGAGATGTGGATCGCGGACCCCGACGGCGTGCGCATCGCGGTGGTGGAGGTGCCCGAGGACCATCCGATCCGCTACCGGCCCGGCATCTGAGGCACCCCCCCGGGCGCGGGCCGGGGAGCCGTGCGCCCGGCGCTGAGCCGGCGCAGGACCGGGGGCATCCGCGCGCCTTCCGTGCGCCCGTGCGCTCCCGTGCGACCCGGTCGCGGCGGGCATCCTCCGGAGGTGGGTCGCGTCCGGGAATCCGGGGAGGTGCGCCGTGCACGGACCACCGCTGGTCGGCTGGCTGCTGGTCGCGCTGTGCGCCGCCACCGGCGCGTACTGCCTCTTCCGGATGCGGGCCGGCGCGGCGGGGGAGCGCCGGGCCGCCGGGGGTGACGCGCTGATGGGCCTGGGCATGGCCGTCATGGCCGTCCCGGCCGCGGCCCTGAACACCCGGCCCTGGGGTCATGTGGCGTTCGCCCTGGTCTTCGGCGCGGTGGGGCTGCGCGCCCTGGCCCTCGCCCGGGGCGGCCGCGCGGGGGTGCACCATCTCCACCACGCGGTGGGCGCCTTCGCGATGGTCTATATGGCCCTCGCGATGGCCGGCTCCCCGGGCGCGGACCACGACGCCCACCGGGCCGGCGCCGCGAGCCTCCATGAACCCGCGGGGAACCCGCTGGTCACCGGCCTGCTGCTGGTGTACTTCGCGGTCTACGTCGTACGCACCGCGGCGGGCATGGTCCCCGTCACGGCCATCGCCGCCGGCGAGGCCCCCTGGCCCGGCCGCGGCGGGCAGCGCCCGGGCGCCCCGGAACTGACCGACGCCTGCCGGCTGTCCATGGGCATCGGGATGCTGGCGATGCTCCTCACCATGTGAGCCCCGCGGGTCCTCGTGGGTCCCCGGCGGATCGCCCGTGAGTTCCCGTGAGTTCCCGTGGTGTCCGTCACTTCCCGTGCCGGATCGTGTACGAGCCGAGCCGCCGCCTCATAGGCTGACCGCATGATGGTCCCGCTCGCGCTGCTGGCCCTCGGCGGCCTGGTCGCCGCGCTGGCGCCGCGCGTGCTGACCCGCGCCGACTGGCCCGACCGGGAACCCGTCCTGGCCCTGTGGGTGTGGCAGTGCGTGGTGGCCGCCGTCCTCCTCTGCTGCGCGCTCGCGATGGCGCTGAGCGCCGCCGCGGCCTGGGAGGCCGTCCGCGGCAACGTCTTCGCCCACGCCCCGCACGGCGTGATGGAGGCCTACGCCCTCCCCGCCTACGGACCCTGGGCCGCCCCGCTGGCCCTCGTCCTGGCCTCCGGCGCCGTCCGGACCGCCGCCATGCTGACCCGGGAGATCCGCGACGCCCGCGCCCGCCGGCGCCGCCGCCGCGCCGAACTCCTCGCCCGCTCGCCCCGGTTGCCCGGCGAGGAGCACGGCGCCGACCGGCTCGTGGTCCTGGAGGGCGACCGCCCCGAGGCCTGGCTGCTGCGCTCGGGGGCCGCGCCCCGGCTGGTCATCACCACGGCCGCGCTGCGCCGTCTCGACGACTCCCGGCTCGACGCCGTCCTGGCGCACGAGCAGGGCCACGCCCGGGCCCGCCACGACTGGCTCCTCCACTGCTCCTCGGCCCTGGCCAACGGCTTCCCCCAGGTGCCGGTCTTCGCCGCCTTCCGCGACCGCGTCCACCACCTCGTCGAGCTGGCGGCCGACGACGCCGCCTCGCGCCGCTCCGGCCGCCTCACCACGGCGCTGGCCCTGGTCGAACTCAACGAGGACCGGGGCGTGTTCGGTCCCAGCGCCGGCTCCGCGTCCCACGTCCCCGGCCGCGTCGACCGCCTGCTCGCGCCGGCCCCCCGCCTGACGGCGGCCCGCCGCCTCCGGCTGACGGCCGTGGCGGCCCTGGTGCCCTTCGTCCCGGTGCTGGTGACGCTCGTCCCGGGCCTCAGCGCGCTCGGGGCGCGCTGAGCGAGGACCGCCGACCCCGGGCCCCGACGCCCCGTTGACCGTCTCCATACGCCCGGATAGCTTCGCCTGACGGACAGTCGATTCCATGCTGGGGGCACCGCCCGGCGGTAGCCGGGGGAGGAAGGTGCGCGGGGAGGGGTGCCGGATGGTGCAGCGCGAGGCCGTCGCCACGACGTTCGCCCGCGCGGTCGGCGAGCGCGTCGCCGCCTCGCTGGCCGCCGTGGACGAAGAGCTCGCCCGGCGCTACCCGGGCGACCCGGGCACCCGCCAGCCCGTGCACACCGTCTACGTCCCGGCCGACGCCTTCGACGCCGGCACGGTCCACGCGTGGGGCGAGCGGGCGCTGGCCCTGCTCGACGAACACGCCCCCGACGCGGAGGAGTTCGCCCGGGTGCTCGGTCTGCCCGCCGTCCTCGCCCGGCCGGTGTACGAGCGCGTACGGGCCAAGCTCGCGCACGAGCCCGTCGAGGATCTGCGCATCGACTTCGAGGACGGCTACGGACGGCGCCCGGACGGCGAGGAGGACGCGGCGGCCGCGCGGGCGGCCCGGATCGTCGCGGCGGCGTACGCGAACGGCACGGCCGCGCCGTACACGGGCCCGCGCGTGAAGTGCCTGGAGGCCGCCGTGCGCGACCGGGCCGTCCGCACCCTGGACGTCTTCCTCACCGGGCTGATGGCGGCGGGCGGGCTGCCGGACGGGCTGGTCGTCACCCTGCCCAAGGTGACCTTCCCGGAGCAGGTCGCCGCCATGGCCGCGCTGGCCGGGGAGTTCGAGACCGCGCACGGCCTGCCCGCCGGGCGGATCGGCTTCGAGATACAGATCGAGACCACCCAGGCGATCCTCGGCCCCGACGGCCGGGCCACGGTCGCCCGCCTGATCGGGGCCGGCGGCGGCCGGGTCACCGGACTGCACTACGGCACCTTCGACTACAGCGCCGCCTGCGGCATCAGCGCCGCGCACCAGGCGCCGGACCACCCGGCCGCCGACCACGCCAAGGCCGTCATGCAGGTCGCCGCGGCCGGCACCGGCGTCCGGGTCTGCGACGGCTCGATGAACGTCCTGCCCGTCGGGGACACCGCGGGGGTCCACGCGGCGTGGCGGCTGCACCACCGGCTCGTCCGGCGGTCGCTGGCCCGGGGCTACTACCAGGGCTGGGACATCCACCCGGGCCACCTGCCGACCCGCTACGCCGCCGTCTACTCCTTCTACCGCGAGGGGCTGGAGCCGGCCGCCGTCCGGCTCCGCGCGTACACCGGGGGCGGCGGGGGCGGGGCGGTGCTGGACGAGCCGGCCACCGCCAGGGCGCTGAGCGGATTCCTGCTGCGCGGGCTCGACTGCGGCGCCGTCGCGGCGGAGGAGGTCGCGGCGCTGACCGGGCTGGACCGCGAGGAGTTGGAGGAACTGGCGGGGCGGCGGACACCTCGTGAGGTGTCCGAGGGGCGGCCGGGGCCGCTCTGATCAGTCCCCGGCGGGCGGCAGTTCGCCGGAGCCGCGCACGATCAGGCGCGTGGGCAGCACCACGCGGCGGGGCGCGTCACCGGCCCCGTCCAGGCGGCGGAAGAGCAGCCGGGCCGCCGTGGCGCCCATCCGGGCCGCGTCCTGGGCGACCACCGTGACGGCGGGCGAGAGGAGGTCGGCCAGTTCCAGGTCGTCGAAGCCGACCAGCGCGACGGGCCGGTCCAGCCGGGCGAGGACGCGCAGGACCGTGACGGTCACCCGGTTGTTGCCCGTGAAGAACGCGGTGACCGGACGCGGCCCGCCCAGCATGCGCTCGGCCTCGGCCCGTACCCGCTCGGGGGTCGTCGGACCCGGTGACACCCACGCCTCGTCGACGGGCAGAGCGGCGGCCGCCATCGCGGCGCGGTAGCCGCGCAGCCGCTCGGCGGCGGTGTGGATGCGCGGGTGGTCGCCGATGAAGCCGATGCGCCGGTGACCGTGGGCGACGAGGTGGGCGACGCCCTCGCGGGCGCCGCCGACGTTGTCCGAGAGCACCGCGTCGGCGTCTATCAGCCCGGCGGGCCGGTCGACGAAGACGGTGGCGACGCCCGCGGCGATCTCGGGTTCGAGGTAGCGGTGGTCGCCGCCGGCCGGGATGACGATCAGTCCGTCGACGCGGCGGGCACAGAAGGCGAGCGCCAGTTCGCGCTCGCGCTCGGCGTCCTCGGCGCTGGAGCCGTTGACGAGCAGGGCGCCGTGGGCGCGGGCGACCTCCTCGACGGCGCGGTTGAGCGGGGCGTAGAAGGGGTCGGCGAGGTCCTCGAGGACCAGCCCGATGGAGGCGGTGCGGCCCTTGCGGAGGACGCGGGCGCTGTCGTTGCGCCGGAAGCCGAGGGCGGCGATCGCGTCCCGGACCCGGCGTTCGGTGTCCGGTGTGACGCCGGGCTCGCCGTTGACCACGCGGGAGACGGTCTTCAGGCCCACGCCCGCGAGGGCGGCGACGTCCTTCATGGTGGGGCGGGCGCCGTAGCGGGGCGGCGGCCCGCCGGGGTCGGCGGATCTGGCGGAGGTGGTCATGGGGAGCTCGTCCTTCGACGCTTCAGGCCCCCGCCGGGCGCACGGAGGTGACGTCGAGCATAGAGCCTGGACAACGTTGTCAGCCCCGGCGAGACTGGCTCCGGACCGACCCGCCCGGCCGGTCCCCAGCCGCTCGTGGACCAGGAGAGAACCCCGCCGTGCGCCATGCCCCCGACGACCTCGTCGCCGCTCTCGACTTCGGCGGCACCAAGATCGCCGGAGCGCTCGTGGACGCGGACGGGCGGGTGCTCGCGCGCGTTCGGCGGCCGACCCCGGCGCGCGAGGACGCGGCGACGGTCATGGCCGCCGTGGCCGGGGTGCTCGACGAGCTGACGCGCTCCGCCGGCTGGGACCGGGTCCGGGCCGTCGGCATCGGCAGCGCGGGCCCCGTCGACGCCTCGCGAGGCACCGTCAGCCCGGTCAACGTGCCCGGCTGGCGCGCCTTCCCGCTGGCCGGCGAGGTGGCCCGGGCGACGGGCGGGCTGCCGGTGGTGCTGGTCGGCGACGGGGTGGCGATGACCGCCGCCGAGCACTGGCGCGGTGCGGCCCGGGGGCGCGCCAACGCCCTGTGCATGGTGGTCTCCACGGGGGTCGGCGGCGGACTCGTCCTCGACGGACGCCTCCACCCCGGACCCACGGGCAACGCCGGTCACATCGGCCACATCAGCGTCGACCTCGACGGCGAGCCCTGTCCCTGCGGGGCCGTCGGCTGCGTCGAGGGCATCGCCAGTGGTCCCGCCCTCACGCGCCGCGCCCTGGCCGACGGCTGGCGCCCGGCACCGGGCGAGGAGCCGGGCGCGGCGGCCGTCGCGGCCGCCGCGCGGGCGGGCGACCCGGTCGCCCTGGCCGCCTTCGCACGCGCGGCGCGGGCGCTGGCGGCGGGCATCGCCGCCACGGCGGCGCTCGTGGAGATCGAGGTCGCGGTGGTGGGCGGCGGGGTCGCGGGGGCCGGGGAGGTGCTGTTCGGCCCTCTGCGCGAACGCCTGCGGGACTACGCGACGCTGTCGTTCACCGCGGGCGTGGAGGTCCTGCCCGCCCGCCTGGGAGCGGACGCGGGGCTGGTGGGCGCGGCGGCCGCGGCGGCGGAGCGACTGGGGCTGTGGGAAGCGGGCCGGTGAACGGCGGCCGTACGGACCGGCGGCCGGGACGGGGACGCGCGGCCGTACGGGTGGACGGGCGACCGCCGGCGGATGACGGGGTGCGCCCACTGACACGGCGCCCATGACGCGGTACCCATGACACCGTGCCCATGACGGCGTGCAGTGGCCTCCGTCACCTGCCGCGTGGCCGGACCGTGCCCCATCCCGCTCGTACACGTTTCCGTGGCAAGGTGTTGCGGGCACGTGTTTCCGCATGCCACAGGGGGCTACGGAGAAGGGGGAACCGTGATCGTCTGGCTGAACGGCGCGTTCGGCGCGGGCAAGACCAGCACGGCGAGGCAGCTGACCGAACTCGTCCCGGGCAGCACGCTCTACGACCCCGAGGTGACCGGAGGCGCTCTCAAGTACCTGCTGCCACCCAGGAGACTCGGGGAGGTCGCCGACTTCCAGGACCTCCCCGTCTGGCGGCGGATGGTCGTGGACACGGCGGCCGCGCTGCTGGCGGAGCTGGGCGGGGTGCTCATCGTGCCGATGACGCTCCTGCGCCAGGAGTACCGCGACGAGATCTTCGGGGCGCTGGCGTCGCGGCGGATTGCGGTGCGCCATCTGGTGCTGACGGTCGACGAAACGATCCTGCGGGAGCGCATCGAGCACCGCGTCGAATTCCCCGACGACCCCGCGCGCAGCGAGTCCGTCCGGCAGTGGGCCCGCGACCACGTCGCGCCCTACCGATCGGCGCTGTCCTCCTGGCTCGCCGCCGACGCCCTCGCCGTCGACACCGCCGGCCTGACCCCGCGCCAGGTCGCCGAGCGCGTCGCCGCGGCCGTGCGCGACGGCAGCGCCGCGTACTGCCCCATCGTCCAGACCCCCGAACCCCGCGCCGAGACGCTCGCCGCCGGGGTGCTCCTCTTCGACGAGCACGACCGCGTGCTGCTGGTCGACCCCACCTACAAGGCCGGCTGGGAGTTCCCCGGGGGAGTCGTCGAACCCGGCGAGGCCCCCGCCCGGGCGGGCATGCGCGAGGTCGCCGAGGAGATCGGCATCGAGCTGGCGACCGTACCGCGGCTGCTCGTCGTCGACTGGGAGCCGCCGAAGCCGCCCGGGTTCGGCGGGCTGCGCCTGCTCTTCGACGGCGGGCGGCTCACCGGCGCCGACGCCCGGCGGCTGCTGCTGCCCGGCGCCGAGCTGCGCGGATGGCGGTTCGTCACCGAGGAGGAGGCGGCCGGGATGCTGCCGCCCGTACGCCTGAACCGGCTGCGCTGGGCACTGCGGGCCCGCGCGCAGGGGCGCGCCCTGAACCTCGAGGGGGGCGTCCCGGTCGGCTGAGCGGCGGCGGGGGAGGGGGCGGCGGAAACCACCCCCACCCCCGCACCTCCGGACCCGCTACAGGCCCTTGCTCCGCGCGTAGTTCGTCAGGAACAGGGCCTCCGCGAGCGTCAGGCGCTCCAGCTCCTCCGGCGACACGCTCTCGTTCACCGCGTGGATCTGCGCCTCCGGCTCGCTCAGGCCGATCAGCAGGATCTCCGTGTCCGGGTAGAGCGTCGAGAGCGTGTTGCACAGCGGGATGGAACCGCCCATGCCCGCCGTCTGCATCTCCTCGCCCGGGTACGCGACGCGCATCGCCTCCGCCATCGAGGCGTACGCGGGGCTGCTCGTGTCGGCCTGGAAGGCCTGGCCCTGGCCGACCTGCTCCAGCCCGACCCGGGCGCCCCACGGCACGTGCCGCTCCAGGTGCGCCATGAGGAGCTTCGTCGCCTCCGCCGCGTCCTGGCCCGGCGGCACGCGCAGGCTGATCAGCGCCCGGGCGCTCGCGTGCACCGACGGGGTGGCGCCGACCACCGGCGGGCAGTCGATGCCCAGCACGGTGACCGCGGGGCGCGCCCAGAGACGGTCGGCCACGGTGCCGGAGCCGATCAGCCCCACGCCGTCCAGCACCTTCGCGTCCTTGCGGAAGTCCTCCTCCGGGTACTGGAGCCCGGACCAGCCCTCGTCGGCCGTCAGCCCGTCCACCGTCGTCGAGCCGTCCGCCGACCGCAGCGAGTCCAGGACACGGATCAGGGCCGCGAGCGCGTCCGGCGCGGCACCGCCGAACTGGCCCGAGTGGAGGTTGCCCGCCAGCGTGTCCACCTGGACCCGGACGAGCGTCATACCGCGCAGCGTCGCGGTGACCGTGGGCAGGCCGACGCGGAAGTTGCCCGCGTCGCCGATGACGATGGTGTCGGCCGTCAGCAGCTCGGGGTGCGCCTCGGCGTACCGCTCCAGGCCGCCGGTGCCCTGCTCCTCGGAGCCCTCGACGATGACCTTGACGTTCACCGGGACGCCGCCGTGCGCCTTGAGCGCGCGCAGCGCGTTCAGGTGCATGATCACGCCGCCCTTGCAGTCGGCGGCGCCGCGGCCGTACCAGCGGCCGTTCCGCTCGGTCAGCTCGAAGGGCGGGGAGTCCCACGCGGCCTCGCCCAGCGTGGGCTGGACGTCGTAGTGCGCGTACAGCAGCACGGTCGGGGCGCCGGCCGGGCCCGGCAGGAAGCCGTAGACCGACTGCGTGCCGTCGGGGGTGTCCAGCAGGGCGACGTCCTCGAAACCCTCCGCGCGCAGCGCGTCCGCCACCCACCGAGCGGCGCCCTCGCACTCGCTCTTCGGGAACTGGGCCTCGTCCGCGACGGACTTGAAGGCGACCAGCTCGGCCAGCTCGGTCCAGGCGCGGGACTGCAGAGAGGCGACGGTCGCCGCGAGCGCGGCCGGGTCGGGCAGGCTGCTCGAGGACGTGTCCATGGAACGCTCCTTGGTGGCGCGACGTTATGTCCGTACGTACGGGCGATTGCGCACCGATCCTCCCATGGGCGGTACACGCACTCCCCGGGTGCCTTCCCCCGAACGGACCGCCCGACGGTGGGCCGTAGGATGCGCACGGTAGTCGTAGCCGGTGATCGAGCAGGAGTAGAAGCACAGGTGAGCAGCGACAACGCAGCCCGGGAAACGAGCCCGGACGGGCCGGTGGCCGACGGGCCGGTGTGGGACGTCGTGGTGGTGGGCGCCGGTCCGGCGGGCGCCTCGGCGGCACGCGCCGCGGCCGCGGCCGGCCGGCGGGTGCTGCTCCTGGAGAAGGCCGAGCTCCCGCGCTACAAGACCTGCGGCGGCGGCATCATCGGCCCCTCCCGGGACGCCCTGCCGCCCGGCTTCCAACTTCCCCTCCAGGACCGGGTGCACGCCGTCACGTTCTCCCTGAACGGGAAGCTGACCCGCACCCGCCGCTCCAAGCGGATGCTCTTCGGGCTCATCAACCGGCCGGAGTTCGACGCCGGCCTCGTCGAGGTCGCCAGGGCGGCCGGCGCCGAGGTCCGCACGGGCGTCGCCGTCTCCCGGGTCGAGCAGCACGGCCCGGCCGTGCCCGACCGGCGCACGGTGGCCGTCGTGCTCTCCGACGGCACCACGCTCCACGCCCGCGCCGTGGTGGGAGCGGACGGCAGCGCCGGACGCATAGGGGCACACGTCGGGGTGAAGCTGGAGCAGGTCGACCTCGGCCTGGAGGCCGAGATCCCCGTGCCGGCCACCGTGGCCGAGGACTGGGCCGGCCGGGTCCAGATCGACTGGGGTCCGATTCCGGGCAGTTACGGCTGGGTGTTCCCCAAGGGCGACACCCTGACCGTCGGCGTGATCTCCGCACGCGGGGACGGCGCCGCCACCAAGCGCTACCTGGACGACTTCATCGCCCGCCTGGGGCTGGCCGGCTTCGAGCCGAGCATCTCGTCGGGCCACCTGACCCGCTGCCGGGCCGACGACTCGCCGCTGTCGCGCGGCCGCGTCATCGTGTGCGGCGACGCGGCCGGCCTCCTGGAGCCGTGGACCCGCGAAGGCATCTCCTTCGCCCTGCGCTCCGGCAAGCTGGCCGGCGAGTGGGCCGTACGCATCGCCGAGGCGCAGGACGCCGTGGACGCGCGCCGCCAGGCCCTCAACTACGCCTTCGCCATCAAGGCCGGCCTGGGCGTGGAGATGGGCGTCGGCCGTCGCATGCTCACCCTCTTCGAGCGCCGCCCCGGCCTGGTGCACGCCGCGATCACGGGCTTCCGCCCGGCATGGAACGCCTTCACCCGCATCGTCCGGGGCACGACGACCCTCGCCGAGATCGTCCGCACCCACCCGGTGGCGCGGCGCGTGCTGTCGTCGATGGATCGCTGAATCGCCGTACGGCGGGTCCGCCGGGCCGCGGCCTTCTCCCGCCGTCGCGGCGGGTGACCGCGACGGCGCGGGGTCCGGCGGTGCCGGGGGCCTGACGGCTGGGTACCCCCTGGCCCTGGTGCGGTTCGGGCCGCGGGCCTTGTCCCGCCGTCGCGGCGGGTGACCGCGACGGCGCGGTCCGGCGGTCTGAGGGTTGGGGTGTCGCCTGTTCCGACTGTGGCTCGGGCCGCTGGTCTTCTCCCGCCGCGGCGGCGGGTGACCGCGAGGACGCGGTCCGGCGGTGCCCGGCCGGCGGTCTGAGGGTTGGGGTGTCGCCTGTTCCGGCTGCGGCTCGGGCCGCGGGCCTTGTCCCGCCGTCGCGGCGGGTGACCGCGACGCCGCGGTCCGGCGGTCTGAGGGTTGGGGTGTCGCCTGTTCCGGCTGCGGCTCGGGCCGCCGGCCTTCTCCCGCCGCGCGGCGGGTGACCGCGAGGACGCGGTCCGGCGGTGCCCGGCTGGGGGGCTGACAGCCGGGTGCCCCCTGGCCCCTCCCGCCGCGCGGCGCGGGTGGCGCTCGTTGTCAGAAGAGGCCCGGGCGTTCCGGACGGGGGGCCCGGACCGGGGTCGTCGTCAGGGCGTCCGCGGGGGCCGCCGTGAGGCGGCGCCCCGCCAGGTGGCGGGTGTCCAGGAGGAGCTGCCCCGCCGGCGTCGCGAGGTGGACGTCGGGGCCCGCGACCGCCGCGACGTCGCCCGCGATCGTCCGGCCGGGGGCGATCTCCAGCGTGCCGGCGCACGCTTCGATCCGGTCCAGGTGGAAGGCCGCGTCGTGGTGGACGGGCGCGCAGGGCGTCACCGTCAGCGACTCGGGGAGGTCCGCCAGCTCCAGGGCCCTCGCGTGGAGGGCCGCGAGCTCGGCGGCGCGGTCCCGCCGGTCCGGCACCGGGTGGCGGGCTGCGCGCTTGGCCGCGTACGGGAAGCGGTCCGGTACCCCGAGCGCGGTGCCCAGGACCGCCTCGGCCCGGCGCGCGGCCATCAGCGGGCCGCGGCCGAGGAGGGCGTAGGACAGGGCGGCCTGTTCGAGCAGGCGCGCCCCGCCGCGCTCGGTGGCCGTGATGCCGACCTTGATCAGGCCGGGCGCGAACCAGGCGAGGTACACGTCGTACGGGCGCGGGTCGTCGGCGATGGTGTCGGCCGCGACCGAGTGGGAGCGGTCGAGCCGGGCGCACGGCCCGCACTGCGCGGAGACCGCGCCGTCCGGGACCGCCGCCGCGTCCGGGCAGGGCGTGTGCCGGCCGCCCCGGCGCACCCCGACGCAGCGCCGGGCGGGCCCCGTGCCGAAGGCCAGGCGCCGCCCGGCCGGCAGCGGGGAGAGCCGCTCCCCGTGCGTGGGGTGCCGCCACACCAGCGCTGCTGCCGGCGCGGGGCCGGACGTGTTCCAGCGCAGCCCGGCGCAGTACCAGTCGCCCTCTTCGCCGCTCGTCACGCGCCCCATGGTCTCAGCCGTGCCGGCCGTCTCAGCCGGCGGTGCCGGCCGGTTCGCGCACGGCGTTCCGCGTGGCGAAGGCGATCGCGGCCGCTCCCGCGGCGAGCGCGGCGACGGTGGTCAGGGCGACGGGCAGGGAGGTCCAGTCGGTGAGGAAGCCGATGGCCGGCGGCCCCAGCAGCATCCCGCCGTACCCGAAGGTGGACGCGGCGGCGACGCCGCCGGGGCCCGCCAGCGCGCCGGCCCGGCCGATGGCGACGGGGAAGATGTTGGCGAGGCCGAGGCCGGTCACGGCGAAGCCGGCGAGCGCGGCCCAGACGGTGGGGGCCAGGGAGCCGAGCAGCACGCCCAGCGCGGCGGTGGCGCCGCCGGCGACGAGCACCCGGGTCTGGCCGAGCCGTTCGAGGAGGGCGCTGCCGCTCAGCCGGCCGAGGGTCATGGCGAGGGCGAAGACGGAGTAGCCGGCGGCCGCCACGCCCGGCCGGGCGGAGAGGTCCTGCTGGAGGTGGAGCGCGCCCCAGTCGGCGAGCGCCCCCTCGCCGTAGGCCGTGCACAGGGCGATGAGGCCGAGGACGGCGACGAGCCGGCGCTCGCGGCGGCCGGTCCCGCGGGCGCCCGCCGCCGGGCCCGCGGCGGAGGGCTCCGGGGCCGGGGCGTGGGCCGGGGGCGGCGCCGGGTGGGCGAGGAGGGCGCGTCCGGCGGCGGCCGAGACGACGAGGCCCACGGCGGTGAGCAGCAGCAGGTGGTGGGTGGCCGCCAGGTTCCCGGCGATCAGTCCGCCGAGCCCGGCGCCGAGCATGCCGCCGACGCTGAACGCGGCGTGGAAGCTGGGCATCACCGGCCTGCGGAGGGCGGCGACGAGGTCGACGGCGGCGCTGTTCATGGCGACGTTGATGCCGCCGTAGGCGGCGCCGAAGACGAGGAGGACCAGGCCGAGGGAGAGCGCGGAGCCGGCCAGCGCGGGCAGGGCGATGCCCAGGGACATCAGGACGGCGGCGACGACCGTCAGGGGATGGCTGCCGAAGCGCCGGCACAGCCGGCCGGTCACGGTCATGGTGGCGACGGCGCCGGCCGACACGCCGAGCAGGGCGAGGCCGAGCGCGCCCGCGGAGGCGTGGGTCTGGTCCTTGATGGCGGGAATGCGCACCACCCAGCCGGCGAAAAGAAAGCCGTCCAGGGCGAAGAAGAGGGTCAAAGCGGTACGAAGGCGGCGGAGGGCGGTCGGGTCCGGGGCCGGTCGCGGTCCCCCGGGAAGGGTGGTCCCTATTTTGTTTAGCGTCGGCACAAAGTCAGAATAGGGGGGTGACCCAGACTCGGACAACACGTTTGGAGCGGGGCCGCGGCGCGCTCGGCCCGGCCCTGGAGCTCGTGCACACCGGACGCGCCCCCACGCGCGCCGTGCTGACGGCGGAGCTCGGCGTGACCCGCGCGACCGCCGGAGCCGTGGCCGCCGAGCTGGAGGCCCTCGGGCTGATCCAGGTGGACGCCCACCCGACGGCCCCCGCCGGCTCCCAGGGCCGGCCCTCGCACCGGCTGTCCGTCGCGCCGAACGGTCCCGTCGTCCTCGCGGCCCAGATCCACGCCGACGGCTTCCGCGCGGCCCTGATCGGCCTCGGCGGCCGGCTGGTGGCCACCGCGCCGGGCTGCATGGCGGTGCCCGCCGACCCCTCGCGCGTCATCGACGCCGTCGTCGAGGCCGGCGCCGGGCTGCTGCGCTCGACCGGCCGGCGCTGTCTGGGGGCCGGCCTCGCGGTGCCGTCCGCGGTCGCCGAGCCCGAGGGCACGGCCCTCAACCCGCTGCACCTGTCCTGGCCCGTCGGCGCCCCCGTCCGCGACCTCTTCACCGAGGCGCTGGCCAAGGCCGGGGTGGCGGGGCCCACGGGCGGGACCGTCACCGGCGTCACGGGCAACGACGTCAACCTCGCCGCCCTCGCCGAGCACCGGCACGGCGCGGGCCGGGGTGCCCGGCACCTGCTGTGCGTGGCCACGGGCCACCGGGGCGTGGGCGGGGCGCTCGTCCTGGACGGTCGTCTGCACAGCGGAAGTTCGGGCCTGGCACTGGAGGTCGGTCACCTGACCGTCAACCCCGCTGGGCTGCCCTGTCACTGCGGCAGCAGGGGCTGCCTCGACGTGGAGACCGATCCGCTGGCCTTCCTCACCGCCGCCGGCCGCGAGCCGGGCCCGGCGGTGTCGCTGCTGCAGCAGTCCCGCGAACTGATCCGCACGGAGTACGGGGACCCGTCGGTACGGGCCGCCGCCGAGCTGATCGTCGACCGGCTGGGCCTGGGGCTCGCCGGGCTCGTCAACATCCTCAACCCCGACCGCATCCTGCTGGGCGGGCTGCACCGCGAACTCCTGGAGGCGGACCCCGAACGGCTGCGCGCGGTCGTCGCCGACCGCAGTCTGTGGGGCCGCAGCGGAAGCGTGCCGATCCTGTCCTGCACCCTCGATTTCAACAGCCTCATCGGCGCCGCGGAGGCGGCCTGGCAGCCGGTCCTGGACGACCCGCTGACGGTGCTCGCCTGACGGCGCGTACGGCCCCGCCGCATCGCCCGCTCCTCCGCACCACCGGCACCGCCCCGTCCGTCAGCTCGCCGCCACCGACCGGAGGCGGCGGTGCGGTGCCGCCCGGCGCAGGCCCGCCGGTGCCGTCGCGAACGCGGCCTCCTCCAGGGCGGTCACCGGAGCCGGCCGTTCGAAGGGGATCGTCCGGCGGTCGCCCCGTGCGGTGCGCGGCGCCGCGGGGCCGGCGGCCGGGACCGTCAGTGTGAACCAGACGACCTTCCCGCCGCCGTGCCGCTCCCGTACGCCCCAGCTGGCGCTGACCGCCGCCACCAGCGAGAGCCCCCGGCCATGGGTGCTGCCGGCGTCGACGTCGGTGACGCGCGGCAGCCGGGGATCGCGGTCGCTCACCGAGACCGTGAGCCGGTCCGTCACGAGCTCGATCTCGACGGTGCAGCGTTTGTCGGGCTCGGCGTGCTGGAGGACGTTGGTGAGCAATTCGGTGACCCCGAGCGCGGCGGGATCGATGAGCGGATCGAGGTGCCAGTAGCGCAGCTGCGCAGAGACGATTCTGCGGACCTGGCCGATCCGTTGCGGCAGAGCCTGGAGCTCGACGGTGCAGTGCTTGTTCATTCGGCTGATCACGGCTGCGACTCCCTGAAGAAGTAGGGCTAGCCTGATGCAGTGGCGTTGCGGAATGTCTTGCCGTACGCGCCTGTTCCGGTCCGGGCGCGCGGTGGAGCCGCCGGACCGATCGGCGGTGACTGAACCCGAGCGTGACCGCCGAAAACCCTCAGTGATGCCGGTACGAGTCAAGGGTCGACTCTCGCGGCCACCTTCGCAACTCCTGCATCCTTCAGTGCTTCACCGTGCTTCCGTGCGCCGATCGCACGACCTCCAGGAAGCGGTTGACCTCCGCCTCACCCCTGTTCTCGGAACCGTCCCCACCGCCCGTACGCCCTTCCGGGCAGCCCAGCGTGAGCACATAGCGGTGGCCGTTGACCGTCGCCCGCGCCCGGTCCCGCGCGGCGAACCACGGCTTGCTCGCCTGCACCGAGTCCACGGGAGCGCTGTCGATCTCCAGACCCCGGCTCGTCAGCAGCTCCAGCCGGCCGTCCTGGATCTTCACCTGCCCGGCCCGGGTCAGGGAACGGCGGGACCGCTCGATCCGTACCCCTGTCGCGTTGAACTCCGGTTCCGCCACGGCGCACCGCCCCTCCTGCCGGATGTCGCTGTCCGTTGCGCAGTCTGCCCGTGCGCGGGCCGTGACACCAGTGCCCCTTTATGATCGGAACGCCCGAGTGGTCCGCATCGGCACGGCCGAGGAACACACCGAGGAGCGGCGCGTGAACAGCACAGGGCACACGGGGCCGGCCGGTCCGGCCGCGCCGACCCTCGACGTCGACCGCAGCGACCCGGCCTACCGGGCCTGGCTCAAGGAGGCCGTCCGGAAGGTCCAGGCCGACGCCAACCGCTCGGCCGACACCCACCTGCTGCGCTTCCCGCTGCCCCCGGAGTGGGGCATCGACCTCTATCTGAAGGACGAGTCCACCCACCCCACCGGCAGCCTCAAGCACCGCCTCGCCCGCTCGCTGTTCCTCTACGGGCTGTGCAACGGCTGGATCCGGCCCGAGGCCTGCGTCATCGAGGCGTCCAGCGGGTCCACCGCCGTCTCCGAGGCCTACTTCGCCCAGCTGATCGGCGTGCCCTTCATCGCCGTCATGCCGCGCACGACGAGCAGCGAGAAGTGCCGTCTGATCGAGTTCCACGGCGCACGGTGCCACTTCGTGGACGACCCCCGGACGATGTACGAGGAGGCGGCCGCCCTCGCCGAGCGGTTGGGAGGCCATTACATCGACCAGTTCACCTACGCCGAACGGGCCACCGACTGGCGCGGCAACAACAACATCGCCGAGTCCGTCTACGAGCAGCTGCGGCTGGAGCGCCACCCCGAGCCCGCCTGGATCGTGGCGACCGCGGGCACCGGCGGCACCTCCGCCACCATCGCCCGCTACATCCGCTACATGCAGTACGACACCCGTGTCTGCGTCGCCGACCCCGAGAACTCCTGCTTCTTCGACGGCTGGCGGGACCACGACCCCACCGCGCGCAGCGACCGGGGCTCGCGCATCGAGGGCATCGGCCGCCCGCGCATGGAACCGAGCTTCCTGCCGGCCGCGATCGACCGGATGATGAAGGTCCCCGACGCGGCGAGCATCGCCGCCGTGCGCGCGCTGGAGCGCGCCATCAACCGCAAGGCGGGCGGTTCCACCGGCACCGGGCTGTGGGGCTCCCTGAGGATCGTCGCCGAGATGGTCGGCGAGGGGATCACCGGCAGCGTCGTCACCCTCATCTGCGACCCCGGCGAGCGCTACCTCGACCGGTACTACTCCGACGCCTGGCTCACCGCCCAGGGGCTGGACATCCGGCCCTACGCGCGGGCCATCGACGACTTCCTGGCGACCGGCCGCTGGCCGGACTGACGCCCCGACCTCGCCCTTCACCACCTCGGACGCCCCCTCAGACGCCCGCCAGGCGCCGGTCCAGCGCCCGGACCGCGTCCCGGAAACCGCGGTCGAGGACCGGCCGGGCGATCCGGAGCGCCGCCCGGGCCGCCGGCGCCGCCGCCACCGCGACATGCCGCTCCAGGAGCGTGCCGCCGCCGGCGGGCGCGAGCCGCCAGTCCACCAGCGCCGCCCGCAGGCCGGGCACATCGGTCTCGTCGACCCGGTAGGCGAAGCGCTCGGCGGGCACCGAACTCAGGACCGTCTCCGCGCAGCTCGCCACGGCCAGGAGCACGACCTCACGGGCCCGGCGCCCCGAGCGCTCCACGGACCGGGCCGCCGTCACCGCCCCGTACCAGCGCGGCCACGCCTCCGTCTCCTCGGCCAGCGCCCGGTGGACGTCGCCGGGCGGGGCGGCCAGCCGGGCCGCGCACACCAGCCGCACCGGCGCGACCCGGACGAAGCCGAGCCCCACCGGGGCGAGCGCATACCGTCGTCGGATCACCGCCGCGCCCTCCTCCCGCTCACCGGACCGGCCGGAACCCGTCCACGCCGGCGCGCCGCCCGCGGCCGTCCGCGCCGTCCCCACCGGCTCCGGCCGCCCCGGTCGGCTCGGCCACCACCAGCTCCGGAAGCCGCTCGGCGATCTCCGCGCGGGCCCCGGCCGGCAGGCCGGCGTCCGTCACCAGCGCGTCGACGTCCTCCAGCGCGGCGAACGAGCTCAGCCCGACGGTGCCCCACTTGGTGTGGTCCGCGAGCACCACCACCCGCCGGGCGGAACGCACGAAGTGCCGGTTCGTCTCGGCCTCGGCGAGATTGGGCGTCGACAGGCCCGCCTCCGCGGATATGCCGTGCACCCCGATGAACAGCACGTCGAAGTGGAGCGACCGGATCGCCGTGTCGGCGACCGGGCCGACCAGGGTGTCCGAGGGGGTGCGCACGCCGCCCGTGAGCACCACGGTCGCCGCGCCGGGCCGGGGCGGCGCCCCGGACGCGGCGACCGACCGGCGGTCGTTGTGGAACACCTCCGCAACCCGTACCGAGTTGGTGACGATCGTCAGATCCGGGATGTCCACCAGCTGCTGGGCGAGCGCGAACACGGTCGTGCCGCCCGCCAGCGCCACGGCGCTGCCCGGCGCCGCCATCCCGGCCGCGGCCCGGGCGATGTCCTCCTTGGCGCTCGGCTCCAGCGCCGCCTTGGCCTCGAAACCGGGCTCGTGGGCGGTGGCCTCCATCACCGGGACCGCGCCGCCGTGCACCTTCTCCACGACGCCCTGCCGGGCCAGCGCGTCCAGGTCGCGGCGGACCGTCATGTCCGAGACGTTCAGCCGCCGCGTCAGCTCGTTGACCCGCACCCCGCCGCGTCGCCTGACCTCGTCGAGGATCAGGGCGCGACGCTGCTCCGCCAGGAGATTCTGGTTGTCGCCCACCCGAACCGTCCTTCCCGGTCGCCCGCCGCTCGCCGTGCGCGCACATCCTCCCACGCGCCTGTGACAACGACCGCTCCCGTGAAACGGGCTCGGCCTCAAGGGAGTTCGGGCAGATCCTCGGGATACAGCAGGGTGAGATCGTCCGTGCTCGGCGCGGCCAGCTGCGCCACCCGGCCCGCGTGCCGCTCGACCATCGCCTCGAACGTCAGCCGCGCCGTACGGCCGTTGCCGAACGCCGGGCCCCTGGGGATGTCGGTGAAGTACCGCAGCAGCGCCTCGGCCGCGCCCTCGCCGATGCGGTACTCGTGCTCGTCGGCCTGCTGCCGCACGATGCGCAGCAGCTCCTCGGGCGCGTAGTCGCCGAAGGTGATGGTGCGTGAGAAACGCGAGGCCACCCCCGGGTTGACCGTCAGGAAGCGCTCCATCTCGGCGGTGTAGCCGGCGACGATGACCACCACCTCGTCCCGGTGGTCCTCCATCAGCTTCACCAGCGTGTCGATGGCCTCCCGGCCGAAGTCCCGGCCGGAGTCCTCCGGGGCGAGCGCGTACGCCTCGTCGATGAAGAGCACCCCGCCGCGCGCCCGGTCGAACGCCTCCTGCGTACGGATGGCGGTGGAGCCGATGTGCTCGCCCACCAGGTCCACCCGCGACACCTCGACCAGATGGCCGCGCTCCAGCACCCCCAGCGCGGCCAGGATCTCGCCGTAGAGCCGGGCGACGGTGGTCTTGCCCGTGCCGGGGGAGCCGGTGAAGACCAGATGACGGCGGACGGAGGCCGCCTTGAGGCCCGCCAGCCGCCGGCGCCGCCCCACCTCGATCATGTCGGTCAGGGCGCGGACCTCGCGCTTGACGCTGTCGAGACCGACCAGCGCGTCCAGCGCGCCCAGCACGGCCCCCGCCGGACGCTCCCCGCCGGCGGCCACGCCGGGGGCGGCGGCCGGCCCGGCGGGATGCGGTACGGAGGGTGCGGCCGCCGCGGGCCGGGCCGTCGGCGCCGCCACGGCGGTGGCCCGTGTCCCGGCCGCCCGACCGGTGCCCTCGTCGCTCGTGCAGCCCTCGCTGACGGGACCGTCCTCGGCGAACTCGTAGCCCCCGCGCGCGCACCGCTCGGTGCGGCACCCGGTCAGCAGGGCCCGGCAGCCGTCGATGACGTGGAAGCCGTAGCCGGCGCTGCCGTGCACCTCACAGCCGTCGAACGTGCCCCGGCCCTCCGCCGAGACGTAGAAGCCCGCCTCCGCCGGCGCGCTCACCGTGCAGCGCTCGACGACGGGATCGGCGCCCTTGGTGACGATGACGCCCGTCGACGTGGCGTCGATGGAGCAGCCCGTCAGCGTGCCGCCGCTGCCCGGGCCGCGGAACCAGGCGCCGGTGGTCGCCTCCCGGATCCTGCAGTCCGTCAGCCGGGCGCTCGCGCCGCCGCTGACCGACACGGCCGTGCCCCGCACCCGGGAGATGTCGCTGTCGCCGACCTCCGCGCTCGACCCCCGGTCCAGCACGAACAGCGCGTCCGGCACGTCGTGCACCCGGCAGGAGGTCAGCTCGGCACCGGCGCCGTCGCTCACCCACACCGCCGGGTAGTCGCCCGTGCTGTCGTGGATCTCGCACTGGGCGGCCTCCACCCGGGTGCCCGGGTCCCACACCGACAGGCCGTTGCGGCCGAACCGGCGCACGGTCGAGCGCGTCATCGTCAGCACCGAACGCGAGCGCAGGTCCACGGCGTTCTCCGGCATGTCGTGGATGTCGCAGCCGACGAGCGTCAGCACGGCCCCGGTGTCCAGCGTCACCCCGTCGGCGGAGGTGCGGTGCACCCGGCAGTCCGTCAGCCGGCCCGTGCCGCGCGCCGCGACCTGCACCCCGGTGCCCTTGATCTCGTACACCTCGCAGTCGGCCGCCTCCAGGGTGCTGCCCTCGCCCGTCACCGACAGGCCCGCCCCCCGGCAGTGGTGCACCCGGCAGCGCTCCAGGCGCGGCCCGGCCCCGCCGGCCACCACGACGCCCGACTGCCCGGCGGCCACCACCTCGCAGTCCTCGAAGACGCCGCCCGCGCCGTCCAGGACGCTGACACCGACCCCCGAGGGATTGTCGACCACGCAGCGGCGCAGGACCGGCCGGGCCCCGCCGCGCACCTGGACCCCGGCCGCCGAGCGCGTCACCACCCGGACGTCCGCCAGCTCCGGCGCGCCGTCCTCCACCAGCAGGGCCGGCTCGGCCGCGTCATGGCCCTCGATCAGCAGGTCCCGCAGCGTCGCGTCGGACCGCACGGTCACGGCGACGCCCTCGGTGGGCGCGATGCGCACCGCGCCGCGCGCCCCCTCCGTGCCCCGCAGGGTGACGGCCCGGGTCACCACCAGGTTCTCGCGGTAGGTGCCCGGCGCCACGCACAGCACGTCCCCGTCGGCCGCCGCCTCCAGCGCCGCGGCGAGGGATTCGTACTCTCCGGTGCGCCGCCGCCAGCGCGACGTGCCGGCGTGCGTCACCTGGACCACCGAGCCCTGTGCCATGGCGCTGCTGTGCCCCCACCTCGAGTGCGTGCGTCCGCGACGGACGCGTACCGGCGGGACCACCGTAGCGCGCGGGGAGCACGGGGGTCGGCCGCTCGGCGCGTTGTCAACTTCCCGCGTCCGCGCGGCCCCAGGTGTGCCCGGCCCGCTCCCAGGCGCGGTCCCACTCCGCGAACCGGCGCCGGGCCAGATGCCGGACGACCAGCCGCCGCACCGCCTCGACCAGCCCGCCCACCGCCGCGGCGGCGCCGGTGCCCGCGAGCACGGCGTGCACGGCGGCGGTGGCGTCGTCCATGGGACGCGGGGCGACCCGGCCGCGGTCGTCGGTCCACAGCGGGAACCGGCTGCCGGGGGCGGCCGGCTGACGGGCGGCCACGGGCCCGGTGAACTCCCGGCCGCCGGGGCCCGGCCAGCGGGCCAGGACCCGGCGGTACCCCTCGCGGCCGGCCCTCGTCTCCAGATCGGCGCCCTCCGCGCGACCGGGCACGAGCTGGACGACGGTCGCCGTGACCCGGTGGCGGTGCCGCTGCTGGTCACGGACGGTCTCGCGCAGCGCCTGGTGCGCCGCGGAGCCGGCCGCCCAGCCGGCGACCGGGCCCGTCAGGAGCACCAGCAGCACGGCGACCACACCGGCCCACGCCTCGATGACATCGCTGCGGCGACGCAGCGGATTGCGCCGCCAACGCCAACCGAACGCCCTCGCGCCCACCGCGCTCACCCCCTTACCCGTCCGTAGATACCTCACGGGAAGCGGCGCATGCGGAGGAAGGCGGCGCCGAGACCAAAATCACCCCTCGCGGAGGCCGGAAGCGGCGGAGCGTTGACGGCGGACCGGACGAAAGCGGGGCGGGTCAGGACATGAAGGGACTCAGGCCAGAACCTCCACGGGGTCGCCGACGCGCACCACGCCCGGGTGCTCCGGGATCAGGTTCTGCCCGAAGACCAGGCTGCCGTCGACGCGGTGATGCCGTGCCAGGGTGCGCAGCGGCTCCTTGCCGCGCTCGGCCGTGCGCTGGTCGACCGTGGTGACCACACAGCGGCCGCTGGGCTTCACGGCGCGGAATACGACCTCCCCGATCCGCACCCGCCGCCAGCCGTCCTCGGCCCAGGGCTCGGTGTGGTCGACGACCAGGTTGGGACGGAACCGGTCCATGGGCAGCGGGCCCTCGTCCGCGTGGTCGCCCAGGGCCACCAGCGCATTGAGGGTCTCGAGCGAGGAGGTGGCGGTCACCAGCAGCGGATAGCCGTCGGCGAAGGTGACCGTGTCGCCGGGCAGGGAGTGATCGGGGTCGACCGGGCGCCTGCGCGCCGGGTCGTCCATGTGGGCGAGCCGGGCCCCGACCCCCAGGAAGGCGCTCAGCCACGCGTCGGCGGCGGGGCCGGCGGGCACCGCGACCACCGTGTCCCGGAAGACCTCCGCGACGATCGTGCCCGCGCCGGCGGGGTCGGGCACGGGCACCTCGACGGACCCGGCCCCCGGCGCGGCCATCCGTACCCCGCCCCCCGGCAGGAGTACGGCGGAGGCCAATGCGAGCCGGGGCTCCTGCCGTTGAGTGATGATCCGGCCGTCCGGACCGACGACCGTCCATCTCCGGTCCCCGGCGAGCCCCCACGGCTCCACGGCGGCCGCGCCGGGAGCGCACCCCGCCATCGACTTGACCGGATAGAGGTGAACCGCTGTCAGCACAGGCTCGGGCATGTGGTCATCTTGCCAGCCGGATATGACAGTTGGCCCGGACGCGAGGGCCGGCCGGACGGATTCCACCGGGCCCGCCGTCGTGGCGGGCGCCCGGCGGGACGACCGTCAGTAGCCTCCCTGGTCCGGCCACGGCCGGCCGTTCTGCTGGTCGTCGTAGCCCGGCCCGGCCGGACGCGGGGCCACCGGGCGCATGGCGTCGAAGCCGGCGGGGCCGGCGGGCGCCGCCGGGCGCTGCTGCTGGTACTGCTGCGGGCCCGGGTATCCGCGCGGCGCGGCGGCCTGCTGCGGGATGTACGGCGCGGCGGCCTGCTGGAGGCCGGCCGGCTGCGCCGGGGCGGGCTGACCACCGTTCCCGTACTGCGGGGCCTGGCTGGCGTAGCCGCCCTGCGGGGCCTGCGGGCCCGGGTGGGCGGACGGGCCGGAGGGCAGGGCCGGCAGCGCGGGCAGACCGCCGCCACCACCGCTCCGGAAGTCGTACGGTGACGACACCTGGATCGGCGCGATCTGGGGCGTACCGCGCTCGGCGACGAGGCTGTCGTAGATGGGGGTGTCCGGGAAGGACGACGAGGCGTAGTAGCCGCCGCCGTACGTGCTGCGGGGGGAGGTCATAGCCCATAAGTTAAGCCCATGGTGTGCCGGTTGGGGAGGCCGGTGTCCCGGTTGATTGAGGTGGTCGGAGGGGCTGCGGATTACCAATGCGAGCGAACTCGGGAAAATCGGTCGCGAAGATACGTAGGAATCGTGTAAAGACGGGCCTCGGGAGGGGTGCGGCATGGGGATGCTCAAAGGTGCCAATGTCAGGATTCCCGCACAGGTGGTGCGGATCGAGCTCGGCCGGCGGGCGGGTCCCGGCGTGCCCGCCGTCGACGCCTCGGCGCTGCTGCTGACGGCGGGCCGGGTCCGCTCCGACGCCGACTTCGTGTTCTACAACCAGCCGCGGCACGCCTCCGGCGCCGTGCGCCACGAGGGCAGCCGCACCGTCGGCGACACCGCGGCCGACACCCTCACCGTCGACCTCGCCGCCGTCGAACCCGAGGTGGAGCGCGTGCTCCTCGCGGCCTCGGCCGACGGCGGCAGCTTCGCCCAGGTGCCCGGGCTCCACATCCGCGTCCTGGACGCGGCGGGCGGCGCCGAGCTCGCCCGCTTCGACAGCCAGGACGCCACCGTCGAGACCGCCCTCGTCCTGGGGGAGCTCTACCGGCGGCAGGGGGAGTGGAAGTTCCGGGCCGTCGGCCAGGGGTACGGCAGCGGCCTCGCCGGCCTGGCGACCGACTACGGCATCACCGTCGACGACCCGGGCCCCGCACCGGCCCCGGCCCCCGCCGCGGCCCGGACCCCCGCGCCGGCTCAGGCCCCCGTGCCCCCGCCCGCTCCGGCACCGGCAGCCGCTCCGGCACCCGCCCCCGCCGCCCCGCCCGCGCCCGTACGCCTCACCAAGGTCACGCTCACCAAGGCGGCCCCGGCCGTCTCCCTCGCCAAGCAGGGCGGCACCTCCGGCGTGCTGCGGGTCAACCTCAACTGGGAGGTGCACAAGCAGTTCAAGGGCTGGGGCCGCCGGCTGGGCAAGGCCATGGCCGTGCACAGCGACCTGGACCTCGACCTCGGCGCCCTCTTCGAGCTCAGCGACGGCACCAAGGGCGTGGTGCAGGCGCTCGGCAACTCCTTCGGCTCGGTCCACCGGCCGCCCTACATCCACCTCGACGGCGACGATCGCACCGGCGCGGTGGAGACCGGCGAGAACCTCACCGTCAACCTCGACCACATCGACGCCTTCCGCCGCATCCTGGTCTTCGTCACCATCTACGAGGGCGCCCGCAGCTTCGCCGGGCTCCACGCCACGGTCACCCTCCAGCCCCAGCACGGCGCCCCGATCGACTTCGCGCTCGACGAGTGCACCGTGCCCTCCAACGTCTGCGCCCTCGCCATGATCACCAACAACGGCGGCGACCTCGTCGTCCAGCGCGAGGCCCGCTACCTCGTGCCCGACCGCGGCGTCAGCCCCCAGCGCACCCTCGACCGCGCCTACGGCTGGGGCATGAACTGGACACCCGGCCGCAAGTGACGCCCGCCGCTCAGGGCGCGGCCTCCCGGCGCCCGGGGCGCGCGTACGTACGCCCCTTCCAGGCCGCGCCCCGGCCCCGGTGATGCTGCACCGCCGAGTCCACCGTCATCAGCAGATACAGCAGGGCCGTGAACGGCAGCAGCGGCGCGAGCCACAGCGGCTGCCGGTAGTGGCGCAGCATCGGCGCGTACGTGCCCGCCATCACCGCCCAGGCGCAGGCCCCCAGCGCCGCCGGCACCCCCGCGCCCGCCAGGGCGCCCACCGCCACGGCCCCGGGCGGCACCAGATAGAGGAACGCCAGCCCGGCCACGGTCCCGGCCAGCAGCGCCGGATTGTGCAGCAGCTGCGCGTAGGCGCTGCGGGAGACCATCCGCCACAGCGGCCCCAGCCCCGGATAGGGCCGCACGCTGTCCACCCGCTCCGCGAGCCCCAGCCAGATCCGGCCGCCGGACCGTTTGACGGCCCGGGCCAGCGCCACGTCGTCGATCACCGCGTCCCGGACGGCACCGGGGATCCGCGCCCGCTCGGCCGTCTCCCGCCGCAGCAGCACACAGCCGCCGGCGGCCGCCGCCGTCCGCGCGCCGGGCCGGTTGACACGGCGGAAGGGGTACAGCTGGGCGAAGAAGTACACGAAGGCGGGGACGATCAGCCGCTCCCAGCCGGTCGCCACCCGCAGCCGCGCCATCTGCGACACCAGGTCCAGCTCCGCCGAGCCGGCGGCCGCCACCAGCTCCCGCAGGCTGTCGGGGGCGTGCGCGATGTCCGCGTCGGTCAGCAGCAGGTACTCGGCGTCCGTCCGGGACCGGGCCAGGGCCATGCCGTGCCGCACCGCCCACAGCTTGCCCGTCCAGCCCGGCTCCGGCTCGCCCGGCGCGTCCACGGTCAGCGGCAGCCCGCCGTGCTCGCGGGCCAGCTCCCGGGCCAGGGCGCCGGTGCCGTCCGTGCTCCCGTCGTCCACCAGGAAGACCTCGGCCCGCCCCGGATAGTCCTGGGCGAGCAGCGTCGGCAGGCTCGCCGGCAGCACCCCGGCCTCGTCCCGCGCGGGCACCACGATCGCCACCCCGGGCCACCGCTCCGGGGGAGCGCGGTGCGGAAGCCGGACGTCCGTACGCCAGAAGAACCCCTGCCCCAGCAGCAGCCAGAGCCAGGCCGCCAAGGAGCCCGCGGTGATCCACGTCAGCACGCTCACCGGCCGCAGTCTGCCGCACGGACGGGGGACCCGCGGGCGCATCGATTAAAGTAACCGGGTGAAGATCGCGCTCATGGACTCCGGCAACGGCCTTCTGGCGGCGGCCGCCGCCGTGCACCGCATGCGGCCCGACGCCGATCTCGTCCTCTCCTCGGACCCCGACGGCATGCCCTGGGGGCCCCGGACCACCGACGGCATCATCGAGCGCGCCCTGGCCTGCGCCCGCGCCGCCGCGGCGCACCACCCCGACGCGCTGATCGTCGCCTGCAACACCGCCTCCGTCCACGCGCTGGACGCCATACGCGCCGAGCTGGAGCCCGGCCTGCCCGTGATCGGCACGGTCCCCGCGATCAAGCCGGCCGCGGCCGCCGGCGGCCCCGTCGCCGTCTGGGCCACCCCCGCCACCACCGGCAGCCCCTACCAGCGCGGGCTGATCCGCGACTTCGCCGCCGGCGTCGAGGTGACCGAGGTCCCCTGCCCGGGCCTGGCCGACGCCGTGCAGCGCGCCGACGCCGACGCCATCGGGATCGCCGTCAAGGCCGCGGCCGCCGCCACGCCCCGCGGCGTCCGCTCCGTCGTCCTGGGCTGCACCCACTACGAGCTCGTCGCCGAGCGCATCCGCGCCGCCGTGCGGGACCCCGACGGCCCGCCCGTCGAGCTGTTCGGCTCGGCCGACGCCGTCGCCGCCCAGGCGCTGCGCCGCGCCGGCCTCGTGGCCGACCCCGGCGCGGAGCCCTCCGGACGGCTGACCGTGCTGCTCAGCGGCCGCGAGGGGGAGCTGGACGCGGCCTCGCTGACCTACCCCGAGGGCCGCTCGCTGCTGACCGCCGGCGCGCAGCGGGTCTGACCCTCCGCTTCCGGCCCTCCGGCGCGCACCCCCCTGCCGCGGTGGCGGAACGTGAGTAGGCTGCACCCATGAGGGACCACTCCCAGGACCCCCGGGGGCGCGAGGGTTCGCACGGTGCCGGACACGACGAGAACTCCGGGAGTTCCGGGGACGCCGGGAACGACGACCTGCCGGGGCAGGAGGTGTCCGCCGTCTGGACGGGGCGGGCCACCAACCGGGCCCAGTGGCTGATGGCCGCCGTCGGCGCCGCCTGTCTGGCGCTGGGCATCGAGCTCGCCGTGGACAGCGCGTGGAGCTCCGGTTCCGCCCCCCTGGCGATGGCCGTGGTCGGCTGCGTCGCGGCGGGCCTGCTGATCCTCTACGGGACCCTCGCCTTCGTCCACGTCGCCGTACGGGTCGACAAGGACACGCTGGAGATCCGTTGCGGCCACATCGGCGTGCCGTGCACCCGCATCCCGCTCAGCCATGTGGTCGGCGCCGACTTCGACCCGCGGGTCACACCGCGCCAGTGGGGCGGCTGGGGTTACCGCTGGCGCCCCGGGAAGGGCACCGGCGTCGTGGTCCGGCGCGGCGAGGGCTTCGTGGTGCGGCTCGGGGACGGCCGTACGATCACGGTCACCGTGGACGACGCGGAGGCGGCCGTCCGGGCGATCCGCGACCGGCTGCGCTCACTGGGCGGCGGCCGCCCGGCGTCGGCCTGAGTCGCCGCGCCCCGCGACCGGCCCCCTGACCTCGGCTTTTCCGCCACCGGGTCCGTCGCCTTGTCCGTCGCCACACCGGTCACGGGGACCCCGTGGGACCCATTAGTCTCGTCCCATGCCGATCCCCGACTTCCTTCGCACCCTGCGCGCCACCGCCGGCCACCAGCTGCTCTGGCTGCCCGGGGTCAGCGCCATCGTCCTCGACGACGAGGGGCGGGTGCTGCTGGGTCGCCGGGCCGACACGGGGCACTGGTCGATCATCGGCGGTATCCCCGACCCGGGGGAGCAGCCGGCCGCGGCCGTGGTGCGCGAGGTGTACGAGGAGACGGCCGTGCACTGTGTGCCGGAACGCGTCCTCCTGGTCGAGGCGCTGCAACCCTTCACCTACCCCAACGGTGACACCTGCCAGTACATGGACATCTGCTTCCTGGCGCGCGCGGTGGGCGGCGAGGCCCGGGTGAACGACGACGAGTCGCTCGAGGTCGGCTGGTTCGCGCCGGACGCCCTCCCGCCGTTGGAGAGCTTCGCGGTGACGCGCATCAAGCAGGCGATGGCGGGCGGGCCGACGTGGTTCGCGGGCGTGGAGCAGATCTGACGAGCCGTCAAGTCCGCTGTTTGCGGCCCGGCTTGGGCGGCTGACAGCCCGTCAAACCGCATACTCCGGCCCCTTGCCCGTACCCCCGCGGCCGGGCCGGAACGCCCTGTTTCGAACGTGCTCCGCTCGCTGGCCCGTTCGCGGGGACGGCCGTTCCCGTATTCGAAGAAAATACCGGAAGAATTCGGATGCCCGTCCTTTGCCGCCAAGGGTGATACCGGGTGCGTCCGCGCACTGTTGGGAAAGAGGCTGCTTTGCTAAAGTGTCCTCTGCTCATCTTCCGAGAGCAGCCGGGGGTCAGTGAGGATGCACCGCAAAAGCATATGATCGACCGCCCACGCAAAAGTCAGCGAGTGCGCCGTTCCCGTGAACGGAAACGCGAGCCGACGAGCCGGACGCCGGGGCACTCTGAGCCATGATCAGGCCTCTGAACTGCTAGAAGCCTAAGGTCGCCCCGTCCGCCGTCCCTGCCGCTCGGCGCACCGGTCAACCCCCCGGCGATATGGCGCGCCCTTGGTTCAGGGTGTTCTCGCCTGCCCGGGCTGGAATCAGGAACGCGCATGAGAAACATTCGGGCGACCCGCGACTTCCGCCTCGCATTGCGATTGCTATTGTTCAACCAGTTTGGCATCGACATCGGGTTCTACCTCCTGATGCCGTTTCTCGCGGCATATTTGGAACAGGGCCTCGGCATGTCGGCCGCGCTCGTCGGATTCGTCCTCGGGGCGCGGAATCTCAGTCAGCAGGGCCTGTTCATCCTCGGCGGCTCGGCGGCCGACCGGCTGGGCCCGCGCACAGTGATCATCGCCGGGTGCGCGCTGCGGACCGTGGGCTTCGGCCTCTTCGCCTTCGGCAACTCGCTGTGGCTGCTGCTCGCCGCCTCGGTGCTCACCGGGCTCGCGGCGGCCCTGTTCTATCCCGCCGTACGGACCTACGTCGCACTGGAGTCGGGCGACCGCAAGGCCGAGGCCTTCGCGCTCCTCAACGTCTACGCCACCATCGGCTCGCTGATGGGACTCCTGCTGGGCAGCGTGCTGTTCCTGACGGACTTCCGGCTGTGCGCCGTGATCGCGGCGGCGGTCTTCGGCGCCCTGACCATCGCCCAGGCCATGGTCCTGCCGATCAGCGGGGAGGCCCCGAGCGGCCCCTCGGCCACGGTGCTCGGGGACTGGCGGGAGGCCTTCTGCAACCGCCGGTTCCTGCTCTTCTCGGGCGCCACGATCGGCATGTTCACCATGGAGAACCAGCTCTACCTCCTGCTGCCCGAAGGGGCGTTGCGGGCCTCGGGCTGGAAGGGCGCGGCCGGAGTACTGCTGGCCGCCGGGGCGCTCGCCAACATGCTGTTCCAGCTGCGGATCACCAGAGCCCTGGCCCGCAACGGCGGCGGCACCCGCTGGGTGAGCACCGGGCTCGTCGTCATGGGGCTGAGCTTCCTGCCCCCGCTGGTGGTCTGCGGCGGCGATCCGCCGACGAGCACCGGCGAGGCGGTGGCGCGCACCGGCGTGATGGTGGGCGGCTCGGTCATGCTGTTCTTCGGCATCATGATCGCCCACCCGACGGTGATGGAGATGGTGCCGGGCTTCGGGCCGCAACGGCTGACGGGCACCTACTTCGGGCTCTTCTACGTCTTCTCCGGGATCGCGGCCACGGGCGGCAACGCGGTCGTCGGGCGGACGATGGACATCGGCCACCAGGCCGGCCTGTACTGGCTGCCCTGGCTGTGCTGCCTGGCCTTCGGGCTGACCTCGGCCGGTTCCGTGGCCCTGCTCTTCCGCGCCGGCATGCTCCCCCTGCTGACCCCGCCCTCCGGCGCGCCGGTGGCCGAGGGACACGTGGTCGGCAAGGCCGCCCCGGCCGGGGCGGGAGGAGGCCCGGCGATCGTCAAGCGCGCCGCGGCCCCCGTGGTCCCGATGGCCCCGGCCGCCCCGCAGACCCCGCAGGCCAGGGACGCCGCCGCGCCCGCGCCGGCCGGCGACGGCGTTCGGCCCCAGGACCCCGCGCGGTTCCCCGGGCCGGCCCGCGCCGGGGACGAGGCGGCGGACCAGCCGCCGCTGTGACGCGCCACCGCCGGCCCACCGGCCCCGGTCACCCCCGCGCGGGGGCGGCCGGGGCCGTCCGCGTCCGCCGCCCCGTACGGCGTCCGGCGCGCGGGCACGCTCGTTCGGGTGAGAGGAGGCGCCCCGGCGGGTACACGTCTTGCGCGGCGGGTCGGGGCGCCGCAGAGTCGAGGCATGCCCATCGCAACGGTGAATCCCGCGAACGGCGAGACGATCAAGAGGTTCGACGCCCTGGGGCCGGAGGAGATCGAGCGACGCCTGGCGGCCGCCGCGGCGGCCTTCCGTCACCACCGCACCACGAGCTTCGCCGAGCGGGCCGAGCTCCTCGGGCGGGCCGCGGACCTCCTCGACGACGACCGCGACGACATCGCCCGCACCATGACCACCGAGATGGGCAAGCCGCTGGCCGCCGCCCGCGCCGAGGCGGCCAAGTGCGCCAAGGCCATGCGCTGGTACGCCGCGCACGCCGAGGAACTGCTCGCCGACGAGCTGCCCGCCGAGGCCGAGGTGCGCGACTCCGGGGCCGCCCGCGCCCGGGTCCGCTACCGCCCGCTGGGCGTCGTCCTCGCCGTGATGCCCTGGAACTTCCCCCTCTGGCAGGTCGTCCGCTTCGCCGCGCCCGCCCTGATGGCCGGCAACACCGGGCTCCTCAAGCACGCCTCGAACGTCCCGCAGACCGCGCTCTACCTCGAGGACCTCTTCCGCCGCGCCGGCTATCCGGAGGGCTGCTTCCAGACCCTGCTCGTGGGCTCCGAGGCGGTGGAGGCCGTCCTGCGCGACCGCCGCGTCGCCGCCGCGACGCTCACCGGCAGCGAACCGGCCGGGCGGGCCGTCGCGGCCGTCGCCGGGGACGAGGTGAAGAAGACCGTCCTGGAGCTCGGCGGCAGCGACCCGTACGTGGTGATGCCGTCCGCCGACATCGCCCGCGCGATCCGCACCGCCGTCACCGCCCGCGTCCAGAACAACGGCCAGTCCTGCATCGCGGCCAAGCGCTTCATCGTGCACGCCGACGTCTACGACACCTTCGCCGAGCGCTTCACCGCCCTGATGACCGGTCTGACCGTCGGCGACCCGATGGACGAGGCCACCGACGTCGGCCCGCTGGCCACCGAGCGGGGCCGGGCCGACCTGGAGGAACTGGTCGACGACGCGGTGCGGCGGGGCGCCACCGCCCTGTGCGGCGCCCGCCGCCCGGAGGGCCTGGAGCGGGGCTGGTTCTACGAGCCGACCGTGCTGTCCGGCGTGACCCCCGGGATGCGCATCCACCACGAGGAGGCCTTCGGGCCCGTCGCCACGCTCTACCGGGCCGACGACCTCGACGAGGCCCTCGCCATCGCCAACGACTCCCCGTTCGGGCTCAGTTCCAACGTCTGGACGCGCGACGAGGACGAACAGCGCCGTTTCGCCCGGGACATGGAGGCCGGCGGCGTCTTCTTCAACGGCATGACGGCCTCCCACCCCGCCCTGCCCTTCGGCGGCGTCAAGCGCTCGGGCTACGGCCGGGAGCTCTCCGGTCACGGCATCCGCGAGTTCTGCAACACCACCACCGTCTGGTACGGCGCCGAGCCCGCCGGGGCCTGAGGGGCCGGCCCCGCCCCCGGCGCGCCGTCAGCGGCCCCAGCGCAGCCCCGGGGTCGCCACTGGCGCGTCGTACAGCCGCAGCATCTCGTCGTCCACCCGGCACAACGTCACCGAGGCGCCGGCCATGTCCAGAGAGGTGACGTAGTTGCCGACGAGCGTCCGCGCGACCGGCACGCCGCGCTCGCGCAGCGCGCGGTGCACCTCGGCGTTGAAGCCGTACAGCTCCAGCAGCGGCGTGCCGCCCGCGCCGTTCACCAGCACCAGCACCGGCCCGCCGGGCCGCAGGTCCTCCAGCACCGCCTCCACCGCGAGGTCGGCGATCTCGCCCGACGTCATCATCCCCCGCCGCTCGCGGCCCGGCTCGCCGTGGATGCCCACGCCCAGTTCCAGTTCACCGGCGGGCAGATCGAAGGTGGGGCTCCCCTTGGCCGGGGTGGTGCAGGAGGCCAGGGCGACACCGAAGCTGTGCGAGGCCTCGTTCACCCGGCGCGCGATCGCCTCCACCCGCTCCAGCGGCGCGCCCTGCTCGGCCGCCGCCCCCGCGATCTTCTCCACGAACAGGGTGGCGCCGGTGCCGCGCCGGCCCGCCGTGTAGAGGCTGTCGGTCACCGCGACGTCATCGTTGACCAGCACGCTCGCGACCTGGATACCCTCGTCCTCGGCGAGCTCGGCGGCCATGTTGAAGTTCAGGACGTCGCCCGTGTAGTTCTTCACGATGAACAGCACGCCGGCACCGCTGTCCACCGCTGCCGCCGCCCGCACCATCTGGTCCGGTACCGGCGACGTGAAAATTTCGCCGGCGCACGCCGCGTCCAGCATCCCCGGCCCCACGAATCCCGCGTGCAACGGCTCATGCCCGGAGCCCCCGCCCGACACCAGCCCCACCTTCCCCGCCACGGGCGCGTCCCGCCGCACCACGACCCGCCGCTCCACGTCCACCGTCAGCTCGGGATGCGCGGCGGCCATCCCGCGCAGCGCGTCGGGCACGACGGTCTCGGGGACATTGATGAGCATCTTCACGGTGGGCTCCTTCGATGACGGTTGGGGCTACTCAGCGTGATGGCCCCAGGATACTGAGGCCGGAGCGGAGGATGAGGCAACCGCAGGCGCGCGAGCGGTGGTTAGGCTGTGCGGGCCCTGCGAGAGGAGCTCTCCCATGCCGATCGGTGACCAGCAGACCTCCGTGCCCCCCGGTCGTCCCCGGCGTGACGGCCGGGGGCGGCAGGGGCTGAGCCGGGAGGAGATCGTGGCCGAGGCGATCCGGCTGCTCGACGCCGAGGGCATCGAGGGCCTGAGCATGCGCAAACTCGGTGCGCGGCTGGACGCCGGCGCGGGCTCTCTCTACCGTCATGTGGCCGGCAAGGACGAGCTGCTCGAACTGGTCCTCGACGAGGTGTTCGCCGAATTCCACGTCCCGGCGGCCGGCGATCCGGCCGCCTGGCGCGACGTCGTCGTCGAGTCCGCTCACGCCATGCGCACGGTGATCCTCCGCCATCCCTGGAGCGCCGGCATCATCGGTGGCGTCGGCACGGTGTACTTCGGCCGGAACGTCATGCGCCCGTCCGAGGACATGCTGGCCGTGCTCGAAGCCGCGGGTTTCTCGCTCCGGGAGGCCAACCGGGCGACGACCGTACTCGTCGCCTACGTCGTCGGCATGACGGCCGCCGAGGCCGCGTGGCTCACGGCGCTGACCCGCAGGGGGATGTCGGAGGAGGAGTGGAGCCGGGAGATGCTGCCGGCCGCCGGGCGCGCCGTCGAGTCCTTCCCGCGCCTGCGCGAGCTCTACGCCTCGTACGCCGCCGCCGAGGGAGCCGACGGTTCCGGGGACCGGTGGCGGGCCCGGGACGAGGAGTTCGCCTACGGACTCGAGCGCGTCCTCGACGGGCTGTCGGCGGCCCGCTCCGGCTGCCGGTGACCACAAGGATCCGGTCAATGCGAACACTGTTCGCAGCGGAATCCGGAGCCCCCTTCTCGTCGCCCTGAAGGCACAGGCGGCAACCCCTTCCGGGAAACTGAACTCCGCTTCCGGGTGAGGGAGTTGTCGCTGGTGGAAGGTGGTGTCATGTTTCGGTCAGGTGGGCTGCGCACCCACCACTCGCCCGCGTTTGTGTCGCATCCTCGAATGCATTCGCGGCAGCCGCACCGGCTGCCCGCCGAGCAAAGGGGTGACCCATGCGTTCCACCCGAACCAAGGCGAAGATCCTCACCGCTGCCGTGACGCCGCTGCTGGCGGCGTCCGCGGCCGTCGCACTCTCGGCTCCCCAGGCCGGCGCCGCGCCCACCGGCGCCCAGTCGTGCACGCATCCGGGCTGGTCCGACAAGTCCGGTGCCATCGGCACTGCCCGTGGCGCCAGTGCCTTCCTGCGCACCGGCCCCAGCGACGACTGCGGGACGGCCTTCGTGGTCGACACCAATGTGCCGCTGTACTACCACTGCTGGGTGAAGAACTCCTCCGGTAACAAGTGGACCCACGTCCGCGTCGGAGGGCGGAACTTCGACGGCTGGGTCTACAACGCCCGCCTCGACGACGGTGGTCTGTCCAGCCCCGGCACCAGGTGCTGAGGCGTTGACGCACGCGAACGGGACCGGTGCGGCTGCCGGTCCCGTTCGCCGATACTGCTGGGGAGACGGCGAGGAGGCGCGGCGGTGAAGGACATTCCCGGACCGGAGCCCCGGGCGGACGGTGGCGCCGGTGCCATCGCGGCGGCGGGCGGGCTCCACGCTTACTCATTACAGGTGCATGCCGAGTACGGGCCCGTCGTACGGCTCCAGTTGCCCGGTGCGGAGAACGCCGTGTCGGTCGCCGATCCGGTGCTGCTGGAGGCCACGGCCCACCTCGACGAGCGGCCCGAGGGGCTCTTCGCGTTCCTGGAACCGCTCTTCGAGACGGGCAACCTCCAGGTGATGCCCGCCGAGGAGCACGCCCCGTGGCGGCGTCTGCTGCTCTCGGTGCTGGCCGGACGCCCGTCCCATGAACGGCACTTCCCCCGCTTCACCGCGCTGGCGACCGAGCTCGCCGACCGCTGGGCGCGGCAGGCCGGCCGTGAGCCCGTCGCCTCGCAGAAGGACCTCACCACGCTCTCGCTGCGGATGATCTGCGCCTACGCGCTGGGCGGCGACGCCGTGGACCCCGAGGGCGCCGTCGCCGCGTTCGAGGAGGTGCTCACCGCGCACCTGGGCCGTCCGGGGAAGGGGGAGGCGCTCGCGTACCTGAGGGCGATGGTCGACCGGGTGGTCGACGCGCACCGGTCGGGCGGCCGGCCGGACCGGAGCGATCTGATCGGGGCGCTGGTCGGGGCGGGCGAGAGTCCCGCCCGGATCCGCGACACCGTGATGGTGGCCATGCTGGCCGCCCACCACACGACCGGGGTCGCCGTCTCGTGGACCCTCCACCTGCTGAGCCGGCATCCGGAGGCGGCCGAACGCGTCGCCGCCGAGCTCGACCGCGTGCTCGGTGACCGGGCGGCACCCGCGTACGGCGATCTGCGCCGGCTCACCTACCTGGACATGGTCCTCAAGGAGGCCATGCGCCTCTACCCGCCCGGTCCGTACGGCGCGCGCGAGACGACCGAGCCCCTCGCGCTGGGGGAGTGGACGATCCCGGTGGGCACGACGATCTTCTACCCCTTCCGGGCCGTGCACATGAACCCGGCCCACTGGCCCGAGCCCGAGCGGTTCGTGCCGGAGCGGTTCACCCCGGAGGAGGTGGCCCGGCGGCCGCGGCTGGCCTACCTCCCCTTCGGCCTCGGACCGCGGAGCTGTGAGGGCGCGGGCCTGGCCATGGTCGAGGCCGAGCTGATCCTGGCCGTCCTGCTCAAGCGCTTCCGCTTCCGGCCCGTGCCGGGCCACGAGGTGATCCCGGTCGAACGGTTCGTCCTCTGGGCGGCCGACGACATCCGCCTGCTGGTGAGCCCCCGGGACGAGCGGCGCTGACCGGTTCAGTCCGCCGGGCCGCCGCCGGAGGTGCCGTTCGCCAGCTGCCGGAGGAGGGGGCCGTACTCGGGGTGGGACAGCGCGTGGGCGAACTGGGCCACCAGATAGTCGGCCGGGTTGCCCGTGTCGTACCAGCGGCCCTGGATGACCTGGCCGTAGACCGCCCGGCGGGCCGCGTAGGCGTTGATCGCGTCCGTCAGATAGACCTCGCCCGTCCGGTGCTCGTACCAGCGCCGCGTCTGCTCCCGCAGCTCCTCCACCACGCCCGGCGTGATCACGTACCCGCCGATGGCGGCGTACGCCGACGGGGCCTCGGCCGCGTCGGGCTTCTCGATCAGGCCGGTGATCCTCAGCAGCCCGTCGTCCAGGTCCTCCTTCACCACGGGCACGCCGTAACGCACGGAGTCGGCCGGGTCCATGGGCAGCAGGGCGAGCACCGGGCAACTGGTCGCCTCGTAGGCACGGATCAGCTGCTGGGCGCGGGGGACCTCCGCCACGAACACGTCGTCCGGCCACAGCACCAGGCACGGCTCGTCGCCGAAGTGGCGGGCGGCGTTGAGGACCGGGGTGCCGTTGCCGTAGGGGCCGTGCTGGTCGAGGTAGGTGATGTGGCCGCGGCGGGAGAGCTCGGCGACCTCCTCCACCGCGTCGGCGTGGTCGTTCTTGCCCTCGGCCCGTAACTGCTCGACCAGGCCGGGGCCGGGGCGGAAGTGGTCCTGGATCAGGCCCTTGCCGCCGGAGACCACGATGGTGATGTCCGTGATGCCGGAGGCCACCAGCTCGCGCACGGTGTGCTCGATGACCGGCTTGTCGCCGACGGGCAGCATCTCCTTGGGAATCGCCTTGGTCAGCGGCAGCAGCCGGGAGCCCAGCCCCGCGGCGGGGATCACCGCCCTGCGGATGGTCCTGCTCATCGGTTCGTGTCGTCCCTTCCGTCGTCGGGAGGCCGGCGGCCGGGACGAAGTCCCGTACCGGACCGGTGAACTGGTGGTCGGCGGCACGTCGATCGCCTCCGAGTGTTCCATGTCCGGGGCCGCCTCGGCGACGATCCCCGCGGTGTGGCGGGCGGCCGCCGACGGCCCTCGCGCGCGTGTTCAATTGACATTGCGTGATGCGCGAGGGCTCGGTTAGCGTGCCAGCCGATCGCCCACGGCGTCCGCGCGCCGTGAGCTCGCTCGCACGGGTTCTCAGGGGGAGTTGGGGGAGATGGGTGTGATCCGCGCCGGTCGCCGGGGACGGCGTTCATGAGGCCCCGGATAGGGATCACCTCGCGCTTCCGTCCGGCGATCCGGAGCCACAGCCTCCATGAGGGCTACGTCGACCAGGTGCTGCGCGCGGGCGGGCTGCCGATCGTGGTGCCCTGCGCCGACGCCGGGCTCGCCACCTCCTACCTGCGCGAGTGCGACGGTCTGATGCTGACCGGCGGCGAGGACATGGATCCGGCCCACTGCCTCGGCACCACCCGGCAGGAGGGCTACACCTACCACCCCCGGCGCGACGTGTTCGAGACGCGGCTGGCCCGGGAGGCGATCGACAACGGGCTCCCCACGCTGGGCATCTGCCGTGGTGCTCAAGTGCTGCACACCGTCACCGGCAACGCCCTGATCCCCCACATCCCCGACGTCAACGGCGGACTCGTCGCGCACCGGACGTCCCTCACCGAGACCGCCCGGCACTCCGTCTCCCTCGCCGAGGGCAGCAGGGTGGCCCGGGCCTACGGGACACCGACGCTGAAGGTCACCTCGTACCACCACCAGGGGCTGGCGGAGCCGTCCCCCGGCGACGGCCGCTGGCGGGTGACGGCACGGTCCGACGACACCCTCGCGGAGGCGATCGAACGCGAGGGGGACGCGTGGACCGTGGGCGTCCTGTGGCATCCGGAGCTCCCCGTCGACGACGAGGGCGACGACCGGCCCGACCCGGTCATCGCGGCGTTCGTGAGAGCGGCGGGCGCGTCATGACCACCGACGCCCGCGCGTTCGACGTCCGCAGGCTCGGCCCCGAGGACCTCGGTCTGCTGCTGCGGCTCCAGGAGACGGTCCACGCGGCCCTGCCCGACAGAACCGTCTTCCAGACCAGCACACCCGAGTTCATCGCCTACTGCCTCGCCGACGGCGGGCGCTGCTACGCCGTGCTGCACGACGGCGAGGCCGTGGCCTACCGGATGGTCTACTTTCCGCGCGACCGCGCGTTCAACCTGGCCAAGGACTCGGCGCTGCCGCCGGCCGAGCACCACCGGGTCGGCCACTGGGACACCGTCGCCGTCCTGCCCGGGTGGCGCGGCCACGGGCTCGCCGGGCGGATGAACCGCCGTGCCCTCGCCGACCTGGCGGACACGGACGTCCGGCATCTGTTCGCCACCAGTTCACCCGCCAACCCCCACGGGGTGCGCACCCTGATGGAGGCCGGCTTCCGGCCCGTCGACCTCGTACGGAAGTTCGGCGGGCGGCTGCGGTTCCTGCTCTACCGGCCCCACCCCGCCGGATGGCCCGCCGCCGACCCGGGGGCCGCGGAGACGACCGTGCCGTTCTCGGCCACCGGCGAGCTGGAGGACGCGTTCCGGGACGGCTGGACCGGCGCCGGCATCCTCCCCGGCGGGCCGGACGGTCCGCGGCTGCGGATGCGGCGCGTGCCCCCGCCGTTCGGCGGCGCGCGGCACTGACCGCCCGGCCGCCGCGGCGACCGCGCAACCGGGCCCCTACCCTCCCGCAGACTCACCTTTCGCAGAACTGCAGAACAGGACTCCCCGCGAGATGAAGATTCTGCTCACCCTCCCGCACCCCGGACTGGGGTCGACGGACTTCCTGCGCCCCGGCAACGTCGTGCACGCCCCCGACCTGGACACCGCCCCCGGCGAGCGGCTGCTCGACGCCCTGCTCCGGCACGGCGCCACGGCCCTCGTCACCACCCGGCGGCCGGACGACGAGCTCCTGCGCCGCTGGGAGCGCGACGTCCCCGGCGCCGCCGTCCTGTCGTACGCCACCGGCCCCGACCCCATGGCGCCCCACAACGGCACCGGACTCACGGAGTTACGCCACGACGGTGACGGCGGGCTCCGGGCCATCGCCACCGCCCTGGCCCGCTGCGAACGGCACGCCGCGCTGTCCCGCCCGGCGCCGCCCGCCGCGGAGCCCGGCGGCGGCCCGGCCCCCGTCGTCCTCATCGGCGCCGGCGTCGTCAACCTGGTCACGGCCCTGTACCTGACCGAGGCCGGCCACCGGGTCACCGTCCTCGACCGCTCCCCGGAGCCCGGCACCGCCAAGTGGGAGGCGTACGGCTGCACCCACGGGGGCGACGACGCCCGGATGTTCACGTTCACCGAGATGGACGTCTACAACAACCAGGACTTCCACGGCCGCGCGCCCGACTGGTTCCGGCACACCGTCGAGCGGCACGGCTGGCTCGCCCGCGAGCCGCACACCTTCTCGCGCGAGGAACGGGCCTGGATCGACGAGTTCGAGAGCGTCCCCTCCTGGCTGGCCCGCGCGTACACCGAGGACGTCTTCTCCCTGACCGCCGAGGCGGGCGTCGAGTGGGACCTGCTGCGCGAGCGGCACCCCGGACTGTTCGAGGACGTCGTCCTGACCGACGACATCCTGCGGGTGTACAGCGACCCCGCGCACCTGGAGGCCGCGCGGGCCCGGCACCGCGCCCTCGGCGCGGTCCTGCGCGAACCCTCGCCGGACGAGCTGGCGCGGGAGGTCCCCGGACTCGCCGGGCCGCTCGGCGACGGCACGCTGGCCGGCGGGCTGTTCGTGCCCGGCTTCACGCTGAACGTGCACAAGTTCACCGACCGGGTCGTCGCGTGGCTCACCGCCCGGGGCGTCCGCTTCCACTGGGACACCGAGGTCGCGGCGGTGCGCCGGGACCCGTCCGGGACGGTGACCGGCCTCGACTGCCCGGTGCCGGTGCCCGCCGGCGCGCACGTCGTCGTCTCCCCGGGCGTCTACGGACATGAACTGCTGCGCGGCACGCCGTGCGAGGGAAAGATCCACGGGGTGCTGGGCGGCTGGGCGCGGGTCGGCAACGGCGGTGCGCGCCTGCGCCATTCGCTCAAGGTCGGGCGGCGCGGGCATGTGACCGAGGACGCCAATGTGACGGTGGCGGTGGACGCCGACGGCCAGGAGATTCTCGTCGTCGGCTCCGGCTACGGCTACACGGGCGCGACCACCGAGGCCGACGAACGCCAGCTCACCGCGATCCGCCGGGGCATCGCCGACACCGTCGAACGCCTCTTCCCGGACCGGCCCGGGCCGCGCACCCCGTCCGCGATCCGGGACGACTACGCGTTCACGTACTGCGTCCGCCCCTGGACCGCCACCTCGCTGGGGCTCTACCACGCCGAACGGACCGCCGACGACGGCCTGTTCGTCGTCAACGGCGGCCACAACACCGGCGGGTTCGCCCAGGCGCCCGCGACGGCCCGCGCCGTCCTGGCCTCGCTGCGCGGCGAGGACCACCCCATGCACCTGCTCTACCACCCCGAGCGCTTCCCCGCCTTCACGGCCGGGACCCGGACCGCCGGCGCCCCCGCCCCGCTGCCGGCGGTCTCCCGCGCCTGACCCGCCGGGGCGGGCGCACAGAGATTTCCGAGAAGAGGACGACATGCACACCGACCCCGCTCTGGACCCCGCCGACTGGGAGGAGTTCCGGGCCCTGGGCAGGCGGATCGTCGACGACGTCGTGGACCACCTCGCCGGGCTCCGCGACCGGCCCGTGTGGCGTCCCGTCCCCGAGGAGATACGGGCCGGGTTCCGCACCGGGCTGCCCACCGAGGGCCGGCCGGCGGCCGAGGTGTACGAGGAGTTCCGCGCGACGATCGAGCCCTTCCCGCGCGGCAACACCCACCCCCGCTTCTGGGGCTGGGCCAATGGCTCCGGCGTGCCCGTCGCGGCCTACGGCGACCTGCTGGCCTCGGTGATCAACTGCACCCTCGGCTCGGGCGAGAACGCCGCGATGATGGTCGAGCAACAGGTGATCTCCTGGCTCCAGGAGGCCCTGGACTGGCCCGCCGGCGGCTCCGGGCTGCTCACCAGCGGCGCCTCCATGGGACAGGTCACGGCGCTGGCCGCGGCACGGGAGGCGCTCTCGCCGGTGGCCGGCTTCCGGGAGAAGGGCGCCGTGGCGGCCGGCACGCAGTTCACCGTCTACGGCTCCACCGAGACCCACCACTCCGTGGAGAAGGCCGTCGAACTGCTCGGCATCGGCCGCCGCTTCTTCCGGGCGATACCGGTCGACCGCGACTTCCGGATCGGCGTCGGCGCGCTGCGCGCCGCGATCCGGGACGACCGCCGGGCGGGGCTGCGCCCGCTGTGCCTGGTGGGCAACGCCGGCACCGTCAACACCGGCGCGATCGACCCGCTGGACGAGCTGCTGGCGGTGGCCCGGGAGGAAGGCCTCTGGTACCACGTGGACGGCGCGTTCGGCGCGTTCGCCCAGCTCCTGCCCTCCCACCGCCCCCTGCTCGCCGGGCTCATCGAGGCCGACTCGCTCGTCCTCGACCTCCACAAGTGGCTCTACATGCCGTTCGACGTCAGCTGTGTGCTGACGCGCGCCGACGGCGCGCTGGAGGCCGCGTTCAGCTCCAGCGCGGACTACATCAGCACCACGACGGCGGGCCCGGCGTCGTACCCGCTGGCGTTCTCCGACCGGGGGATCGAGCAGTCCCGCCGGTTCCGGGCGCTGAAGGTGTGGTTCGCGCTGAAGACCCACGGCGTCCAGGCGTTCGCCGACAGCATCGCCGCCAACATCGCGCAGGTCGCCCATCTGGCCGCGCTCGTCGAGGCGGCCGACGATCTCGAACTCGTCGCGCACGGCGACCTCAACGTGGCCTGCTTCCGGTACGTGTGGCCTGGCGCTGACCCGGCCGCCGCCGACCGCGTCAACCGGGGCGTCCTGGAACGGCTCCAGACCGAGGGCCTGGCGATGCCCTCGCACACGGTGATCGACGGGAAGTTCGTGCTCCGCGTGGCCGACAACAACCACCGCACCGCCTTCGCCGACTTCGACTTCCTCGTCGACCAGGTGCGGGCGATCGGGGCGGAGCTGCGTGACCGGCGGGAATAGGCTGATCACCCGGCACGGTGACGGAGCGGCACGGCGGCGGAGAGGTGACGGGATGACGGGCGGCGCGGCGCGCGCGTACTGGGTGGGCCTGCTGGCGGCGCTCATGGCGACGGCCCTGTGGGGCTTCACGTTCCTGGGGCCGGCGGCCGTCGCCCCCGTGAACGTCTACTACCTGGTCGTGGGCCGGTACGCGGTCTTCGGGCTGGTGTCCCTGGCCGTCCTGGTGGCGCACCGGCACGAGGCGCGGGCCCTGGGCGCCCGGCAGGCGCTGCTGGCCGCCCACCTGGGCATCGTCGGGTACATCGGCTTCTACCTGCTGCTGTCGCTGTCCTCCGCGATCGGCGGCGGCGTGCTCGCGTCCACCCTCACCGGCCTGATCCCGCTGCTGGTCACGCTGGCCTCCAACGCCCTGGAGAAGGTCCTGCCGTGGCGCCGGCTGCTCCTGCCGGTCGTGGTGATCTCCGCCGGGCTGCTCCTGGTGAACGGCGGCTCGTCCGCCGACCGCTCCGGGAGTGATCGGGACGCGACGGCCGGCGTGGTCCTCGGCGTCCTCGCCTGCGTCGCCTGGTCCTACTTCGTCATCGTCAACCGGTGGGCCCTGCGGCGCGCCCGGCCCGCCCCCGGCAACACCACCTGGACGGCCTGCATCGGCCTCGGGGCGTTCGGCGGTTCGCTGTTCCTGCTGCCGCTGGCCCGGTCGGGCGACGGGCCGTCGCCGTTCGCGGACGCCGGCCGGCTGTGGCCGTTCCTGCTGTGGTGCGTGGCCCTGGCGGTGCTCGGGTCGTGGTGCGCGACATGGTTCTGGAACATCGCCTCGCGCCGGCTGCCGGCCACGGTCATGGGCCCGGTGATCGGCATGGAGGCGGTGTTCGGCGCGGTGTTCAACCTTGTGTGGGAGGGCCGTACGCCCACGTCCCACGAGCTCGGGGGCGGCCTCCTCGTGATCGCCGGTGTGCTGGCCGGCTCGTACCTCTTCAACAGGGCCGGCCTGGCGCGGGCCGGCTCCCGGGAGGAGTCCGGGCGGCGCGCGGTTCCCACGGCGGGGGGGGGGGGGGGGGGGGGGGGGGGGGGGGGGGGGGGGGGGGAGGGGGAGGGGGGGGGGGAGGGGGGGGGGGTGGTTGTGGGGGGGGGTGGGTGTCCGGTCCCCCCGGGGGGGGGGGGGGGGGGGGGTCCCCCCCCCCCCCCCCCCCCCCCCCCCCCCCCCCACCGGGCCCGGTCAGGCCTTGGCGGCCTCGACCAGCGCGGCCGTCGTCACGACCCGTGCGAAGCCGCCGCCGTGGAGGCTCACGGCCGTGGCCCGGGCCAGCTCCCCGGCGGTCAGCCGCCATCCGTCCGGCCCCTCCAGGTCGAAGGTGTGGGTGGCGTCCAGCGCGAACAACACGTCGTAGCCGAGGTTGCCGCCCATGCGGGCCGTGGTCTCGGCGCACATGTTGGTCTGGATGCCGGTCACCACGAACTGCCGGATCCCCTGGGCCTCGAACCACTCGCGCAGGTCCGGCGTGCCGTAGAACGCCGAGTTGACCGTCTTCGTCACCAGCAGCTCCGGGGCCGTGCCCCGGCCCCGCCGCTCCTCGACGAAGTCCTTGAAGTCGTTCCCCTCCTGCCCCGGGCGCAGCGGCGAGCCGGGGCTGGGGGAGTCGTGCCGTACGAACACCACGGGGCGGCCGGTGGCCTGCCAGACGTCGATCAGTGCCTCGATGTTGGCCTCCGCGTCCGGGTTGTCCCTCGGACCCCAGTGCCCGGCCTCGTCGAAGCCCTTCTGCACGTCGATGACGACCAGTGCCGCGTCGCGGTGAATCTCTCGCTTGTCCATGACCATGATCCTGCCGCCGGGCGGCCACCCCCGACAGTGGCAGGACTGCCGAGGATCGATGGCTTTCCGCCAGCGGGCTCCGGGCGGCATACTGCGGCCATGCCGCCCTACCGCGTCGCCCTGGTTGCCTTCCCCAACATCCGCTCCTTCGACGTCTCGGTCATCACCGAGGTCTGGGGCGCGGACCGTACGGACCGTGGCGTCCCGGCCTTCGAACTGCGTCGCTGTGCCGCCGACCACGACCGCGCCGTGCCCATGCCCGGCGGGCTCAGCCTCGCCCCCGACCGGACCCTCGCCTGGCTCGACCGGGCCGACCTCGTCGTCGTCCCCGGACTGGTGGACCCGCTGGCGCCGGTCCCGCCGCCCGTCCTCGACGCCCTCCGCCGCGCCCACGCGCGCGGCACCCCGGTCGCCGCCCTGTGCGCGGGGGCGTTCGCCCTCGCCCAGGCCGGGCTCCTCGACGACCGCCGCGCCATCACCCACTGGACCCTCACGGACCTGCTGCGGCGCGAGCACCCCCGGGTGACCGTCGTCCCCGACGCCCTCTTCCTCGACGCGACGGCGGACGCCCCCACGGACACGTCCGCCCCGCTGTGGACGTCCGCCGGCACCGCGGCCGGCATCGACCTCTGCCTCCACCTCGTGCGCACCGGGCACGGCGCGGAGGCCGCCGCCACCATCGCCCGCTCGATGGTCACCGCGCCCTTCCGCACCGGCGGCCAGGCCCAGTTCATCGAGCGGCCCACCGTCCCCGAGGACCGTGACGCCGACGCCCTGTCCCTGGTACGGGAGTACGCCCTGCGCCACCTCCACGAGCCCCTGAGCGTCGGCGACCTGGCGGCCCGGGCCGGCATGTCCCCGCGGTCCTTCGCCCGCCACTTCTCGGCCGGCACCGGGACCACGCCCGCCCGCTGGCTCCTCGACCAGCGCCTGGCCGCCGCCCAGAAGCTGCTGGAACGCACCGACCTGGCCATGCCCGAGGTCGCCCGGCGCGCGGGCTTCGGCAGCGAGGTGACCATGCGGCAGCACTTCGCCGCCCGCCTGTCGACGAGCCCCCGCGCCTACCGCGCGGCGTTCTCGCCCGCCTCGGCCCCCTCGTAGCCGACCAGCGCCCGCGCCGCGTACGGGTCCAGCGCCCGGCCCGCCGCGAACGCCTCCGCGTACCCCCGCTCGCCCAGCGCCTCGCGCAGCGCGCCACCGATGCGGTCGACATCGCCCCGCTCGCCCGGCGGCAGGGGTGCCCCGGCCGCCTCCCGGGCCGCCGCCGCCGACCCCAGCAGCCGCGCCGCCGGCCCGGGCCGGCCCGCCAGCGCCTCCGCGCCGGCCAGCCCTTCGAGGGCCAGCGCCAGCGCCCGGGGGTCGCCGGAGCCGCGCGCCGCGGCGAAGCCCTCCCGGTGCAGGGCCGCCGCCTCGCCGGCGGCACCGCGCCCCTCGGCGAGGAAACCCAGCTCGGCCAGGATCAGCGCGCTGCCCGGGTTCCCGTCCACCGCGCGGCACCAGTCGAGCCACGGGCGCAGATACGCCTCGGCCTCCTCCGGCCGGCCCTCGCGCCGCGCCCCCAGCGCGAGGCCGACCTCGGCGAACTGCTCACCCCTGCGGTACGCGTGACGTACCGCCACGGCGCGGGAGCGCTCGTGGAAGCGCCGCGCCGCCGCGTGGTCCCCGGACAGCAGGGCGATGCGGCCCAGACCGCCCAGCGCGTCGGCCACCTCCACCCACAGCCCCAGCTCCTCGGCGTCCGCCAGCGCCTCCCGGCGGAGCCGGTCCGCCTCCGCGTAGTCGCCCGTGACCTCCGCCAGCACGGCCAGCAGCCCGGCCGTCCGCAGCCGGCCCCAGCGGTCGCCGAGCGCGCGGAACAGCCCGGCCGCCTCCTCGCCGTCCCGGCGCAGCGCGGCCAGGTCGCCGCGCAGCAGGGCGTGTCCGGCACGGGCCTGGAGCGCGGCCGCCGTCCCCCAGCGGTCCCCGGCGGCCCGGAACCGCGCGAGGGCACGGGCCACGGGCCGCTCGCCGCCGGCCGGATCACCGTGACCGGTACGGGCGAAGCCGGCGAACCAGCGGGCGGTGTCCGGCACGTCGTCGTCGACGTCCTCCCCGGCCGGGTGGGGCGTCTCCCCCTCCAGGACCGAGCCCTCCAGGAACGCCATGCCCGTGCGCCAGGCGGTGGCCTCGGCGCGCGCGGCGGCCGGGGCCCCGCCGGGGGCCGACAGCGCCAGGTCCAGCGCGCGCCGGGCCTCGCCGCGCCGGCCGCGCAGGTACCAGTACCAGGCCAGCGCGTTCACCAGGCGCAGGGCCGAGGCCGCGTCGCCCTCGCGTACGGCCGTCGTCAGCGCCCGGTGGAGATTGGCCGCCTCCCCGTCCAGGAGTTCGAGCCAGTGCCGCTGTTCCGGGCCGCGCAGCCCCGGCAGGGCGCGCTCCGCGAGCCCGACATGGTGGGCCGTGTGCCGGGCTCGTACGGCCGCCGACTCGCCCGCTTCACGCAACCGTTCGGCGGCATAGGCCGCGACGGACTCCAGCAGGCGGTAGCGCGGGCCGCGCGCGTCCTCGGCCGCCACGACCAGGGAGCGGTCCACCAGCCGGGCCAGGACGCCCAGCACCTCCTCCCGCGGTACGTCCTCCCCGGCGCTCACGGCCTCGGCGGCGTCGAGCGAGCAGCCGTCGGCGTGCACGGACAGCCGGCGCAGCACCGTCCGCTCGGGCGGCGTCAGCAGCTCCCAGCTCCAGTCGATGACCGCCCGGAGCGTCCGCTGGCGGGCCGGGCCGCCGCGCGGCCCCGGGCCCAGCAGCCGGAAGCGGTCGTCGAGCCGCTCGGCCAGCGCCCGCACGCCCAGTGCCCTGACCCGGGTGGCCGCGAGTTCGAGGGCCAGCGGAAGGCCGTCGAGACGGCGGCAGATCTCCGCGACGGCGTCCGCGTCGCCCGGGGTGGCGGCGAAGCCCGGGGCCGCCGCCCGCGCCCGTTCGCCGAACAGACGGACGGCCGCGGTCCGCAGCACGGCAGCGGCGTCCGCCTCCGGGCCGGGCACGTCCAGGGGCGGCACCACCCAGAGGGTCTCGCCCGCGACGCCCAGCGGCTCCCGGCTGGTGGCGAGGACCCGCAGCCCGGGCGCCGCGCGCAGGAGCGTCTCCGTCAGCGCGGCGACGGGGCCGGTCAGATGCTCGCAGTTGTCCAGGACGAGCAGGGTCCGCCGGCCGCGCAGCGCGGCGGCCAGCCGGGCGGCCGGGGAGACGGACCCGTCGGTCCCGGTGAGCGCGGGGGCGTCGTCGCGGACGCCCAGGACGGTGCTCACGGTCTCGGTCACCCGGTCGGTGCCGCCTCCGTCACCGGTGCCGTACGGGTCCGCGTCGCCGCCCGCCTCGCGCCCGGCCAACTCGACGAGCCACACCCCGTCGGGGAAGTCGCCGGCCGCCCGCGCCGCGACCTCCAGCGCCAGCCGGGTCTTGCCCACGCCGCCGGGCCCGGTGAGCGTGACCAGCCGCCCGGCGTCCAGCAGCGCGGCCACCTCGGCGACGTGCGCGGACCGGCCGACGAGCGCGGTGAGCGGGGCGGGCAGGTTGGTACTCGGCGGGGGAGGGCCGGCGGCCGGGGTCCGGGGCGCGGGTACGGGGGTCAGGTCCGGGTCCTGCCGCAGCACGGCCCGGTGCAGGGCCGTCAGCCCGGGGCCGGGATCCACACCCAGCTCCTCGGCGAGGCGTTCGCGCAGCCCGGCGTGGACGGCGAGCGCCTCGCCCTGCCGGCCCGCGCCGTAGAGGGCGCGGATACGGGCGGCGTGGAGCCGCTCCCGCAGCGGGTGCCGGGCCGTCCAGTCGGCCAGCTCGCCCGCGAGCCGGCCGTGCTCGCCGGCCTCCAGCAGTGCCTCGGCCCACTCCTCCACCACCACCAGGCGCCGCTCCTCCAGCCGGGCGGCCGTGCCGCGGACGAACTCCTCGTCCAGGAAGTCGGCGTAGGCCGGGCCGCGCCACAGACCCAGCGCGTCCGCCAGCAGCGCCGCCCGCTCGCGCGGGTCCGCGACCGCCGCCGCACGGCCGGACAGCTCGGCGAAGTCGTCGGCGTCGACCGCGGCGGCGCCGGTCCGCAGCGCGTAGCCCGCCGGTTGCGAGACCACCAGGTCCCGGCCGCCGGGCTCGGCCGCCTCCAGCGCCCGGCGCAGCCGCCAGACCCGGGTCTGCAGCCCGGCCCGCGGATCGTGGGGCGGTGCCTCGCCCCACAGGTCGGCGACGAGCCGGTCCGCGGTCACCGGCCGCCCCTCGTGGGCGAGGAGGACGGCCAGCAGGGCGCGCACCTGGGTGCCGGGCACCGTGACCGCTTCGCCGGTCTCCGTCCTGACCTGAAGCGGGCCCAGTACTCCGAAGCGCATGCGGCAACAGTAACCGCGCACCGGAGAGCGGCCCGATCGGGAGAGGACGGAGAGAGGACGGAGAGCGGACCGGGAGAGGACGGAGGGCGGCCCGGGCCATCGTGATGCCCGTAACCCACCGCGACGAAGGAGAACACCGCGATGTCCGAGATCCCCCGCACCCCCGGCCGCACCCGCACGCCCGTGTCCGTGATCGGCCTGGGGATGATGGGAAGCGCCCTGGCCGATGCCTTCCTGACCCACGGTCACCCGACGACCGTGTGGAACCGCTCGGCCGCCCGGTCCGCCGCCCTCGTCGAGCGGGGCGCCGTCCTCGCCGGCACGGCGGCCGAGGCCGTGGCGGCGAGCGAGCTGATCGTCGTGTGCGTGGCCGACTACAACGCCGCGCACACCGTCCTCGCCCCCCTCGGCCGCGAACTGGCGGGCCGGACGCTGGTCAACCTCACCAACGGCACGCCCGACCAGGCGCGGCGGATGGCGACGTGGGCGGCGGACCAGGGCGCCCGCTACCTCGACGGCGGCATCATGGCCGTACCGCAGATGATCGGGACGCCGCACGCGCTCGTGCTCCACAGCGGGGCGCGGGACGCCTTCGAGGAGTACGAGGACACGCTGGCCCTGCTGGGCACGCCCCGCTACCTGGGCGCGGACGCCGGCCTCGCGGCACTGCACGACCTGGCCATGCTGGCCGGCATGTACGGCCTGTTCGCCGGGTTCCTCCACTCCGTCGCCCTGGTCCGGACGGAGAACGCCGGCGCGGCCGGCTTCATGGAGCTGCTGCTGCCGTGGCTGGACGCCATGCGCGGGCTGCTCCCGGAGCTGGCCACGGCCATCGACTCGGGCGACTACGCGACCGACGTCTCCAGCCTCCGGGTCAACCTGGACGGCCTCGGCAACATCCTGCGGGCCGGCCACGACCAGGGCCTGGGGGACGGGCTGCTGGCCCCGCTGCACGACGCGCTCGCCGAGCGGGTGGCCGCCGGGCACGGCGCCGACAGCCTCGCCTCGCTGATCGAGGTGGTGGGGAAGCCCGCCGGCCGGTGACGGGGGAGGGATGATGGGGGCATGGTCCACATCACCCTCGTCAAGGGCGACATCACCCGGCAGCGGGCCGACGCCGTCGTCAACGCCGCGAACTCCTCGCTCCTCGGCGGCGGTGGCGTCGACGGGGCCATCCACCGCGCGGGCGGCCCGGAGATCCTCGCGGCCTGCCGCGCCCTGCGGGCCTCCCACTACGGCAAGGGCCTCCCCACCGGCCGGGCCGTGGCCACCCCGGCGGGCGACCTGCCGGCCCGCTGGGTCATCCACACGGTGGGCCCGGTCTGGTCCGCTTCGGAGGACCGCTCGGAGCTGCTGGCGTCCTGTCACCGCGAGGCGCTGCGGGTGGCGGACGAGCTGGGCGCGCGGACGGTGGCCTTCCCGGCGATCTCGACGGGCGTCTACCGCTGGCCCGTCGAGGACGCGGCCCGGATCGCGGTGGAGACGGTGGAGCGGACCCCGACCGAGGTGGAGGAGGTCTGTTTCGTCCTCTTCGACGACCGGGCGTACGAGGCGTTCGCCGCCCGGCTCCGATGAGTGGAGCACAGTTCTTCCTCGTCAACTGATGCTCCGGGAATTGGCTGGTTATGATCGGCACCCACTCCGAAACGACCGGCTGTGTTTGACGAGGACTGATGACTCCCACAGGATCCGAGGGCCCGGGCGAGCCGGTACACATACGAAGAGCACGAAGAGCACGCAGCGGCCGGCGACGGGTCGTGCGCCTGCGGACGTTGCTCGTCTGGCTCGCGGTGGTGCCCACCGTGGCGATGGGCGTCCAGGTCCTCATCAGCTCCGACCGGTCGGTGGAGGAGTCCCGGCATCTGCGCAAGGACGTACTGGCCGGCCGGCAGACCGGCGTACCCCTGTACCAGCTGATGACCACGCTTCAGGACGAACGCGCGATCACCGCCGCGTGGTGGTCGGGCATGCCCGTGTCCGGGGCCGATCTGCGCGGCCGCCGGGCCGCCACCGACCGGGCCGTGGACGCGTTCCTGAAGTCGTCGGACCTCGACCAGCTCCACTCCGACCGGGCGAAGGACCGCCTCCGCGACGTCACGCGGCGCCTGGCCGACCTGGGTGCCCAGCGCGAACGCACCGACGCCCGCCACGGCAGCGCGGACGACACCGTCGACTACTTCACCGACATGATCAGCGGAACGATCCGTTGCTACGGGGACTTCAGCCACGTCGACGACGGCGGGCTGACGCAGGAGACGACCTCGCTCGTGGCCCTGTTCTCGGCGGCGGAGGTGGTGGCCCGCGAGGATTCCATCCTGGCGCTGTCGGGCCCCTCCGGAAAGCTGACGACCACCAGGTTCAGTGAGTTCACCGAAGCCGTCGGCGCGGGCAACTACCTGTACGACACGGTCGTCCTCGACCTGCCCCTCGACGACCAGGACGCCCTCCAGCGGATCCTCACCTCGAACGCCTGGCAGACGAAGTCCCGCATCGAGAGGGCGGTCGTCTCCGAGCACCGGGACGTCTCCTCCGGCGTCGTGCTGCCGCCGGACGCCGGCGACTGGCGGGCGGCCTACAGCACCCTTTCCGTCCAGCTGAACACCCTGAACGAGAGCGAGCTGCAGGAGCTGCTCGCCAACGCCGACGACCGGGCGGAGGAGCTGGAGAACCAGGTCGTCCTGCTGGTGGCCGCCAGTGGTGCCGCCCTCCTGCTGGTCGTCGCCGTCGTGGTCCTCACCACGCGGTCGGTCCTGCGCCGCCTGCGCTCCCTCCACGACCGCACGGTGGTGGTCGCCGAGGAGACCCTGCCGGACATCGTGGACCGCCTCCGGCGCGGAGAGGCCGTCGGCACCGACGCACTGCCGCGGCCGAGGGGCGAACAGGACGAGGTCGGACGGGTCAGCGACGCCTTCGCCCAGGTCGTCGCCGTATCCGTGGAGGGACACCAGAAGCTCGCCGACGAGCGACAGGGCTTCAGCGTGTTCGCCTCCGGCATCGCCGCGCGGACCGGGAACCTGGTCAGCCGGCAGCTCGCCCTCACCGAGCACATCCAGGACGCCTTCGGCCAGGACGAGGCACTCCTCGCCGACCTCATGAGGTCCGATCAGCTGACCGTGGGCATGCGGCGGCAGATCGAGAACCTGCTCATCCTGGCGGGCGGCGAGATCCCCGACCCGCACATGGAGCCCATGCGCATCGCCGACGTGCTGCGGGAGGCGGCCGCCGAGGTCGAGGACTTCCGGCGCATCGACCGGCACGCCATGGACGAGACCAGCGTGGAGGCCGGCGTGATCAGCCAGCTCAGCCACCTCCTGGCGGAACTGCTGGACAACGCCACGCGCTTCTCCCCGCCGACGGCGAGGGTCGCCATCCGGTCCGAACTGGTCGGTGACGGCCTCTGCGTCGAGATCGAGGACCGGGGCCCGCGGGTGACCGCCGAGCGGTACGAGGAGATGAACGGCCGGCTGCACTCGGCCCCGCCGTACTCCGTACTGGCCAGCAACGCGCACCGGCTCGGCCTCTTCGTGGTCGGCCACCTCGCCGACCAGCTCGGGGCGACGGTCACGCTGCGCCGGTCGGCGTTCGGCGGGACGTCCGCCGTGGTGATCGTCCCGGGCGAGCACCTCGTGCCGACCCGGGAGGGCACCGCGGCGCGGGAACCGGCGAAGGACTCCGCGCCCGCGCCCGCGTCACAGCCCGCCGAGGAGCGGCTGCCGAAGCTCGTCCCGCGGCGGCGGACCGGTGACCCGGCGGACGGCTCCGCGGACGACCCCGCGGACGACCCCACTCCCGGGCCGTCGGAACTGCCGCGCCGCCTGCCGAAGGAGCAGGTGCGGCAGGCCGGCCACACGGCGCCGACGGCCCCGGAGGCACCGCCCCGGTCCGGCTCCGGGGGCACCCCCGGTCGGCCGGCCCTCCCCGAGCGCGTCCCGCAGACCCATATGACCCGGCGACTCCGCGAGCCGCGTGCGGAGGAACCGGTGGGCCGGGACGCCGACACGCCCGAAGAGGTGGCCGACGCCTGGGCGGACTACGAAGACGGCACCAGGCAAGTGGAACTCGAGCTCCGAGGGGACCAGTCATGACGACGACACAGAACGATGCGATCTACAGCATCCTGGACAACAACCTGAGCAGGATCGCGGGGATCCAGGGAGCCGTGCTGCTCGCCAACGACGGGATCAAACTCAGCGCCTACATGCTGGAGCGGGACCAGGCCGAGCGGGTGGCCGCGGCGGCCTCCGGCATCGCGTCCACCATGAAGGCCATCTCGCGGGAGATCGACGGCGGCGGGGTGATCCGCCAGCTCGTCGAGATGGACGACCGGTACCTGTGCATCGTCGGGTGCGGATCGGGCAGCACGCTGATCGTGGTCTCCTCCCGCAAGGCACGGCTCGGCGAACTGGGCGGCGAGACGGTCCGCGCCGCCCAGGCGCTCGGCGAGTGGCTGGACACCCCCGAGCGCGCACAGGCTCCCGCGTCGGCATGACGGCCGACCCCCAGCCCGGACGGCGCCGCCGGACGCGGCTGTACGCCCTCACCGACGGGCGTACGGCCGCGTCCCGGCACGGCCTGACGATGGACACCGTGATCACGGCGACCTCCGACCCCGGTCAGGGCAGCCTGCCCACGGAGTGGCGGGAGATCCTCGCCATGTGCCCGTCGCCGAACGGACGGGCGGTCGCCGAGATCGCCGCCCGGATGCGGATGCGGCTGACTCCCATGGTGGTCCTGCTCGGCGAGCTGCTGGAACGCGGGCTGATCCGCCACCGGCCGCCGCTGGACGCCTCCGAGACCTCCAATGTCCACCTGCTCATGAAAATCAGGGACAACCTTGCCCGACTTTGACACCGCCGCGCCGGAAGCGTCCCCCGTCAAGATCCTCGTCGCCGGGGGTTTCGGGGTCGGCAAGACGACCCTGGTCGAAGCGATCTCCGAGATCGATCCGCTGTGCACCGAGGAGCGGCTGACGTCCGCGGGCGTCGGCGTCGACGACCTCGACGGCATCGAGGGCAAGACGGCGACCACGGTCGCGATGGACTTCGGCCGCATCACCCTCACCGACGCCGGAGTGGTCCTGTACCTCTTCGGCACACCGGGCCAGGAACGCTTCTGGTTCATGTGGGACGACCTGCTGAACGGGGCGCTCGGGGCGATCGTCCTGGTCGACACCCGGAGGCTGGACCGCAGCTTCGCCGCCATCGACTTCTTCGAGAACCGCGGACTGCCGTTCGTCGTCGGCGCGAACTGCTTCGACGGCGAGCAGCCGTACACCGCCGAGGAGATCAAGGCGGCCCTGCACCTGAAGGACCCGGACGTCCCCGTCCTCCTGCTCGACGCCCGCTCCCGGGCGGACGTCCACGGCTGCCTGCTCGCGCTGCTGGACCGGCTCATCAGCCAGGCGCGCGTCGGCGCGGCCGTCTGACCGACCGGGCCGCCGAGGCGTTCGCCCCGGCGGCCCGGTCGTCCGGCTCACACCAGTTCGGGTTGCGGCTCCGGCTGCCGCGCCGGCGCGGCGACCGGTTCCCGTTCCCACCGCTGGGTGGTCCGTACGTAGCCGTAGATCACCGAGGCCAACGCCACGATGAGGAGCGGCCCGAACAGCCACGGGTACTCGGCCATCTCCATCGGCAGGTAGCGGTAGCACGCCAGGAGCGTGGCGAAGACCGTCGTGCCGTAGGCGACCAGCCGGATGCCCGACCGGTCCCAGCCGCGGTCGAACGCGCGCAGCGCCGTCTCGATGGTGAGCGAGAACACCACGCCGGCGACGAGGTCCACGCCGTAGTGGTAGCCGAATCCCAGCGTCGCGCCGAGCGTGCAGACCAGCCAGAACGCGCCGAAGAAGCGGAGCAGGCGCGGGCCCTTGCGGGAGTGGATGAAGATCGCGACGGCCCATGCCGTGTGAAGGCTGGGCATGCAGTTGCGCGGGGTGATCCCGTCGTACGGCACCGGGTGCGGGGTGGCGATCGCCGGGGCCGTGTGCGGCCACAGGTCGGCCACCGCCCACTGGACGCCGCCGGTGCCGGAGGTGCCCGGGCCGTAGGCGAAGATCGGCCCGACCACCGGGAAGATCATGTAGATGGCCGGCCCGAGCAGGCCGATCACCAGGAAGGTGCGCACCAGGTGGTGGGCCGGGAAGCGGCGCTCGGCCGCCACGTCGCGCAGCTGGTAGAGCGCGACGACGATCGCGGCCACCGCGAGCTGGGCGTAGACCAGGTCGAGCACATGGGTGCCGACCGGGGCGGTGGCCCTGAGGAGCCGGCCCATCACCCACGACGGGTTGCCGAGCGCGTGATCGGCCATCGCCACGTACGGGTCGAGCACCGTGGGGCGGGTCTTCGAGGTGATGAGCAGCCAGGTGTCACCGGTCTTGCGGCCGGCCACCAGCAGCAGCCCCAGCCCGACGCCCTTGAGCAGCAGGGCGCGTTCCGGGCCGGTGCGGCGCGTGACGGCGATGACCGCGCAGCCCAGCATCACCCACAACGCGCCGTTGCCGAAGAAATGGTCGCTGTCCACCTTGGCGTCGACCGCCCACCGCACCAGCACGAAGACGACGTCGATGCCGATGGCGGCGCCGGCGGCGATGAACCGCTGCCGCCAGGTGAGCACCACCATCATCAACGCCATACCGCCGTACAGCGGCCCGGGTTTGGGGGCGAATATCACCTCTCGCACCTGATTGGTGATCGGCCCCGGTACCCCGGCACAGCGACGCGCGACGATCTCCAGCGCGACGAGCAACCCGAGGGCGGCCACACCCACCGCGGCCCACAGGACCGCCCGCGGTCGACGCCCCGCGGCAAGCTCGATTCTGCCGTTTATTCGCGAAAGCACCTGCATACTATAGGCATCAATTATTTGGTCGATTTATTTGCCTTTGCTCCGGCTTCTCGCTGTTTTCTCGCCCCGGCCGTCGCCGGTGGCCGCCGTCAGCGCAGCAGCCCCGCCGCGACCTTCAGGTCCGTCACCAGGCCCTCGTACATCGCGGTGCGGTCCGCGTCGCTCGCGCGGAGTACCGCGGAGGGGTGGATGGTGGCCACCAGGGTGCCCTCGGGCTCCGGGGTGCCGTCCAGGGGTGGGAGGGGCAGGGCCATCCCGCGCTGTCGCCCCACCCTGAACGACGAGCCGAACAGGGCCTTGCCCGCCGTCGCGCCCAGGGCCACGACGACCTCGGGGGCGACCAGGCGCAGTTCCTCCCTCAGCCAGGGCTTGCACGCCCTGATCTCCTTCAGGTCCGGTGCCTTGTGGATGCGGCGCTTGCCGCGCTGCGCCGGCTCGAACTTGAAGTGTTTGACCGCGTTCGTGACATAGGTGCCCGCGGGGTCGATGCCCGCTTCGCCCAGCGCCCGCTCCAGGACCCCGCCCGCCGGGCCGACGAACGGTCTGCCCTGCCGGTCCTCCTGGTCGCCCGGCTGTTCACCCACCAGGAGCAGCCGCGCCGAGGTGTCGCCGGTGCCGAAGACCGTCTGGGTCGCCTCGCGGTACAGGGGGCAGCCCCGGCAGCCGGCCGCCGCGTCCCGCAGGGCCCGCAGGCCGGCGCCTTCGGGTACGTAGGGCCCGGCGTCGTAGCCCTCGCCTCCTCGTGACACGTGGGACTCCCTCCTGCTCCGCTCCCGGGCCGTCCCAGTGTCGCCCGCCGGCCGTCCGATCGGCGGCTTCCGCCCTGCGCCCGGGTGTCGCGGGTGCCACGGTGGGCATGTGCACGCACGAGAGAAAGGACGACGGCATGCCCAGGGGTTCCAGCGCCAAGCGTGAGCGGCAGTACGAGCACATCAAGGAGAGCGCCCTCGACCGGGGCGAGAGCACGGACCGGGCGGAGGAGATCGCCGCGCGCACCGTCAACAAGGAGCGCGCCCGCGCGGGCGAGTCGAAGACCGCCAGCCGTACCTCGCTCCAGGACATGTCCTCCTCCCGGCGCGGCGGGCAGCGCTCGCACTCCGGAGCCCAGGGCCCGACCAAGGAGCAGCTCTACAACGAGGCGCGGCAGCGGAACATCGAGGGCCGCTCCCACATGAACAAGGACGAGCTGAAGCGGGCCCTGGGCCGGGACTGACCCGCCCTTCCATGAACAGCGACCCCGGAGCGGACCCGCCGGACGCGCCCGGCGAGATGCGGCGCAACGGGCGCCACGAGTCCCCGGCCCAGCGGGCGGACCGCCGCTGGAGCGAACTGCTCCAGGAGGTGCGGGTCACCCAGACGGGTGTGCAGATCCTCTTCGGCTTCCTGCTCACCGTCGCCTTCACCCCGCGCTTCGCCACCTTGGGCCCCACCGATCGCGTCATCTACGTCGTCACGGTCGTCCTGGGCGCGGCCACGACCGGTGCCCTGGTGGGGCCGGTCTCCTTCCACCGCATCGTCAGCGGGCACCGGCTCAAGGAGCAGACGGTGACCTGGGCCGCGCGGCTGACCCTGATCGGCGTCGTCCTGCTGCTGGCCACCGTCACCTCGGCGCTGTTGCTGATCCTGCGGATCGCCCTCCACAACTCCGCGGTGCCCTGGCTGGTCGTCGGGGTGGTCGCCTGGCTGGTGCTGTGCTGGTTCGGGCTCCCCGGCTGGGCCCTGTACCGGTACGAGCGGAGGAAGTGACCCCCGCCCCGCCCGTGCCCCCGTCCTCAGCCCCGCGCGCCCGCCGGCCGCCAAGCCCGCCGCGCGTCCGGCGACGTTCAGGCGATGGGGGTCATGAGCGGTTCGCCTCACGGTCGAGGAAGTCGAGCACGAGCGGGCTCGCGACGGCGCGGAACTCCTCGAAGTAGGCGTGCCGCGCCCCGGGAATCGGCACCTGGCGGGCGCCGGGGATCCGGTGCGCGAGCAGCGGCGCGTTGGCCGCGGGATTCAGCAGGTCGTCGCTGCCGTGCAGCACGAGGGTGGGTGCGGTGATACGGGGCAGGACGTCCCAGGCGTCGTGCCGGTCGCTGGCGAGGAGGTGGGCGCGGCGTGCGCGCGGGGACATGCCGGGGTCGCCGAGCGTGCGGTGGCCCGTGGGGTGGGCGGCGAGCCAGACCGGGGTGTACATCAGGTCCAGCAGGGCGCGCCGGGCCGCGCCGGGGTCCGGCGCGGCGAGGGAACGGCGTACGGCGTCGGAACGCTCGACGCCGTGCCGGCCGCCGGCCGAGGTGCAGCCGAGCACCAGGCGGCGGACCCGGTCCGGGTGCTCCGCCGCCAGGAGCTGGGCCACGCGGCCGCCCATCGAGGTGCCGTAGACGTCGGCCCGGCCGATCCCCAGCTCGTCCAGCACGGCCACGACGTCGCCGGCGAACCCGGCGGTGCTGTACGGGCCTTCGGGCGCGTCGCTGTCGCCGGTGCCGCGGTAGTCGAGCGTGATCGTGGCCCGGGCGGTGTGGAAGTCGTCGCGGACGCCGTCCCACCAGTGGTGGTTGTTGGCCTGGCCGGCGAGGAGGACGAGCGGGTCCCCCTCGCCGCGCACCTGGTAGGCGACGCGGGTTCCGTCCGGGGACGTGGCGTACGGCACTGCGGGCATCCTTCCGTGGCGTGGGGCCGGCGATGTCGGCGGCGTGCGGGACCGTGCCGCCGGGCCGTACGCGGTGGGGCACCGTCCGCCGGCCGGTGGGGCCGGCGGGAGGGCGGCGCCCATTGTCACTCGGAGGCGGACTCCGTCTCGTGTGAGAAATATCCGTGCGACGACTTCTCGCCACGCGTGAGGTGGGAGCCCTCCTGGATCTCGTGGAGGGAGTTGGCGTTCCGCCGCTCCTGCCGGTCCCCCCGCCGGTTCCGTCAGCCGTGCCAGATCCTCCGGTACGCCTCCCGGTAGCCGGGCGGGTCCCAGGAGGTCAGCCCCGCGCTGTTGGCCGCCGTGGCGACGTGCACGGGGGCGACGTAGCCGCTGGCGGGGGCGCCGGAGAAGGCGCGGTTGAACTCGTCGACGATCTGCCAGCCCTGCTCGGTGAGCGCCTCGGGCACGGTGGCCGCCTGGAACTGGCCGCTCTCGATGCGCTGGAAGGCGGAAGGGTCGCCGTCCCCCGCGCCGATGTTGTAGGGGGCGCCGGTGCCCTTGCGGCGGGCGGCGCGCAGGGCGGGCGCCGCGTCGGCGAAGTAGACGTCGTTGATGGCGACGGAGTGGGTCCAGCGGTCGCCGAAGCGGGAGAGCAGCGAGGAGACCTCCTGGGGGACGCGGGCGGCGGTGTCGGAGATGGGGATGTTCTCCTCGGCCAGCAGCCGGGTGCCGGAGCAGGCGGCGAGGCGTTCCCTGATGAGGTCGGACTTCCTGCGGGCGAAGGGGATCGAGCCGTCGGTGAAGAGGACGACCCCGGCGTCGCCCCGGGAGTGGGAGACGACCCAGTCGGCGCTGATCCGGGCGACGTCCTGGACCCGGGTGGTGACGTTGGTGAAGAGCTCGGGGTCGCGGCTGGGGCCGGGGGAGTCGACCGCGTGCCAGCCGACGAGCGGGATGTGCTCGGCCCGGGCCCGCGCGACCTGCTGGGACGTCAGCCGGGGGTCGAAGCCGCCGATGACGATGCCGGCCGGGCGCAGGGCGACGGCCTGCCCGAACGCCGCCTGGATCCCGGCGGGGGTGCCCTGCCCGTCGATCACGCGGACGTCCCAGCCGATGTCCCGGGCGGCTTCCCGTACGCCCTCGGCGGTGCCCGCGACGCCGGGGTTGGTCATGGTCTGCGCGACGTAGACGAGGGTCTTCCCGGGCACCGCGCGGGGGCCGGTGACGGGGCCGTCCCAGGCGGGTGCCGTCCGCTCGGCCTGCCGTACGGCCGCGTCCGCCTCGGCCAGCACGGCGGGGCAGCCGGGCGTCGCGGGGGCGGTGACCGTCGGCGCGGGGCCGGACGACGCGCCGCGCTCGCACCCGGCGAGGACGGCGACCGCGACGACCGTCACCGCCGTCGCCGCGACCGGCCGCCGCGCCGCGGCGGTTCTCACGGGGTGGTCCGGGGCGGGTCGTGGTGGGTGCGGACGGGGTCGGCGCGCTGCCGGCGCAGCTGGCGGCGCGCGGCGTAGCCGGACAGGCCGACGGCGATGAGCAGGGTGACGCCGTTGAACAGCGGCGTCACCCAGAATCGGGCGCCGAACTGGCCGATGCCGGCGAGGCCGACGGCGAGGACGGTGACGGCCAGGAGGGTGCCCAGGGCGTTGGCGCGGCCCGGGCGGATCGCGGTGGAGCCGAGCAGCGCGCCCACGAAGGCGGGCAGCAGGTAGTCCATGCCGACGCTGGGGTTGCCGGTGCGCTGCTGGGCGGCGAGGAGGACGCCGGCGATGCCGACGACGAGCCCGGAGCCGGTGAAGGCGTGGATGACGTGGCGCCGGGTGGGGATGCCCACGAGGTCGGCGGCGCGTGGGTTGGACCCGATGACGTACAGGTAGCGGCCCAGCGGCAGGCGTTCGAGGACGAGCCAGAGGACGGCGGTGAGCGCGAGGACGTAGAAGGCGGCCACGGGCAGGCCGAGGAAGCGGGAGTCGTAGAGGTCGGTGAAGCCGGCGGGCAGTCCGGCGGGGCCGGGCACGATGCGGGCGCCCCCGGTGATCCAGCCGGTGCACGCGTACATGACGCTGCCGGTGCCGAGGGTGGCGATGAAGGAGTCGATCCGGGCGAACTCGACGATGGTGCCGTTGGCGGCGCCGACGGCCGCGCCGCCGGCGATCACCGCGAGGCAGGCGAGGGGCCAGGGCCACTGGTGGGTGACGACGAGCCACAGCGTCATGACGTGGGCGAGGCCGAGGCCGTAGCCGATGGACAGGTCGAAGCGGCCGGTGACGATGGGGACGGTGGCGCCGAGCGCGAGGAGGGCGGTGATGGACTGGTTGGACAGGACGGCGGAGAGGTTGTCGAGCGTGGGGAAGGTGTCCGGCAGGGCGAGGGAGAAGGCCGTGAACAGCAGGACGGTGAGCGCCAGGAGGCCGTACGCGCCGACGAGGTGCCCGAACCGGCGGGCCGGACCGGGGTGCCGGGACGGGCTCATCCGGGCATCCCGGTGAGGGCGGTGATGTCGGAGGCGGCGTGGGTGAGCGTGGTGACGGTGAGGCCGTCGCCGCTCAGTTCCGTGGCCACCCTCCCGCGGACGAAGACCAGGGCCCGGTGGCACACGCCGGCGACCTCCTCGAAGTCGGTGGAGACGAGCAGCGCGGCCGGCCCGTCCGCCAGTGCCTCCTGGAGCAGGCGGTGGATGGCCGCCTTGGCGCCGACGTCCACCCCGGCGGTCGGTTCCTCCAGGACGAGCAGCCGCCGGCTGAGCCGCAGCCACCGGCCGATCATGACCTTCTGCTGGTTGCCGCCGGACAGCGCGGCGATCGGCGCCTCGCCGTCCGGGGGGAGCACCGAGAAGCGGGCGACGAGCGCCGCGGCCTCGGCCCGCTCGCGCCGCGGGCCGATCCAGTGCGGGGCGCCGCCCGCCCCGGGGTTGGCCAGCAGGTTCTCACGCACGGTCAGTTCCGGGGCGCAGCCCTCCTCCCAGCGGTTGCTGGTCACGAAGCCGGTGCCGGCCGCGACGGCGGCCGTGACCGAGCCGGGCCGGTACGGGCGGCCGTCGAGCAGGGCGGTGCCGCCGGTCAGGGGCCGGGCGCCGGCGAGGGCGCGGCCCAGCTCCATGTGGCCGGCACCGGTGAGGCCCACCATGCCGACGATCTCGCCGGCGCGCAGCCGCAGGTCGACCGGTCCGGCGCCCGCTGTGCGCACCCCGTCGAGGACCAGGACGGGCGGGCCCGGGGCCGGGGCGGCGATCAGGTGGCCGCCGGGTTCGTGGCCGACGATGTCGCGCACCAGCCGGGCGGGGCCGTAGCCGGCGAGCGCGCCCCGGCTGACGAGGCGGCCGTCGCGCAGCACCGCGAAGACGTCGGCGACCTGGTGGACCTCGTCGATCCGGTGGGTGACGAAGACGATCGCGTGGCCGCGGTCGCGCAGCGCGCGCAGGACGCCGAACAGCCGGGCGCAGTCGGCGGCCGGGAGGCTGGCGGTCGGCTCGTCCAGCACGATGAGCCGGGCGTCGGTGCACAGGGCGCGGGCGATGGCGACCAGGGAGCGCTCGGCCCGGGTGAGGTGGGCGACGACGGCGTCCGGGTCGAGGTGCGCGGCGACCACGGCCAGGGCCTCGGCGCAGCGCCGGCGCGTGAGCCGCCAGGACACCAGGCCCGCGCGGCGCGGGTAGCCGGTGCCCAGGGCGATGTTCTCGGCGACGGTCATCCAGCCCACCAGGCCCAGGTCCTGGTGGATGAACGACATGGCGCGGGAGGCGGCCTCGGTGCCGAGGGGGTGCCCGGCGACGGTCACCTCGCCGGCGTCCGCGCGGTGGACGCCGGCGAGCACCTTGATGAGGGTGGACTTCCCGGCGCCGTTGGGCCCGAGCAGGGCCAGGACGCTGCCGGACCGGACGTCGAGGTCGACCCCGTCCAGCGCGACGGTGCCGCCGAACCGCTTGCTCAGACCGCGGATACGGACGAGGGGCGGGGGTTCGCGGCCCGGGGGAGGGCTGCTGTCGGGAGTGTCGTGCACGGACGTCTCCGGGAGTCGGCTGCTGGGGACCTTTCCGGACCGGCTACCGCGTTTCGGTCATGCTACGACCGCCGTGGCGCCGGGCGCCGGAGGGGCCGTCAGATGGCGGGTATGTCGTCGATGTCCGCGAGGGAGAACTCGGGGACGGCGGCGGTCCTGCCGCCGGGCACCTCCAGGGGGCACTCGGCCCAGATGACCTTGCCGCCGGGGGTGTAGCGGGTGCCCCAGGACTGGGAGAGCTGGGCGACCAGGAACAGGCCGCGCCCGCCCTCGTCGGTGGTCGCGGCGTGGCGCAGGTGCGGGGCGGTGCTGCTGGTGTCGGCGACCTCGCAGGTCAGGGCACGGTCGTAGAGCAGGCGCACCTGGATGGGGCCGGTGCCGTAGCGGATGGCGTTGGTGACCAGCTCGCTGAGGATCAGCTCGGCGGCGAAGCCGACCTCGTCCAGCCCCCACGCGGCCAGCCGCTCGGTGACGGCGGCCCGGACGGAGGCCACGAGCGACGGGTCGGCGGGCAGCTCCCAGGTGGCGATCCGGTTGGGGTCCAGGGTGTGGGTGCGGGCGACGAGCAGGGCGATGTCGTCGGCGGGGTGCTCGGGCACCAGGGCGTCCAGCACCGCCCGGCAGGTGTCCTCGGGCGGCCGGTTGGGGTGGGCCAGGGTGCGGCGCAGCTCCTCCAGGGCGGTGTCGAAGTCGCGGCCGCGGTCCTCGATGAGCCCGTCGGTGTAGAGCACCAGCTGGCTGCCCTCGGGGAGGAGGAACTCGGCGGTCTCGAAGGGCAGGCCGCCCAGCCCCAGGGGCGGTCCGGCGGGCAGGTCGGGGAAGCCGACGGTGCCGTCGGGGCGGACCAGCGCGGGCGGCGGGTGCCCGGCCCGGGCCATCGTGCACCGCTGCGAGGTGGGGTCGTAGATGGCGTAGAGGCAGGTGGCCCCGATGATGCCGGTGATGCCGGCCGACGGGTCGTCGCCGCACTCCTCCCGGTCGAGGCGGCCCACGAGGTTGTCGAGGTGGGTGAGGACCTCGTCCGGCGGGAGGTCCAGCTCGGCGAAGTTGCGCGCCGCGGTGCGCAGCCGGCCCATGGTGGCCGCGGCGTGCAGCCCGTGGCCGACGACGTCGCCGACGACGAGCGCGACCCGGGTGCTGGAGAGCGGGATGACGTCGAACCAGTCGCCGCCGACCCCGGACTCGGCGGGCAGGTAGCGGTGGGCGACCTCGACGGCGTTCTGCTCGGGGAAGCCGTGGGGGAGCAGGCTGCGCTGGAGGGCGAGCACCATGGTGTGCTCACGCGTGTAGCGGCGGGCGTTGTCGATGCAGATCGCGGCCCGCGTGGCCAGTTCCTGCGCCAGCGAGCGGTCGTCGTCGCCGAAGGGGGCCGGGTCCCGGGAGCGGTAGAAGCTCACCACGCCCAGGACGATGCCGCGGGCCAGGAGCGGGACGGCGATGAGGGAGTGGACGTTGTGGCAGAGGAGGCGCCGAGCGTGCACCGGGTCCTGGTCGATCCAGCCGGTGGCGGCCCTCAGGTCCGGCTCCAGCACGGTGCGGCCGCTGGTCAGGCAGCGCCGCTGGGGCGTGGTCGGCCGGAGGTCGACCCGGGCCCCGGCGGGGTAGAAGGGGCAGTCGTCGCGGATGCCGTGGACCACGGAGCGGTGGAGGTCCCGGCCGGGGTCGGTGGGTTCGTCGCCGCGCAGCACCGCCTCGGGCAGGTCGATGGTGACGAAGTCCGCCAGCCGAGGGACGGCCATCTCGGCGAGCTCCCGGGCGGTGCGGTCCACGTCCAGGGTGGTGCCGATGCGGGTGCTGGCCTCGGACAGCAGCTCCAGGCGGCGCCGGGCGGCCACGGCGTACGTACCCACCCCGGGCTCGCCCACCAGCACCAGCCGGCCCGGCGTGTGCCCGGGCGCCGCGCGGGGGCCGCGCGCGTGGTCCGGCACCGGAGTCCCGTCCGGCGGGGCCGCCAGGAGGTCCTGGCCGTCGGAGTGGCGTGGGACCGGCGCGGCGCCGACGGGGACGGAGAGGTGGTCGTGGTCCGTGGGGCCCCGGGGGACGACCGCCTCGATGGCCACGCCCGTCACGCCGGAGGTGCTGCTCACCGGGCGGCTCAGCAGGGTCACCCGGCGGCCACCGGGCAGGGGCACCTCGACGGCGGCCCGCTGGGCGGCGGCTATCAGCTCGGTGGCCCGCTCCCGGAGGATCATCTGGTCGCGTGGGTCCAGCCCGCTGGAGCCGAGGTCGCCGAGCGCGCCGTCGCCGGCCGGCGCGTGCCGCCGGGCGTCGAGGTACGCCTGGAGCAGCGAGCGCTCGCGTTCCGAACTCTGCTCCAGCAGCCGCAGTTCGATGGCCCCGGCGGCCCGGCGGATGACGACGTCCAGCGCCGGGTCCGCGTCGGTGCGCGGGTAGCCGAAGCACAGGATGCCCTCGATGTGCCCGTTGAGGGGGTCCCGGATGGGGATCGCCGAACAGGCGTTTGACTGGGAGCGCTCGGCGAAGTGCTCGGCGCCGTAGACGTTGATCAGCTGCCGCTCCTCCAGGGCCAGCCCGATGCCGTTGGTCCCGGCGTACTTCTCGGCGAAGACGAACCCCGGCACGCTCTGGATCGGGGCCAGCCGCCGCACCATGTCGGGGTCCCCGAACCGGCGCTGGAGCACGGCCCCGCGCTCGTCGGCGAGGGCCACGTTCATGCTGCTGCCGGCGAACCTGGCCTGGAGCCGGTCCAGTACGGGCGCGGCCGCGCGGACGAGGCGGCCGGCCACGTCGAGCTCCTGGGTGAAGGGGAGTTCGCAGCCGTCCGGAGAGAGCCCCAGCGCCCGTGAGCGCTCCCACGAGCTGAGGATCGGGTCCCGTACCGCCGCCTCCCCGACGGCTCCGCCACCGAGGAACCGCTCGCGGGCGAGCGCGGGACCGATGTCCTCGGCCAGGAGCCCCATGCGGATCACTTCCCTCGCCGGCACGTCCCGCGTGTGCCGTCACATGCCGTCTTGGACCGTCCGCTCGGGTGACGGGCGGATGCGCTGGTGTTCCATTTTAGAACTTTCCCGAAATGCCTGGAATCGCCGTCCGGGGCCCGACAGGGGCCGCCGGACGGCCGCCGGAGCCCACGGAGCGCTCCCGTCGCGTACGGTCCGTCACAGGACCGCGAGCGGGGTGACGGGCGAGCCCGTGCCGCCCGGGACGTTCAGCGGGGCCACGACCAGCAGGAACGCGTAGCGGCCGGCCTCCGCGCAGGCGGCGGAGAGCCCCTCCAGGTCGAGGTTGTCCAGCAGCGGCACCCCCAGCGCGGCGACCACGAGGGTGTGCACCGGCGAATGCACCCCCTCGACCGGCGAGGGCCGCACGTCGCTGTCCCCGTCGCCGCCGAGCAGGACGATGCCGCGCCCGGCCAGCGGCGGCACGGCGTCCACGTGCAGCCCGGCGCAGGCCGCGTCGGCGTCCCAGGCCCCCAGCTCCCGGCGCCGCCGGAACCGCCCCACGCGCACCAGCAGCGCGTCGCCCTCGCCCACCGTCACGCCCAGGGACTCCTCCGCGGCGGCGAGGTCCGCCGCGTGTACGGCCTGCCCCGGCTCCAGCCAGGCGCTCCCCGCCACGACGGGCAGGTCGAGCAGGACCCCCCTGGTGACCAGGCCGCCGAGCCCCGCGACGTCCCCGGAGCGCGCCCCCCGGGCGTCGATCAGCTCCCGCGCGGCGCCGCCGCCGTACAGCCGCCCGCGGTACGCGACGTGGGCCGGTGCGTCCAGATGGGTGATGCTCTTGCCGTGGTAGTCGGCCCCGATGAAGTCCTTGAAGGTGGCCGGCTCGGGCGGCTCGGCGTCCCCGAGGGCCGACATGTAGTGGAGGGCCGGCCGGGCGTTGTCGGGCCCGGACGCGGTGTCCCACGGCCGGGCCAGCGGTACGACGGCCCCGCTCCGGACCAGCCCCGCCGCCCGCCGCACCTGCTCGCCGGTCACCCGCCCCCAGGCGGCGCGCCCGTCCGGCGCGCCCCGGGCCGCCGCCCGGACCGCGTCGAACAGTGAGTCGAACTCCCGCTGTGGCATCAGGCCGTTCATCCGCTCACCCGGGCCCTTCCGGACCCTGCCGGCCGGGGCGGACTCCGCCGGCGGGGACGTCGTGCGCTTCCGGGGCCAGTGTCGCGCTCCTCAGGCGGGCGGGCTCGCCGGGGACCGCCGGCCCGCCAAGCCCGCCAAGCCCGGCAAGGCGGGCAAGGCGGCCGAGCCCACGGACTCCCGGGCGGTGCCACCCTGGAAGGAGGGACCGACGGAGGTGGACCCGGATGGCACCGATCACGGTGGCGCTGGCGGGCGACACCATGCTGGGGCGCGGCGTGGCCGAGCGGCTGGCAAAGGCCCCCGAGGCCGCCACGCTGCTGTCGGACGAGCTCCGCGAGGTCGTCGCGGGGGCCGACCTGTTCGTCCTCAACCTCGAGTGCTGCGTCTCCGACCGCGGCGAGCCCTGGCCCGCGCCGGGCAAGCCGTTCTTCTTCCGCGCCCCGCCGGCCGCCGCCGACGTCCTCGTGGAGCTGGGCGTGGACTGCGTGACCCTCGCCAACAACCACGCCCTCGACTACGGCTACGACGCCCTCGCCGACACCCGGGTCCTGCTCGACCGGGCCGGGGTGCGGGCGGTGGGCGCGGGGGCCGACGAGGCGGCGGCGCGCGCGTACGCCGTGCTGGAGGCGGGTGGGACGCGCGTGGCGGTGATCGGCGTCACCGACCACCCGGAGGACTTCGCGGCGGGCCCCGGCCGGCCCGGGGTGGCCCTCGCCGACCTGCGGCACGGCGTCCCCGGCTGGCTCACGGACCTGGTGGGCCGCGCGGCCGCCGAGGCGGACGCCGTGCTGGTCACCCCCCACTGGGGGCCCAACATGACCACCCGGCCCCCGTCGTACGTCCGCGACGCGGTGCCCGTGCTGCTCCGGGCCGGGGCCACGCTCGTGGCCGGGCACTCCGCCCACGTCTTCCACGGTGTCGCCCACCGCGTCATCCACGACATGGGCGACTTCGTCGACGACTACGCGACCGACGACCGGCTCCGCAACGACCTCGGCCTGCTCTTCCTGGTGACCCTGGGCGGCGGGACGCCGACGCGGCTGGAGGCGGTGCCGCTGTTCCTGGACTTCTGCCGGACCGCTGTCGCGTACGGCGGAGCCCGCGAATGGATCCACGACCGCTTCTCCCGCGCCTGCGCGGCCTTCGGCACCGCCGTGACCGTCGAGGGGAGCCGCCTGGTCGTCGACTGGACCCACGACACCGAGCGAGGAGGTCGCCCCGGCGCACCTGTGTGATCACGATCGTGTGACCCGAAGATCACGAAGCGGTGACCCGCGGTCGCCCGTACGGCTCCCGGGCGTGACCCCCGTCACGCCCCGGCCCCGGTGGCCCCGCCGATGGGCCGGTGCGGGCCCGGGGGACCGGGAGGCGCGGGTCCGCGCGCGTGTACTTTTTCCTGTACAGCCGCGCTGAGGAGATCCGTGCGGCATGTACTCGTCACCAGGCTGTACGTCCGCCGTGCCGCCGCCCCGGTCCCGCCGTACCGATACGAAGGACGCCCCACCGATGCCCTACGTGCGCCATTGGCTGCGCAACTCCATCCTGCTGTTCGCGATGGCGATCATCCTCGGGATGACCGCCGCGCACACCAGGCTGATCCAGCCGCACGACCTTGACCTGGACCGGACGATCCAGATCAACACCCGGACCGGGTGGCTGAACCACACCATGGAGATCGTCAGCTACTGCGCCTCGCCGGTCGCCGGCGTGCTGATCCTGGCGGTCTGGTGCGGCTACCTGCTCTTCGTGCGGCGCCGGCCCATCGCCGCGAGCGCCACGTTCCTGGTGGTGGCCATCGGCTGGAACAGCACCCAGCTGGCGAAGGCCATCGTGGCCCGGCCCCGGCCGCCCCGGGAGTTCATGCTGGACCCGGAGATCGGCTCCAACAGCTTCCCCAGCGGCCACGTGGCCTTCACCGTCGCCGCGATGGTCGGCGTCTACTTCCTCCTCCGCGAGACCCGGCACCGGCGCACGGTCGTGCTCCTGGGCGTCTTCGCCGTCCTGCTGGTGGCCTTCTCCCGGATGTACGTCGGCGCCCACTACCCGACCGACACCTTCGGCTCGGTCCTGATCGCCGGCTCGGCCATCCTCTTCGTGACCGGCGTGTGGCACGCCTGGCTGCTGCCGAACCTGGACCGCCTGCCGCTGATCGGCACCTTCCTCCTGCGCTTCGGCCTGGAGGAGGAGCGCGCCGAGCTCGCGGCCGCGCAGGGCCACGGCTACGGGGCCGTCGCGGGTCCGGGCCGCGGCGGCCGGCACCGCCGGCACGCCGGGCGCTGACCCCGGGCCTTCCCCCCTCCCCCGCATGGCGGACTCCCCGAGGAGTCCGCCATGCGGCGTTTTCCGGCCCTTCCCGCCCGCCCGGAAGCCGTGCCGCCCGAAAGCCGCCCCGCCCGAAAGCCGTGCCGCCCGAAAGGCCGCGCCGCCCTTCCGGATGCCGGCGTCGCGTTCTACGGTGTCCGCCCGCAGTCCACGGCGGTCCGCTCCGGACCCGCCGGCGACCACCTGGAGGGGCCGTGGATCTCCAGTACACCCCGGGGCAGCAGCGGTTACGTGCCGAGCTGCGCGCGTACTTCGCGGAGCTGGTGCCCGACGACGCCTACGCGCGGCACACCGACGCCGCCGAGCGGAAGCGCTTCTACCGCCGGACGATCCGCCGACTGGGCGCGGACGGCCGGCTGGGCATGGGCTGGCCCGAGGAGTACGGGGGCGGCGGTATGACCCCGATGGAGCAGTTCGTCTTCTTCGACGAGGCGGCGCAGGCGGGCGTCCCGCTGCCGCTGATGGCGCTCAACACGGTGGGTCCGACGCTGATGCGCTTCGGTACCGAGGAGCAGAAGGCGTACTTCCTGCCCCGCGTCCTCTCCGGCGAGTGGGACTTCGCGATCGGCTACAGCGAGCCCGGCGCCGGCACCGACCTGGCCGCCCTCACCACCCGCGCGGTCCGCGAGGGCGACGAGGACACCGGGCACTACACCGTCAACGGGCAGAAGATCTGGACCACCAACGGCGACACCGCCGACTGGGTCTGGCTCGCCGTGCGCACGGATCCCGAGGCGCCGCGCCACAAGGGCATCAGCATCCTCCTCGTCCCCACGACCGATCCCGGCTACTCCTGCACCCTGATCAACACCCTCGCCTCCCACGACACCACCGCGAGCTACTACGAGAACATCCGGGTGCCCGCCACCCGCCGGGTGGGCCGGGAGAACGAGGGCTGGCGGCTCATCACCACCCAGCTCAACCACGAGCGCGTCACCCTCGCCGCGCACGGCGCCGCCGCGATCAGAGCCCTGGGCGACGTCCGCCGGTGGGCCGCCGCGACCGTGCTGCCCGACGGCCGCAGGGTGGCCGACCTCGGCTGGGTGCGCGGCCTCCTCGCACGCACCCACATCCGGCTCGACGCGATGAAGCTCCTCAACTGGCGCATGGTGGACGCCCTCCAGCGCGGCACGCTCACCCCGCAGGACGCCTCCGCCGTCAAGGTCTACGGGTCCGAGGCGCGCCGCGACGCCTACGCCTGGCTGATGGAGGTGCTGGGCGCGGCGGGCCCGCTCAAGGAGGGCTCGGCGGGCGCCGCCCTCCACGGCGAGCTGGAGCGCGGCTACCGCAGCGCGGTGATCTTCACCTTCGGCGGCGGCAACAACGAGATCCAGCGGGAGATCATCTCGTGGATCGGCCTGGGCATGCCCCGGGTGCGCCGCTGACCGGACCGCCCGGACTCAGCCCTTGCGGCGCGGCTTGCCGCGCCCCCGGGCACCCTTGGCGGCGGCCGATCCGCCGGAGCCGCCCCGGGCGCCGCGCCCGGCCGGCTTGCCGGCGGTCCGGCCGGCCGTGCGGCCCGTGCCCGCGGTCTTCCCGGCCGCGGGCTTGCGGCGCGCGTCGGGCTTCTTGTCCGCCTGCCTGCCGGAGGCCTCCTCGGCGGCGGGGCGGCGGCCGCGCGAGCTGTTGACCGTCCGGCCCCGGACGATCCCGATGAAGTCCTCCACCATGTCGGTGGTCGCGGCCTCGGGCCAGGACAGGGCGACGCGCGACTGCGGCACGTCCGTGAGCGGCCGGTACGTGAGGTCCTTGCGGTGGTGCAGCCGGGCGAGGGACTGCGGGACGACGAGCACGCCGACGTTGGCCGCGACCAGCTCGATCGCGTCCGCGGTGGTGGCGGGGCGCTCGAAGGCGGGCCGGCCCGGCGGGCGCTCCCAGTCGAGGGCGTCGTCGAGGGGGTGGAAGACGACCTCGTCCGCCAGATCCGCCGCGGACACCTCCTCGAACGCCGCCGCGAGGTGGTCCTTGGGGATGACCACGACGGTCGTCTCGGTATAGAGGGGGATCGCGCTGAGGTCCGTACGGTCGACGGGCAGCCGGACGAAGCCCGCGTCGGCACCGCCGCTCCGCAGCAGTCCCGGCGCCTCCGCGGTGGTCGTCTGGATCAGTTCCAGCGGGATGTCCGGCTGGCGCTCGTTCCAGATCCGCACCCATTTGGCGGGGGTCACGCCCGGGACGTACGCGAGGCGGAACGTGGGGTTTGCTTCCGAGCCTGTCACCCGGCCAGATTACCGGGCGTGGTCGGAACCGGTTCACACGCTCGATATCCTTGACACCATGACGTCGCACAAGAACGCCCAGACCATGAAGCCCGCGACCGCGGCGAAGAAGCTGGGTGTGTACCTCGAGGCCACCCCCGCAGAGTTCCGGGAGGGTGTCGTCTCGCGCGACGAGCTGACCGCGCTGCAGGCCGACCCGCCGCAGTGGCTGCGCGAGCTGCGCGCCAACGGCCCCCACCCGCGTCCCGTCGTCGCGGCGAAGCTGGGCGTCTCCATCTCGGGCCTCGCCCGCGGCGGGGTCACCGAGGCGCTCACCACGGAGCAGATCGACGCGCTGAAGCAGGAAGCCCCCGAGTGGCTGACCAAGGAGCGCGCCACCCAGGCCGAGGTGCGCAAGGAGACCGTGCGCGTCAAGGAGAAGCACAAGGCCGAGGACGCGCGCCGCGACGAGCAGCGCCGCGACCCGCGCTCCTGACCTCGGCGCGCGCCGCCCTGCCGCCCCCGTCGGCCTACAAGCCGCTTCGGCGGCCCGCCATACTTGAGGGGCCGGGGCGGGCACAGCGAGGCGACGGGGGCGGCGGCACGGCATGGCGGACACCAGGCTGATCCAGGGCCGGTACCAGCTCCTCGACCTGATCGGGCGGGGCGGTATGGGCGAGGTGTGGCGCGCCCGCGACGAGTCGCTGGGCCGGCACGTGGCCGTCAAGTGCCTCAAGCCCATGGGCCGCCAGCACGAGCAGTCGTATCTGCGGGTGCTGCGCGAGCGGTTCCGCCGCGAGGCGCGGGTCGCGGCCTCCCTCCAGCATCGCGGCGTCACCGTCGTGCACGACTTCGGCGAGTCGGACGGCGTGCTCTATCTGGTGATGGAGCTGCTGGAGGGGCGCAACCTCAGCCAGCTGATGGAGGACAACAGGCAGCACCCGCTGCCCGTGGCCGAGGTCATCGAGATCGCCGAGCAGGTCGCGGCCGCCCTGGCCCACACCCACCGGCAGGGCATCGTCCACCGCGACCTCAAGCCCGCCAACATCGTCCGTCTCACCGACGGCACGGTGAAGATATGCGACTTCGGCATCGCGCGCCTCGCCCACGACATCGGCTTCTCCGCCCGGCTGACCGGGACGGGCATCGCCATGGGCACCCCGCACTACATGTCGCCGGAGCAGATCGGCGGGGGCCACGTCGACCACCGCAGCGACCTGTACTCGCTGGGCTGCGTGCTGTACGAGATCGCCACCGGCGCCCCGCCGTTCGACATGGACGACGCCTGGGCGGTCCTCGTCGGCCACCGCGACACCCCGCCCCGGCCGCTGCGCCCGGTGCGCCCCGAGCTCCCCGAGCCGTTCGAGCGCGTCGTCCTCGACCTGCTCGCCAAGGACCCGGAGGACCGGCCCCCGGACGCCGCCGAGCTCGTCCGGCGCATCGCCGCGCTGCCCCCGCTGCGGGAGGGCGAGCCCCCGCGCCGCACCCCGCCCGAGGGCCGCCTGCCGCCCATGACCGGCCCCGCGCGGCCGACCGGACCGCCCAGGCTGCCCGGCTGGGCCCGCGACATGACCACCGGCTCCAAGGCGGCCGGCACCGGCCCCCCGCAGCCGCTCCCGGACCCCGCGGCCGGCCTCACCGGCACCTGGACCGAGTCCTGGGGCGCGGGCCCCGGCGGCACCGGCACCCGGCACTCCGCGCCGCGCACCGCCGGGGCCGAGCGCCCGCCCCCGCCCGAGCGCCTCGCCGAGCTGCTCGCCGGGCTGGCCGCCCGGCACAGCGAGGGCCTGCGGCTGGCCCGGCTGGACCGCTGGGCCGAGGCCGGCGAGGTGCAGCGGGCCGTGGTGGCCGAGCGCGAGCGGCTGCTGGGCCCCGACCACCCCGACACCCTCGCCAGCCGCTACGAGGTCGGCTTCGCCCTCAGCCGGCTGGGGCGGCCCGCGGACGCGCTGCGGGAGTTCGCCCGGACCGCGGCCGGCCGCGAGCGGGTGCTGGGCCCGGAGCACCCCGACACCCTCGCCGCGCGGCAGGAGACCGCGTACGTCCTCGGGCAGCTCGGCCGCCACTTCGAGGCCCACCAGGTCTACTCCGCCGTGCTCGCCGCCCGGGACCGCGTGATGGGCCCCGACCACCCCGAGACCCTGCGCTGCCGGCACAACCTGGCCTTCAACCTCAGCCGGCTCGGCCGCCCCGAGGAGTCGTACGCCATGGCGCGCGACGTGGCCGCCGCCCGCGCCCGGGTGCTGGGCCCCGAGCACCCCGACACCCTCGTCACCCGCTACGAGGTCGGCTACGCGCTGGGCCAGCTCGGCCGCTGGACCGAGGCGCTGCGCACCTACCGGGCGGTGGCGGCGGCCCGGGCACGGGTGCTCGGCCCGGACGAGGCCGACACCTTCGCCGCCCGCTACGAGGCCGGGATCTGCCTGGGCCGGCTCGGCCGCAGCGCCGAGGCGCTGGAGCTCTACCGCGACCTGGTCGCGGACCGCACGCGCGTCCAGGGCACCGCCCACCCGGACACCCTGCGCGCCCGGCACGGACTGGGCGTCAACCTCGGCCGGCTGGGCCGCTGGGAGGAGGCGCTGGCCGAGGCGCGCGACGTCTGCGCGATCCGCGCCCGGGTGCTGGGGGCCGACCACCCGGACACGCTCGTCAGCCGCCGCGAGGTGGCCGTGGGGCTGGGCTGGCTGGGCCGCTGGACCGACGCGCTGGCCGTCTACCGGGACGTGGCCCAGGCCCGCCAGCGGGTGCTGGGCGCCGACCACCCCGACGCGCTCGCCAGCCGGCACGACGAGGCCCACTGCCTGGAGCAGCTCGGCCGCGGCGCGGAGGCGGTGGAGCTCTACCGGCAGGTCGCGGCGGTGCGCCGGACCCGGGCGACGCGCGCCCACCGGACCCCGCCCCAGCTGTAGCTGACGGTAAGTCAGAAAAATGCTGCCGCCGGGTTCCGTCGTCCGGCCCCCTGCGGCATCCTGCCGCCCATGCGGACCGAGCTGAGCGACCGGCTGGGCATCGAACACGCCCTCTTCGGCTTCACCCCGTTCCCCGCCGTCGCCGCGGCCATCAGCCGGGCCGGCGGGCTCGGCGTCCTGGGCGCGGTGCGCTACACCGACCCCGCCGAGCTCGCCCGCGACCTCGGCCTGCTGCACGAGCTGGCCCGCGGCAGACCCTACGGGCTCGACGTCGTGATGCCCGCGACCCGGGCCGCGGGGGTCACCGAGGCCGACGTCGAGGCCATGATCCCGGCCGGGCACCGGGACTTCGTCCGCGCCACCCTCGCCGCACACGGCGTACCCGAGCTGCCCGAGGGGGAACGCTCCGGCTGGCGGGTCACCGGCTGGCTCGACGAGGTCGCCCGCGCCCAGCTCGACGTCGCCTTCGATCACCCCCTCGCCCTCCTCGCCAACGCCCTCGGCCCACCGCCCCCGGACGTCGTCCGCCGCGCCCACGACCACGGCGTCCTCGTCGCCGCGCTCGCCGGCAGCGCCCGGCACGCCGTCCGCCACGCCGAGGCCGGCGTCGACATCGTCGTCGCCCAGGGCTACGAGGCCGGCGGCCACACCGGCGAGATCGCCACCATGGTCCTCACCCCGGAGGTCGTCCGGGCCGTCGCCCCGCTGCCCGTCCTCGCCGCCGGGGGCATCGGCAGCGGCGAGCAGATCGCCGCCGGGCTCGCCCTCGGCGCCCAGGGCGTCTGGCTCGGCTCCCTCTGGCTCACCACCGCGGAGGCCGCCCTGCCCTCCGCCGCCCTCACCGCCAAACTGCTGGCCGCCGGCTCCGGCGACACCGTGCGATCCCGCGCCCTGACCGGCAAGCCCGCCCGCCAGCTGCGCACCGCCTGGACCGACGCCTGGGACGACCCGGCAGGCCCCGGCCCGCTGCCCATGCCGCTCCAGGGCCTCCTGGTCGCCGAGGCCCTGACCCGCATCCAGAGACACGAGGCGCTACCGCTGCTGGGCACGCCGGTCGGTCAGATCGTCGGCCGGATGGAGACCGTACGAGGGGTGCGGGAGGTGGTCGACGACCTCACCCGGGGCTTCGAACGCGCCGTCGAGCGCCTGGGCCGGCTGGCCGTCCGGCCGGGCCGCCCGCACCGGGAGGAGGAACCCTCATGACGGAAAAGATCACCGGCTTCTGGGCCCGCGCCACCGCCGACCCGGACCGCACGATCCTGATCACCCCCGACGGCGAGGCCTGGTCGGCCGGCCGTCTCCACGCCGCCGCCAACCGCCTCGTCCACGGGCTGCGCGCCGCCGGACTGCGGCCCGGCGACGCCGTCGCGACCGTGCTGCCCAACGGCGCCGAGTTCCTCACCGCCCACCTCGCCGCCACCCAGGCCGGCTTCTACCTGGTGCCGGTCAACCACCACCTCCTCGCGCCGGAGATCTCCTGGATCCTCGCCGACTCCGGCGCCGCGGTCCTCCTCGCCCACGAGCGCTGGGCGGCGGCCGCGACCGCCGCCGCCGACGAGGCCGGGCTGCCCGTCGGCGGGCGCTACGCCGTCGGGGAGATACCCGGCTTCCGGCCGTACCAGGAGCTCCTCGACGGGATGCCCGCCACCCCGCCCGCCGGCCGCACCCTCGGCTGGGTCATGAACTACACCTCCGGCACCACCGGCCGCCCGCGCGGCGTCCGCCGGCCCCTGCCGGGCCGGCCGCCGGAGGAGAGCCACCTCGGCGGCTTCCTCGGCTTCTTCGGCATCGGGCCGTCCGACGACGACGTCCACCTCGTCTGCTCGCCGCTCTACCACACCGCCGTCCTGCAGTTCGCGGCCGCGTCCCTCCACATCGGCCACCGGCTGGTGGTGATGGACACCTGGACCCCCGAGGAGATGCTGCGCCTCGTCGACACCCACCGGTGCACCCACACCCACATGGTCCCCACCCAGTTCCGGCGCCTGCTGGCGCTGCCGTCCGAGGTCCGGGCCGCGTACGACGTCTCCTCCCTGCGGCACGCCGTCCACGGCGCCGCCCCCTGTCCCGACCACGTCAAACGCGCCATGATCCGCTGGTGGGGCGGCTGCGTGGAGGAGTACTACGCGGCCAGCGAGGGCGGCGGCGCCTTCGCCACCGCCGAGGACTGGCTGCGCAAGCCCGGCACGGTCGGGAAGGCCTGGCCGATCAGCGAGCTCGCCGTCCTGGACGACGACGGCAAGCCCGTGCCGCCCGGCGAGGAGGGCACCGTCTACCTGCGGATGAGCACCGGCGGCTTCGCGTACCACAAGGACGCGGACAAGACCCGGCGCGGCCGCGTGGGCGACTTCTTCACGGTCGGGGACCTCGGCCACCTCGACGAGGACGGCTACCTCTTCCTCCACGACCGCAAGATCGACCTGATCATCTCCGGCGGCGTGAACATCTACCCCGCCGAGATCGAGTCCGTGCTGCTGCGCCACCCCGCCGTGGCCGACGCCGCCGTCTTCGGCGTCCCGCACGACGACTGGGGCGAGGAGGTCAAGGCCGTGGTCGAGCCCGCCCCGGGCCACCGGCCCGACGCCGCCCTCGCCGCCGAACTGCTGGACCACTGCGCCCGCCGGCTGGCCGGTTACAAGCGGCCCCGGTCCGTCGACTTCACCGACGCGCTGCCGCGCGACCCCAACGGCAAGCTCTACAAGCGCCGGCTGCGCGAACCGTACTGGCGTGGCCGGGAACGCGCCGTGTGACGTGTTCCCGACCCGTGCGGACCCCGCCCCTCCGGGGCGATTCCCGGCCGATGCCGCCACCGCCCTCCCCACCGCGCGCGGCTCTCGCTAGACAGGTCGGCGGCCGGTACCCGGCCGTTCGGACGCCGACAGCGAGGAGACCATGATGAACGGTTTCGTCAGCACGACCGGCAAGGCACTGCTGGCCCTGTCCGCCGCGGCCGTGCTCGGCCTCACGGGCACGGCGCCGGCCCAGGCCCAGGCGCCGGCGCGGGAACGGGCCGCGACGGACGCCGGCACCGCCACCAGAGCCGGCGGCACCGGCACGGCCGCCGACGCGCTCCGGGCCGAGGCCGCCCGGGTCGGGAGCGCCGCGGCCGCCCGCATCGTCTGCTACCGGGTCCACGTCGCCGACCTCGGCTGGCTGCCGGCCGTCTGCGACGGGGCGGTGGCGGGGACGACCGGCCAGTCCCGGCGCATGGAGGCCATCGAGGTCGCCGTCGGCGAGGTGGGCGGGGTGTGTCTGAACGCCCACCTCCAGAACATCGGCTGGCAGGGCACGCGCTGCGGCGGCGACTACACCAACGTCGTCGTGGGCACGACGGGTCAGTCCCGGCGCCTGGAGGCCCTGGCGATCTCCGTGGCCTCCGGTTCCGTGTGGGCGCGGGCGCACGTCCAGAACATCGGCTGGCAGAACGCCGTGCGCGGCAACCCCGTCACGGTCGGCACCACCGGTCAGTCGCTCCGCATGGAGGCGATCCAGATAGGCGTCTGATCCCCCGGCGGGGACCGGACGCCCCGGTGCGAGGGTCGGCGGGCGCTCAGCGCTCGCCGACCCGGACCACCTTCAGCTGGGGCGAGGCGAGGATGTCCCGCTCACAGAATCGTTCCTTCACCATCCGGCCCGCCGAGAACAGCTCGGTCTGGTCGCGGTGGTGGGGCGATGTCGGGTCGGACGACTGGCTGTACGTCAGGAGCGTGCGGGCCACCGGGCAGCCGCTCCCGTCGAAGCCGACGGCCTGGATGTAGCTGGAGCCGTGGGCCACCTCGGTGTACGCGCCGGCCGTGGCGTCCCAGCGGGCCTCGATCATGTTCCAGACGCCCAGGGCGTGGGCGCCCCCGGAGACCGGGACGCGCTTGCCGTTCCGGACGACGTACTGGTGCTCGCCCAGCGGGGCGTCCAGCGCGACGCCCGCCGCCCGCAGCTCCGCGACCGTGTCGGCCAGCGCGCGGGGGAACGCCTCCGCCGAGGTGTCGAGCGTGCGCGGGGTCGTCACGGGCGAGGCGGCCGAGAAGGGCACCCGCCACAGCTTGTCCTCCGGCACCGCCCGCACGAGCCTGCGCCAGAACCGGTCGAAGAGCAGCGCCCCCTTGCTGTTCGCGGCCGTCGTCCGGTCCCAGCGGGCCAGTACGCCGCACGCCGCCGACACGTCGACGGCCTTGCCGTCGGCGCCGGTGGCCCGGCCGCCGGGCAGCGCCGCGCAGGTCTTCGCCGCGTCGGCGGCGGCCAGGTCACCGGCGGGCGCCCGGTTCGCGAACTGCTGCCGCTCCAGGTCGGAGACGGTCAGCCGGCCGCGCCGGGCCATCGCCGAGACGTCCTGGAGCGCGCCGCGGGTGCGCAGCGAGCGGGAGGCCGCGGTGTCGCCGAAGATCCGCGGGTAGCCGGTCAGCGGCCGGTCCGCGTTGGCCAGCCAGGCGCTGTCGTTGGAGTTCTCGGCGTACGGGGCGTCGACGAGGGACGGCATCGCGGAGGGGCCGAAGATGCCGGACTGTACGGCGTCCGCGTCCCGGCCGAGCGCGCAGTCGCCGCGCGAGCCGTCCAGCACGGCCAGGCCGGCGGCCGGGAAGGTCTGCCGGCCGAGCGGCGTCGAGCAGCGCCGCGCCAGCTCGTCGGTGACGCGGGGCAGCACCTGCGCCTGGGTGTAGAGGCTGTGCCCGGCGGAGTCGGCGGCGATGGTGTTCACCCACGGCAGGCCCTGGGTGCGCCGCAGTCCGTCCCGGATGTCGCGCACGCTGCGGGATCGGCTCAGGGCGAGCGAGGAGTCCATGAACCGCAGGCTCCGCGCGTTGGGGTCGTTCAGCGCGTACGCGACGCCGTCCGCGGCGGGCAGCGGCATCTCGTCGATGGAGGTGACCACCGGGCCGAAGCGGGTCCACCACTGGGTGCGGGTGACGTCGGTGAGGCGGCCGTCCGCGCCGCGGACGGGCACGGTGACGGTGCGTTCGGTCATGCGCTCGGTGCGGCCGTCGACGACGTAGGCGTGCGGGTCGCCGGGGGCGGTCCGCAGCTGCCAGACGTTGGCCGGTACGCCCGTGGCGACCGTGTGGCTCCAGGCGACGCCCGCGGTGTGGCCGATCTGGACGATGGGCATGCCGAGCAGCGAGCCGCCGGCGACGTCGAGCTCGCCGGGGATGGTCTGCTGCGACTGCCAGAAGCGGCGGCCGCCCTGCCAGGGGTAGTGGGGGTTGCCGAGCAGCAGCCCGCGTCCGTCGGCCGTGGTGGAGCCGGCGAAGGCGACGGCGTTGGAGCCCATGTCGGCGTCCTGCCGGTCGAAGACGGCGCGGGCCGCCGCGGCCGGGTCGGCGGCGCGGGCGGCGGCCGGCTTCCCGGGCGACGCCGGGCCGGAGAGGCCGTCGGGGGTCAGGCCCTGGCCGCCCAGGACGGTGACGGCGTAGCCGCGGCGGGCCACGTCCACGGGTGTGACGGGGGTGACCCAGGAGGCGTTGCGGCAGGCGGGGTCGGTGATCCTGTTCTGCTTCAGCCAGGCGTTGTAGCCGGCCGCCCAGCCGCGCATCAGCTCCTTGGCCTGGCGGCTGGGCCCGTCCGGGGCCGGGCGGGCGAGGAGGCCCTCCACGGTGCCGGCGTCCCGCAGTCCGCGGAAGTACAGGTCGCTGGAGAGGTTGGTGGACGCGGACGAGAGGGCTCCGCCGGGTCTGCCGTCGGGCCCGAAGTGCCGTGAGCGCTCGCCGCGCAGGGTGACGAACCCGTCGGCCAGCTCGCAGACCTGGTCGCGGGCCTGGGCCCAGCCGGTGCCGAAGCCGAGGTTCGCGTAGTCCTTGCCGACGATGTGCGGGATGCCGTACTCGGTGTAGCGGATGACGGCGGAGAGGCCGCCTCCGGAGGCGGTGGCGGTCGTGCCGGGCGGGGCCTGGGGGGTCGCGCCGGCGGGCAGGGCGGTGACGCCGGTGAGCAGTGCGGCGGCGACGACCGTCAGTGCGCGTAAGCGGTGACGCGTGGGCAAGGTGACCTCCTGTGCGAAGGATGCGGTCATCGGTTCGATGGCAGGGACGCGGCCGGGGCGGCGGGGGTTCACCGGACGCCGGCACTCCGGTCGCGCGCGTCGACGACCCGCCGGAGCTTGCCGGCGGCCGAGCGTTCGAGGGTCCCCGGCTCGGTGATCTCGACGGTCACGCTCACCCCGACGCCGTCCTTGACCCGCCGCGCGACGTCGGCGGCCGCGGCCGTCCGCCGGTCCGGTGTCGCCCCCGGTCGCGCCTCGGCCCGCACCGTCAGCCGGTCCAGGCGTCCCTCGCGGGTCAGGCGCAGCTGGAAGTGGGGCGCGAGACCGGGGGTGCTCAGCACGATCTCCTCGATCTGGGACGGGAAGAGGTTCACCCCGCGCAGGATGATCATGTCGTCGCTGCGGCCCGTGATCCGCTCCATGCGGCGGACGACGCGGGCCGTGCCGGGCAGCAGCCGGGTGAGGTCACGGGTGCGGTAGCGCACCACCGGCATGGCCTCCTTGGTGAGCGAGGTGAACACCAGCTCGCCGGGGGAGCCGTCCGGGAGCACCTCGCCGGTGACCGGGTCGACGATCTCCGGGTAGAAGTGGTCCTCCCAGATGTGCGGCCCGTCCTTGGTCTCCACGCACTCCTGCGCGACCCCCGGGCCCATCACCTCCGACAGCCCGTAGATGTCGACCGCGTCGAGCGCGCAGCGCTCCTCGATCTCCCGGCGCATCCCCTCCGTCCACGGCTCGGCGCCGAACACGCCCACGCGCGGCGAGCTGGCGCGGGGGTCGAGGCCCTGCCGCTCGAACTCGTCGATCAGGGTGAGCATGTACGAGGGCGTGGCCATGATGATGTCGGGCCGCAGGTCGTGTATGAGCCGCACCTGCCGTTCGGTCATACCGCCGGAGGCCGGGATCACCGTGCAGCCCAGGCGCTCCGCGCCGTAGTGGACCCCCAGCCCGCCGGTGAACAGCCCGTACCCGTACGCCACGTGCACGGTGTCGCCGGGCCGCGCGCCCGCCGCCCGCAGCGAGCGGGCGACGAGCCCGGCCCAGACGTCGAGGTCCCGCTCGGTGTAGCCGACGACCGTGGGCGTGCCCGTGGTCCCGCTGGAGGCGTGGATCCGGCGGACCCGGGAGCGGTCGACGGCGAACATGCCGTACGGGTAGTGGGCGCGCAGGTCGTCCTTGGTGGTGAAGGGGAAGCGGGCGAGGTCGGCGAGCTCGCGGCAGTCCTCGGGACGCACGCCCGCGGCGTCGAAGGCGGCGCGGTGGAAGGGGACGTTGTCGTAGGCGTGGCGCAGGGTCTCCCGCAGGCGGGAGAGCTGGAGGGCGGCGAGTTCGTCGCGGGTGCGCGGCTCGTGGGCGTCCGTCACATGGGTGTCCGTCATGATGGATCTTTCCCCCGCGCGGCCCCGTCCCGTAACCCCGGCCGGCGGGGGGAGCCGGGCGCGGCCCTACGGCCGCCCGCCGCCCTCCGCCACCGCGCGGGCCCAGCGGTAGTCCGCCTTGCCGCTCGGGGAGCGCTCGATGCGCTCGGTCAGGACGACCGTGCGCGGCACCTTGTAGCCCGCGAGACGGGTGCGGCAGTGGGCCTGGAGCGCGGTCAGGGTCGGCGGTTCGGCGCCGGCGCGGGGCTGGACCACGGCGGCCACCCGGTGGCCCCAGCGGGGGTCGGGGACTCCGGTGACCACGGCGTCGTAGACGGCGGGGTGGGCCTTGAGGGCCTGCTCGACCTCCTCCGGGAACACCTTCTCGCCACCGGTGTTGATGCACTGCGAGCCCCGGCCGAGCACGGTGACCACGCCGTCCTCGCCGAGGACGGCCAGGTCGCCGAGGAGCACCCAGCGTTCACCGCGCGCGGTGAAGAAGGTCTCGGCGGTCCGCCGGGGGTCGTTGTGGTAGCCGAGCGGCACATGGCCGTGCTGGGCGAGGCGGCCGGTCCCGCCGGGGGCGACGGGGCGGCGGGTGAGCGGGTCGACCACGGTCGTACGGGCGTTGACGCGCAGCCGGAAGCCGGTGCCGGGGCCGGCGTCCGGCAGGGCCGTGCCGTTGAAGCCGGATTCCGAGGAGCCGAAGTTGTCGACCAGGCGCACCCCCGGCAGCAGCGCGGCGAACTGGGCCCGGACGGTGTCCGAGAGCACGGCCCCCGAGCTGCTGACGCCGCGCAGCGACGAGCAGTCGGTGCCGCGCAGGGGCCCGGCCAGCGTGTCGAGGAGCGGCCGCAGCATGGCGTCGCCGACCAGCGACAGCCCGGTGACCCGCTCGCGGGCGATCGTGCGCAGCACCTCCTCGGGCGCGTACCGGGTGTGGAGGACGACCTTCTGGCCGAGGTGGAGGGCGATGAGGGCGGTGAGGGTGGCGGTGCCGTGCATGAGGGGCGCGGCGGGGAAGAGGGCCTGCCCGGCCGGGCCGGCGGCCGCCCGCTCGGCGAGCTCCTCCGGCCGCCGGACGGGCTCGCCGGTGGGGGCCCCGCCGCCGAGACCCGAGAAGAAGAGGTCCTCCTGCCGCCACACCACGCCCTTGGGCATGCCGGTGGTGCCGCCGGTGTAGAGGATGAAGCGGTCGTCGCCCGAGCGCGGCCCCGCCGCGCGCACGGGCGGGCCGGCGGTCCCGGCCTCGGTGAACGGCACCGGGGCGACGCGCGGCCGCGCTGCCCCGGCGGGCGCGGTGCCCACCCGCACCAGGTGGCGCAGCCGGGGCGCCCGGGGCAGGACGGCCGCCACCCGGTCGGTGAAGGCGGCGTCGAAGACGAGGGCGGCCAGGTCGGCGTCGCGGTAGAGGTACGCCAGCTCGTCGGCCACGTAGCGGTAGTTGACGTTGACCGGCACGGCCCTGATCTTCAGGCAGGCCAGGAGCGTCTGGAGGTACGGGACGCCGTTGAAGAGGTGGAGCCCCACGTGGTCGCCCGGCCCGATCCCGCTGTCGAGGAGGTGCCGGGCGAGCCGGCCGGCCGCCGTGTCGAGCGCGGCGTACGTCAGCCGGCGCTCGGCGCCGTCGCCCGGGTGGTCGAGGTGGACGACCGCCTCCCGGCCGGGCACCGCGTCGGCGATGGACTCGAAGAGATCCGCGAGGTTGTAGTCCACGGCCGTCATTAGAGCGCCGCGGCGGGGGAGGGGGAAGCCCTCGGGACCCATGGATCTGACGCTGTGTCAGAAAAACTCTTGAACCCGCCCGCCGCCTCCTGCACGCTGTGTGCGGTCCCACGACGGGAGGCATCCCCATGGCGAGCACCGAAGCGAGCGAGGCAACGGGCGGAACCGGCGGCACCGCGCACCTCACCGTGGAACGGGTCGGCGCGACCCTCGTCCTCACCCTCGACCGGCCCGAGGCGCGCAACGCCCTGTCCCTGCCGATGCTGGCCGGGCTGTACGACGCCTGGCTGCTGGCCGACGCCGACGACGCGATCCGCTCGGTCGTCCTCACCGGCGCCGGCGGCGCCTTCTGCTCCGGCATGGACCTCAAGGCCCTGGCCGGCGGGGGACCGGCCGGAGGACCGGACGACGCGGTCCGGGCCCGCTTCCGGGCCGACCCCGACCTCCACTGGAAGGCCATGCTCCGCCACCACCGGCCGCGCAAGCCCGTCATCGCCGCCGTCGAGGGCCCCTGCGTCGCCGGCGGCACCGAGATCCTCCAGGGCACCGACTTCCGCGTCGCCGCCGAGAGCGCCACCTTCGGCCTCTTCGAGGTGCGCCGCGGCCTCTTCCCCCTCGGCGGCTCCACCGTCCGCCTGCCCCGCCAGATCCCGCGCGCCCACGCCCTGGAGATGCTGCTCACCGGCCGCTCCTACACCGCCGCCGAGGCCGCCCGCATCGGGCTCGTCGGACGGGTCGTCCCGGACGGCACCGCGCTGGCGGAGGCCCTGCGGACCGCCGAGCTCGTCAACGCCAACGCCCCGCTCGCCGTCGAGGCCGTCAAGGCCTCCGTGTACGAGGTCGCGGATCTGCCCGAGACCGAGGCCCTGGCCCTCGAACTGAAGCGCGGTCAGGCCGTCCTCGCCACCGCCGACGCCCGGGAGGGCGCCCGGGCCTTCGCCGAGAAGCGCCCGCCCGTCTACCGGCGCGCCTGAGCGGCGCCCGGCGGTCACGACCGCCGTCACCACCACCGTCAGGGTCACGGTCACGGAAGGAGCGCACCGGTGCCGGAGCACCTCACCGCCCCCCTCGTCGTCGAGTTCCCCTTCACCCGCTCCCTCGGCCCCGTGCAGAGCGCCTTCCTCACCGGGCTCCGCGAACGCGTCGTCCTGGGTGTCCGCACCCGCGACGGCCGGGTGCTCGTCCCGCCCGTCGAGTACGACCCCGTCACCGCCGACGAGATCCGCGACCTCGTCGAGGTCGCCCCCACCGGCACCGTCACCACCTGGGCCTGGAACCCCGCGCCCCGCCCCCGCCAGCCCCTGGACCGGCCCTTCGCCTGGGTCCTGGTCCGCCTCGACGGCGCCGACACCGCCCTCCTCCACGCGCTCGACGCGCCGGACGCCGATGCCGTGCGCACCGGTCTGCGGGTCCGCGTCCGCTGGGCCGCCCACCGCGTCGGCGCGATCACCGACATCGCCTGCTTCGAGCCGTACGACGGCCTTCCGGGAACCGCCCACGGCACCCCGCACGACGGCCGGTTCGCCGACCCCGTCACCACGCTGACCGCGCCCGCCCGCCTCGACTACACCCATACGCCCGGCCGCGCCCCGTCCCGCTACCTCGACGGTCTCGCCCGCCGCACCCTCCTCGGCGAACGCTGCCCGTCCTGCCGCACGGTCCAGGTGCCGCCCCGCGGCGCCTGCCCCACCTGCGGCGTCGCCACCACCGAGCGCACCGAGGTCGGTCCTCGCGGCACCGTCACCACCTTCTGCGTCGTCAACATCAAGGCCAAGGCCCTCGACATCGACGTGCCCTACGTCTACGCCCACATCGCCCTCGACGGCGCCGACACCGCCCTCCACGGACGCGTCGGCGGCATCCCGTACGACCAGGTGCGCATGGGCCTGCGCGTCGAGCCCGTCTGGACCGGCGACGGCCGCCACCCCGACCACTACCGCCCCACGGGCGAACCCGACGCCGCCTACGACACCTACCGGAGGCTGCTGTGACCTCCCGCGCCCCCCACGCCCCGGACGCCCCGCGCGAGGTCGCCGTCGTCGCCTTCGCCCGGACCGCCGACACCGGTCCCGCCCCCGGCCTCAACGAGGCCGAGACGCTCCTGCCGGTCCTCCAGGAGGCCCTCGCCCAGGCCGGGCTCCGCCCCGGCGAGGCCGACTTCACCTGCTCCGGCTCCAGCGACTACCTCGCCGGACGTCCCTTCTCCTTCACCCTCACCCTCGACGCCGTCGGCGCCTGGCCGCCCATCGCCGAGTCCCACGTCGAGATGGACGGGGCCTGGGCGCTGTACGAGGCCTGGGTGAAGATCCTCACCGGCCGGGCCGACACCGCCCTCGTCTACGCCCACGGCAAGCCCACCGCGGGAGACCTCCGCGACGTCCTCACCCGCACGCTCGACCCGTACTACCTCGCCCCCCTGTGGCCCGACCCCGCCGCCCTGGCCGCACTCCAGGCCCGCGCCCTGATCGACGCCGGCCTCACCGACGGGACCTTCGGCCGCGGGGAGGCGACCGGCCCCGCCGGCGAGCCCGTCGTCCACCCCCTGCGCGCCGCCGACTGCCCCGCCGTCACCGACGGCGCCGCCGCCGTCGTCCTCGCCGCCGGAGACACCGCCCGCCGCATGTGCGCGCGGCCCGCCTGGATCCGCGGCATCGACCACCGCGCCGAACCCCACGCCCTCGGCCTGCGCGACCTCACCGACTCGCCCTCCACCCGGCTCGCCGCCGAGCGCGCCGGCGCCTTCCGCGCCCCCGCCGACACCGCCGAACTCCACGCCCCCTTCGCCCCGCAGGAGATCGTCCTGCGCCGCGCCCTGCGCCTCGACGACACCGTCGCGATCAACCCCTCCGGCGGTGCCCGCGCCGCCGACCCCGTCATGGCCACCGGCCTCGTCCGCATCGGCGAGGCCGCCGCCCGCATCCACCGCGGCGCCTCCGACCGGGCCCTCGCCCACGCCACCTCCGGGCCGTGCCTCCAGCACAACCTCGTCGCCGTGCTGGAAGGGGACGCCGCATGAGCAGGGAACCCGTCGCCGTCACCGGCATCGGCCAGACCCGTCACGCCGCCGCCCGCCGGGACGTCTCCCTCGCCGGGCTCGTCCGCGAGGCGGCCCTGCGCGCCCTGGAGGACGCCGGACTGACCTGGGCCGACACCGAGGCCGTCGTCATCGGCAAGGCCCCCGACTTCTTCGAGGGCGTCATGACGCCCGAGCTCTACCTCGCCGACGCCCTCGGCGCCGTCGGCAAGCCCCTCCTGCGGGTGCACACCGCGGGCTCCGTCGGCGGCTCCACCGCCCTGGTCGCCGCCGACCTCGTGGCCGCCCGCGTCCACCGCACCGTCCTCGCCGTGGCCTTCGAAAAACAGTCCGAGTCAAACGCCATGTGGGGCCTCTCCCTGCCCGTCCCCTTCCAGCAGCCCCTGCTCGCCGGGGCCGGCGGCTTCTTCGCCCCGCACGTACGCGCCTACATCCGCCGCACCGGAGCACCCCCCACCACCGGCGCCCGCGTCGCCCACAAGGACCGCCGCAACGCCCTCAAGAACCCCTACGCCCACCTCCACGAGCACGACCTCACCCTGGAGAAGGTGCTCGCCTCGCCCATGCTCTGGGACCCCGTCCGCTACTCGGAGACCTGCCCCTCCTCCGACGGTGCCTGCGCCATGGTCCTCACCGACCGCGCCGGCGCGGCCCGCGCCCCCCACCCGCCCGCCTGGGTGCACGGCGGCGCCATGCGCAGCGAGCCCACGCTCTTCCCCGGCAAGGACTTCGTCTCCCCCCGGGCCGGCCGCGACTGCGCCGCAGAGGTCTACCGCCGGGCCGGCATCACCGACCCGCGCCGCGAGATCGACACGGCGGAGCTGTACGTGCCCTTCAGCTGGTACGAGCCGATGTGGCTGGAGAACCTCGGCTTCGCCGGGGAGGGGGAGGGCTGGCGGCTCACCGAGTCCGGCGCGACCGAACTCGACGGCGACCTGCCCGTGAACCCCTCCGGCGGCGTGCTGTCCTCCAACCCCATCGGCGCCTCCGGCATGCTGCGCTTCGCCGAGGCCGCCCTCCAGGTCCGCGGCCTGGCCGGCGCCCACCAGGTCCCCGGCGCGCGCCGGGCGCTGGGCCACGCCTACGGCGGCGGCGCGCAGTTCTTCTCCATGTGGCTGGTGGCCTCCTCGCCCCCCGCCACCTGAGCCGGTACGGGGCCTGTCCGCCGTCGCCCCCGCTCGCTAGGGTGGGCTCGACGACGACCCGGGAGGAGTGCGGACGTGGCGGAGAGCACGACTGAACAACCGGTGGGCGACGCGAAGCCGGAGCTCGATCTGGCCCGGGCCACGTGGCAGTCGAGCGGCGGCGGCCGGCGGGGCAATGTCCAGATCGCCTTCGTCGAGGGCTACATCGCCATGCGCGACCGGCGGGACCCGGACGACGTCCCCGCCGTGATCTTCTCGCCGGGCGAGTGGCGGGCGTTCGTGCTCAGCGCCCGGGACGGCGAGTTCGACCTCACCTAGGGCCCGCGCGCCACCCCCGGCCCTCCCGCCGCGGGCCGTGCCCCGGCCGCGGCACGCCCCGGCTTCCCCGGCGGCACGGCACGCGGACGGGCACGTACGATGTGGGCATGTCCTTCCTCCGCCGCCGCAGCGCCGCCAACCCCACCGGCCCGGACTTCGACGTCCTCGCCATGGACCCCGGCGACTGGCCCGGCGACCTCGGAGCCGGCCTGCTGCCCGCACCCGACGGAAGCTGCCAGGGCGTCTTCCTCCGCTACGACCTGTTCGGCGGCCGCGGCCCCGCGATGATCATCGGCAATATGCCCGAGGGCTCCCCGCACCGCGAGCTGGCCGAGGGACAGATCCCCTTCGAGGTGGCGCAGCTGCTCGTGGCCCTCGGCAACGACGAGCCCGTCGAGGTCGTCGGCACCGAGGACGTGCCGGTCATGCACGAGGACAACCTCCTCATCGTGCGCCGGCTGAAGTGCTCGGAGAGCCGGATCTCCTGCACCCAGTTCGACCGCAGCGACGGCGTCCTGGTGACCATCGCCAGCTGGGACCGGCCGATCACGGACGACCTCTACCAGCTGCTCAAGCCGCTGCCCGCGGAGATGTTCCAGGCGGGCTAGGGCCCAGCCCCGTCCGGTCCGCCCGGCGCGCCCTGGGCGCGCCGGGCTCCCGTCGTACGGGCTACCAGCCCGTGGACCGGACCGTCACGTCGGACGCCTTCACAAAGGCCACCCGGTGCCCGAACTGGATCTCGTAGTAGATCTCCTTGCCGCGCACCAGCCGGTGCCTGCCGGGGTCGTAGTCGGACGCCCAGAAGTACTCGCCCGGCATCCGTCCCCCCGCCACGTACGCCTGCCCGGCGGGCAGCGTGTACGGCAGCGGGGTCAGGGGCTGGACCGGGACGCCCGCCGGATAGGCCTCCTTCTCCGGATAGGCGCGGCCGTAGACCGGGATCTCCTTCAGCCCCGCCCTCGGCGTGACCGTGCGGCCCCGGGCGCCCAGCGCCACCGGCTCCCACCAGGGATTGCGGAACCACGCCTGCTGGCCCAGATACCAGATCGCCGTCCACCCGGCGTGCTCGCCGGCCACCGCGAACTGCTGTCCGGTGGAGGCCCGGGCACCGGTGTCGTTGACGTCCGTCGTCGAGGCGCTGCCGTCGGGCCGCAGACCGATGTCCCGCACCAGCGGGGCGTCGTCGCGGGGGGCCGTGTGCAGCCGGACCGCGCCGGAGCCGTGCGGCTCGCACGGTTCGCCCGGCTTCACGCAGCCCGTGTAGACGGGCTCGTGGTCGTCGTACTCGGGCGCGATGGTGACCATCCGGCTCAACGGGCTCGCCGTGGGGACGAAGGGCTCGTCCAGCAGCTCGAAGTAGTACGCCCAGTCCCAGAACGGGCCGGGGTCGGTGTGCATCCCCCGGATCGAGGCGCCGGTGGCGCCCGGGACGTTGTCGTGACCGATGATGTGCTGCCGGTCGAGCGGGACGTCCAGCTTCTCCGCCAGATGCCGGACGAGCCGGGCGGAGGTGCGGTACATCTCGTCGGTGTACCAGGCGTCGGGCCGGGCCAGGAAGCCCTCGTGCTCGATGCCGACCGACCGGGAGTTCACGTACCAGTTGCCGGCGTGCCAGGCCACGTCCTTGGTCGGCACGTGCTGCGCGATGTGCCCGTCACCGGAGCGGATCGTGTAGTTCCAGGAGACGTACGCCGGGTCCTTGATCAGCTTGATCGTCGTCTCCCACGTCCCCTCGGTGTCGTGGACGACGATGAAGTCGACCTTCTGGGAGTCCGGCCGGTCGGCGACGTCGTGATTGCCGTAGTCCGAGCCCTCCAGCTTCTCGTACGGCGCCGGGATCGACTCGCAGGCCACCGAGGACGGGCACTCCACGCCGGAGGCGTCGAGGGTGCCCAGGCCCAGGCGCCGCACCTGGTCGGTGCGGGGCGCCAGGCCCGGGGTGGCGGGCAGGACGACCTCCTGGCCGGAGTCCGTACGGCGCCGCTGGCCGCGCCGGAGGAGGTCGAAGGCGTCGTCGGCGAAGGTCTTCGCGGTGGCGGTGTCGGTGGCGCCCGCGTAGGCGGCGACCGCTCCGTACCAGTCGGCGGGGTCCTTGCCGGCCGGCAGGCCCAGCCGCTTCTGCTCGTCGGCCAGCAGCGCCGCGCCGCCCCGGATGTTGGCGGCCCGGTCGCGGCGCAGCGACGCGGCGGACAGACCGGTGAGCCCGGCGGCCCGGGGCAGGGTGCGCAGCCGGGGCGGGAGCTCGGCGGGGGCGGGCAGGGCGGGGCGGGCGGCGGCGCGGGGACGGGAGGTGTCGCCGCGGGCGTCCTCGCCGGGATCGCTGTGGTGCTGCCGCCCGGTGTCGGCCAGGGCCGTGGCGGCGTCGGTCAGGTGCATGGGGCCGTAGCCGCCCGTGACGCTGGGGGAGCCGCCGTGGCCGTCCCAGCGCGATTGCAGGTAGGAGACCGCGAGCAGGACCTTCTCCGGGACCTTGTACCGGGCGGCGGCGTCGGCGAACTCCCGCTGAAGGGTGCCCGCGGCGGCCGGCGCCGCCTGCCCGGCGGGGGCGGCCGGCGCGGCGCCGAGCAGCGGCAGCAGCAGTGCGGCGGCCGCGACGGGGACGGCGGCGCGCGCCGCTCGGCGTCTGCTCCTGGTCCCGAGCGGGCCTCGTGCGTCTCTCGCGGGTGCGTTCCGTGGTGACGCTGGTGCGCGTTCTCGCAATGCGGCCTCCTCGGGACGGGCGGTGCCGTGCGGTGGCGTGATGAGGGCGTGGTCGGCCCGGTGACCGAACCTACCAAGAGCGATCGACCCAGCCGACGATCCGTCAATATGACTGCACCGACGGTCATCAGGCTGGTGGTCATCAGCCTGAGCCGGTGCCGCCGCGCACGTCAACGCCCGCGCCGGGGCTTTCCCGGCGCGGGCGTCACGGCACCCCGCACATCACCCGTCCGGACGGGTGCGGGCCGACACGCCGCAAGTCGGCGGCACGGCGTGTCGGTGGCCCGTTCAGCGGGTGCCGACCGCGGCCCGGACCGCTCGGCGGGCCATCGCGCAGTCGTCGTGCAGCCGGCGCAGCAGCAGGCGCTGCTCCTCCCCGGACTCCCCGGCCCCGGCCGCACCGGGTGCGGCGGGCTCGTGCATGGCACGCTGCACGGCCGTCTCGTAGGTCCGGATCTCCTGGGTGAGCACCAGCATCAGATTGACCAGGAAGGCGTCCCGGGACGTGGGTCCCCCGGCCTGCGCGTGCTGGCTGATCTGACGGCGGGCCACCGGGGCGTCGCCGAGGACGGCCCAGAGCGTCGCCAGGTCGTACCCCGGGAGATACCAGCCGGCGTGGTCCCAGTCGACCAGCACCGGGCCGGCCGGCGACAGCAGGACGTTCGACAGCAGCGCGTCGCCGTGGCAGAACTGCCCCTGGACGTGCGCCAGGCCGTGCAACAGCTTCTGCAGGTCGCCCATGTCCCGGTCGGTGAGGAGACCGAGCTCGTGGAAGCGGGCGATGCGCTTGCCGTAGTCCAGCGGCATGTCGAACATCCCGGCGGGTGGCCGCCAGAGATTCACCCGGCAGATCGCGCCGAGCGCCGCCCGGACGTCCGCCCGGGGGAGCGTGTCCACCGGATGCCGCTGGACGGCGGCGGGCCGGCCGGGCATCCGCTCCAGGACCAGGGTGCAGTTCTCCGGGTCGGCGGCGATGAGCCGGGGGACCCGGACCGGGGGGCGATGCCGGACGAACGCCCGATATGTGGCTATTTCATGCCGGAAGCGTTCGGCCCAGGCCGGTGAATGATCGAGTAAACACTTGGCCACGGCCGTGCTCCGACCGGTCGTGCCGACCAGGAGCACCGAGCGTCCACCGCGCCTGAGCACCTGGACGGGGTTGAACTCCGGGCAGATCCGGTGCACCGACGAGATCACCGTGCGCAGCTGGGCGCCCTGAGGGCCGGACAAGTCGATTCTCCCGCTGACCGGTTGGGCGCCGATCCCCGGAGCCCTCCGCGCCCGTCCGGCCCCGAACGCGGCCCCCACAGCGTGGGAGGGGTCGAGGTACGGTCCGCCACCGCCCTGCTGACTGCGGAGCGGCCGGTGCGGAGTGGACACGGAGGTCGATGCTGCATACATGAGCGGAACGGATCCCTTCGTGTCGGCGAATTGCTGCGCTCCCCCGTCCCCCGGACCGTCCGGCACCCTGGGGAATGCCCTCGGGGTCCGGGTGGTCGGGGTTGCGCGTTCCTACATCACACCCACGGACGGGTGGCACACCATGTGGCGCACCCTGGCGAACCCTGGCGAATACTCGCTTGGCCCATGACCGCCCGAGTACGGTCAAGTCAGCCGAGGAACCTGGGGGCTTGACGTGACGAGGGAACCCAACACCCGCCTTGCGGACCTGTTCGGCCTGGCCGGCTGGTCGAAGGGGGAGCTCGCGAGACTTGTGAACCGGCAGGCGGCGGTCATGGGCCACCCGCAGCTGGCGACCGACACCTCGCGGGTGCGGCGCTGGATCGACATGGGGGAGTCCCCCCGGGATCCCGTGCCCAAGGTGCTGGCAGCCCTCTTCACCGAGCGCCTCGGCCGTGTCGTGACCATCGAGGACCTCGGGTTCGGCCGGCGCGGGCGGGCACGCAAGGGGCAGTCCCCGGACGGGCTGCCGTGGCCGCCCGAGCGGACCGCCGCGGTCCTCACCGAATTCACGGGAATGGACCTCATGCTCAACCGACGCGGCCTGGTGGGCGCGGGCGCCGCGCTCGCCGCAGGCTCAGCAATCAGCAGCGCGATGCACGACTGGCTGCACTCCGATCCGGTCCTCGCCTCCGACGCCCCCCGCTTCGACGATCCGCTGCAGGCCCGGTCGACGCACGCCGACCCGGCCGGCTACCACCGCTACGAGGCCGCCCCGGTGGGCTCCCTCGAGATCGACGCGCTGGAGCGCTCGGTCGAGGTCTTCCGCCTCTGGGACGCCTCCCGGGGCGGCGGCCTCCAGCGCAAGGCCGTCGTCGGCCAGCTCAACGAGGTGGGCGGCATGCTCTCGTACCACCATCCCGAGCATCTCCAGCGCAGGCTCTGGGGGGTCGCGGCCAACCTCGCGGTGCTGGCCGGCTGGATGTCGCACGACGTGGGCCTGGAGCCCACCGCGCAGAAGTACTTCGTCATCGCCGCGCACGCGGCCCGCGAGGGCGGCGACCGGCCGCGGGCGGGGGAGGCCCTCTCCCGCGCCGCCCGCCAGATGGTTCACCTCGGCCGCCCCGACGACGCCCTGGACCTGATGAAGCTGGCCAAGTCCGGCGGCGGCTCCGACACCCTGCCGCGCACCCGGGCCATGCTCTGCACCGTCGAGGCCTGGGCGCAGGCGTCCATGGGGCGCGGTCAGGCGATGCGGCGCACCCTGGGCGAGGCGGAGGAGCTCTTCGTCGCGGACAAGGGCGACGTCCCGCCGCCGAGCTGGATGCAGATGTTCGACGAGGCGGACCTCCACGGCATGCAGGCCCTGGCCTACCGCACGCTCGCGGAGCACGACCCCTCCGCCGCGCCCATCGCCCAGCGGCACGCGAAGCGGGCCCTGCAGCTGCGGGGCGACCAGCGCCAGCGCTCCATGATCTTCGACTACATCTCCATGGCATCGGCCTGCTTCATCGGCAACGACCCCGAGCAGGCGGACACGTTCGCCCGCATGGCGCTCAACACCATCGGCGAGACCTCCTCGCACCGCACCTGGGACCGGCTGCGCGAGATGTACCGGCTCACCGGGAAGTACGCGGACTATCCACGGATCGAGGATCTCCGGGAGGACATCCAGCGGGCGCTGCCCAAGGTCCCGGGGCCCAGGCCCGGCCCCGCGGCGGTGTGAGCGGCCGCCGGCCGGTGCGGCCGGCGGTGGACGAAGTCGACGAGGAAGTCGGCGAGGAAGTCGGCGAGGCGGTCGAGGGCGCTACGAGCCGATGCGCGCGACCAGGACGCACGCGTCGTCCTCGCGGTCCTTGGCGCCGAACTCCTCCAGCACGACCCGCAGGCATTCCTGCGCGCTGCCCGCCGCCGCGAAGCGGGGGGCGAGGGTGGTCAGCCGGGCGTCCGACGACGGCCGGGGCATCAGCCCTTCGGTGTGGAGGACCAGCACGTCGCCCGGGAGCAGGGTCTCCGTGGCCTGCTCGTACGCGGCGTCGGCGACGGCCCCGAGCACGATGCCCTGGGGTGGCCGGAGCGCGTGCCCCGACCCGCCGCGGAAGAGCAGCGGGGCGGGGTGACCGGCCTGGGCCCACAGCAGGGTGCCGGTGCCGGGGTCGTAGCGGCAGCAGAGCGCGCTGCCGAGCGCCGGCTGGGCCGAGGCGTCGAGGAGGTGGTTGAGCCAGCCCATGAGGGGAGCGGGCTCGCAGCCGGAGACGGCCATGCCGCGGACGGCGCCGAGCAGCATGGCCATGGTGGACGTGGCCGTCACGCCGTGACCGGTGAGGCCGCCGACGGTCAGCAGCGTCCGCCCGCCGGGCAGCTCCAGGGCGTCGAACCAGTCGCCGCCGATGAGGGTGCTCGTCGCCGAGGGGAGGTAGTGGGCGGCGAGGTCGAGGGCGGCGCCCTCCCGGAGGCCGCCGGGAGAGGCCGCGCCCGCCTGCGGGAACCGCAGGGAGCCGCGCCACGGTGGCAGCACGGCTTCCTGCAGCTCGACCGCGAGCCGGTGCTCGGTCTGCGCGCGGTGGCGGTGGTGGTGCGCGGAGTCACGGGTCTCGCGCACCTCCCGCCGGCAGCGGCGCAGCTCGCTGACGTCCCTGAGCACGGCCCACATGGCGGCCGTGCAGCCGTCGGCGTCGAGCACCGGTTCGCCCATCATGTGCACCGTGCGCGACTCGCCGTCGCCGCGCACGATGCGGAACTCGCCGTCGATCGGCTTCCCCTCCACCAGGCAGTCCGTGACCATGGCGGTCAGGAGGGGGGCGTCCTCCTCCGGCAGCCAGGAGGGGAGCTCGTCGAGGGTGAGCGCGCCGTCCTCGGGGCGGCGGCCGAACAGCTCGAAGAGCTCCGGGGACCAGACGGCCTCGTCGGTGAGGAGGTTCCACTCGGCGCTGCCGGCCCGGCCGGGGGCGCCCGGGGGCTCGTCCGGGGCGGGCCGCTCGGCGGTCAGGACGCCGCCGGGCTCCGGGGCGGCGGCTGTGTCGGCGGTGGTGTCGTCGGGGTTTTCGGCGGGCAGGCCCGCGCGCAGCTGGCCGAGGTGCTCGCCGAGGTCGTCGGCGTGCTGGGCCGCCAGCTCCACCAGGGCGCGCCGCCAGCGCAGCCGGGGGTCGCCGGAGCGCTCGGCGTCCGCCGCCGTCTCGCGCCGGACCGCGTCGATGCCGCCCCTGAGCCGCCGTGTCTGCGTGATCAGCGCGTCGACGGCGCCGAGCTCGGGCGTCTCGGCGGCGGGGCTGTCCGCTGACTGCGGTGACGGCATCACGTACTCCGATACAGGCGGGGCGCGGCCGGCCCGGGGCCCGTGGGCTCCGGCGGGCGGGTGAGTGCGGTAACGACTCTTGCACAGTCGGCGATGACCTGTAAGCGCTTCGGCAATACCCGATACGGTGGTGCTGGCGGCATATGCCAGTGGCGTTAGTGCGACATATCCGACAGCGCTCCGCGGAACGTCCTCTTCCGGGTAAGCTGCGGGCGCTCGGGCCGACCGGGACTCCACCGTTCACCAGGCATGACATCGGTGGACACCGGCAAGAATGGCGTCCGTGAGGAAATCCCGTTGCCAGCCGACTCCCCGCACCGGATGCTGACCCCATGTTCGATCCAGACATAGCGCCCAGCGGCACCCTGCTCGGCCTCCTGCAGCGAGGCCGCGGCGACGGGACCCTGCATGCCCTCGCGGCGCCGCGCGCCGAGGCGCTCGCGGCGCTGAACCACTGCGTGCTCCGCGACCCCCGGCGCGACTGGCAGGTCGAGAACCGCTCGCTCTACTACGCGCGCCTCTACCTGGACCTCGACGGCGGTCTCGACGAGATCGAACAGCACCTCTTCCACCCGGACGACCTGCTCGACACCGCCGAGGAGCGCACCGGCCTGGCCCTCGCCGTCCTCGGTCACCTCGCCTCCTACGGGCGCCCCGAGGCGCTGGGGCTCCTGCGCCGCTACGCCGCCACCGGCACCAGCTGGTCCTGGGCCCTCGACGAGCTGGCCCTGCGCGACGAGGACGCCGGTCTCCTCGCCCTCGGCGAGCTGATCCTCGCCCGCTTCCCGCGCACCCCCGAGGGGGAGGCCGCGCTCGCCGCCGCCGTCCGCGACGCCTTCGAGCCCCGCCCCTGGCGGCTGTGGGCCGACGAGCAGCAGTCCCCCGCCACCGCCGCCCGCGTGCGGGCCGCCCGGGAGCAGGGCTCCTTCGACCGCTGGCAGCGCCAGATGCGGCCGTCCGGGCCCCGGCCCGGCTGGAGCGTGCGCGAGGTCCTGGACTGGGCCCAGCAGGGGCTCGACCAGCACCCCACCCAGCACCGCCACGTCCCCGCCACCCGCTGCCTGACGGCCGTCGCGGGGCCCGAGGACCGCGGCGAGATCATCGAGGCCGCGGCCTTCGGCGCCGAGGCGGCGCGCGCCACCGCCCTGCGCTACCTGGCCGAGCACCACGATCCACAGGCCCTGGACCTCATCGAGACGGCCGCCGCCGACCCCTCCGAGCTCGTCGCGGAGGCCGCGGTCACCGCCTTCGAACGGATGCGCAGCACCGCGGCCCTGGAGCGGGCCCGGGCCTGGCTGACGCGCGACGACGCCCTGGGCTCCGCGGCCGGCGCCATGCTGGCCTGCCGCGGCGGGGAGTACGACTCCCCGCTGGTGCTCGCCGCCCTGCGCCGGACCGTGCGGGCCGCCGGCTGCGACGCGCCCGCCCTGTGGGACCTCGTCGACGGCGCCGGCCGGATGGCGATCGCCTGCGCGGCGCCCGTGCTGCGCCACGTCTACCGCGAGACCGCCTCCTCCCACCTGCGCGGCCGCGCGGCACGCGCCCTCGCCGCGACGGACCCCTCGTTCGCGACGGGATTCGCCGTCGAGTGCCTGTGGGACTGCGAGGAGTCCACCCGCGAGCTCGCGGCGCACCACGCCACGACCGCCGACGCGCGCGTCGTGGAGCAGCTGCGCCGCCTCGCCGCCGATCCGGCCGAGGAGGCCGAGGTCCAGACGGCGGCCGGCAGCCGCTTCGAACCCGGCGCCTCCCTCGGGTAGGAGGCCCACGGCGCGGTCGGACACGGCCTAGGATGCCGGGGTCCTTGATCATCCCGACATCCTCAGGAGCGCCGTGTCCGGCAGCCGTTCCCCGATATCCGCCTCCACCTCGCGCAGGGCGCTGCTCGTCGCGGCCGCCGCGCTGGCCCTGCGGCCCGCGACGGCCGTCGCGGCCGGCTCGCGGGCGCCGTCCGACCCGGTCAGGGTGACCGAGGGACAGGTGGCCGAGGCCGGGCCCGGCCGCCCGATCCTCTACCCCAGCGTGACCAGCTGTCTGACCGTCACCCTCCGCCTGTGCGGCGGCGCCAAGGCCGGCGCCCACGCCAGCCTCTTCCAGGTGCCGGGCGAGCTGCGCTCGGACCGCATCCTGGCCGCGGCGCGGCGCCTGGCCGGGACCCGCCGCGTCACCGCCGTCGAGGTCAGGGGGGCCGTCGGCGCCTGGCACCCGGGCTACTTCACCAAGGCCATCGAGAGCTACGCCGAGGGGGAGCCCGTCCCGTACCCCGAGCACCCCGACCCCGCCGGGCTGGCGCGGGCGGTGGCCGAGGGCCTGGGGCTGTCCCGGGACGTCCGGGTGACGGTCGAGGACGTCCCCGACGGCGACCAGCTCGTCCGCTGAGCGGACGCCTCAACTCCCTTTACGGACGCCTTATATGAGGGTGTGCTTATTAATGGTCGTGTGACGACCAGAGGGACACCGGGGGCACCGTCCCGGGGGCCGCGTTCCGGCCTCCGGGCCCTGCCGGTGTTCCTGGTCGTCCTGGTCGCGCTGGCCCATCTGCTGGCGTGCGCCTCCCACGGCCAGGTCTCGCCCACCGCCGGCCGCGCGTACGCCGTACCGGCGTGCGACCGGCCGGAGCACGGCCACGGCGGCGCGGCGCGGTGCGAGGAACCCGCCGAGGCCGCGGTCGCCACCGGCCGCACGGACCTCGCCGCGCCCGGCCCCGGCGGCCTGCCGACCGCCCCCGCCGCGGCGGCTCCCGTCCCGGAACGGCCCTCGGCCGACGCGCCCTGGACGGCCGCCGGCCGGGGCCTCGATCCCGGCCGGCAACGGTCGGTGCTGGGCGTCTGGCGGACGTAGGACGGCACGCGCCGCGCGGCGTACGACGCGCGCGGCGCCGTGAGCACAGCGGATTCCCCCACCGTCCTCCTTATGACGACGCGGCCCGGCCCGGCCCTCCCGTGCGGAAGGCCGGCCCCGCGGCCGCGGGAGAGCCACGCCATGACGTCTTCCGTCCGCCTGTCCCCGTCCTCGTCCCCCTCCCTCTCTCCCTCCCCGACCTCGCCGTCACCGTGTCCGGCGCCCGTCCCCGTCCCCCTCCCCGTCGCCGACGTCGTACCGCCGGCCGCGCTGACGGCGGCCACCGCCCTGCCCGCCCGCACCCCGGCCGGGCTGGTCGGCGGCACCCCGGTGCTGTGGATCGGCGAGCCCTTCACGGAACCCGGCCGCGGCTTCTGGGCCAAGCTGGAGGGCAGCAACCCCGGCGGCATCAAGGACCGCACCGCCCTCCACATGGTCGCCCGGGCCCGGGAGCGGGGCAGCCTGCTGCCCGGCGCCCCCATCGTGGAGTCCACCTCCGGCACCCTGGGGCTCGGGCTGGCCCTGGCCGGCGTCACCCACGGCCACCCCGTCACCGTCGTCACCGACCCCGGCATGGAGCCCATGATGGCCGGGCTGCTGCGGGCGTACGGCGCCGAGGTGGACATCGTGCGCGACCCGCACCCGGTCGGCGGCTGGCAGCAGGCCCGCCGGGACCGCGTCGGGGAGATCCTGGCCGCCCGCCCCGACGCCTGGTGCCCCGACCAGTACCACAACCCCGACAACGTCACCGCCTACCGCACCCTCGCCCTCGAACTCGTCGCCCAGCTGGGCCGGATCGACGCCCTCGTCGTCAGCGTCGGCACCGGCGGCCACTCGGCGGGCGTCGCCTCCGTGCTGCGCGAGTACTTCCCGGCGCTGCGCGTCGTGGGCGTGGACACCACCGGCTCCACCATCTTCGGCCAGCCCGCCGCGCCCCGGCTGATGCGCGGCCTCGGCAGCAGCATCCACCCGCGCAACGTCGCCTACCCCCTCTTCGACGAGGTGCACTGGGTCGCGGCCCCCGAGGCCGTCTGGGCCGCCCGCGCCCTGGCCAGATCCCGCTGCGCCACGGGCGGCTGGAGCGTGGGGGCGGTCGCCCTGGTCGCCCGGCACCTGGCCGCCACGCTGCCGCCCGAGGCCAGGATCGCCACCGTCTTCCCCGACGGTCCCCAGCGCTACGTCGGCACCGTCTTCGACGACGACTACTGCCGCCGCCACCGGCTGCTCGGCGGCTTACCGGCGCCCGCCCCCGACCGCATCGCCCACCCCGGGGAGCGGGTCGTCACCCGCTGGACCGCCTGCTCGACCGTCGTCGACCCGCTCGCCGCCGGGCCCGGCACGGGCGACCACGCGCCGGCGGGAGCGGCCCGGTGAGCGGGCCGACGACGGGCGGGCCGGTCCCGCTGTGGCGGCACACCCGCTCCTTCCCGCCGGCCGCCCGGCTGCTGATGGTCAACCAGTTCGCCATCAACCTCGCCTTCTACATGCTCATGCCCTATCTCGCCGCCCACCTCGGCGGCGACCTCGGGCTCGCCGCCTGGGCCGTGGGCCTGGTCCTGGGCGTGCGCAACCTCTCCCAGCAGGGCATGTTCCTCGTCGGCGGCGCCCTCGCCGACCGCTACGGCTACAAGGGGCCCATCCTGGCCGGCTGTCTGCTGCGCACGGCCGGGTTCGCCCTCCTGGGCTGGGTGGACGCGCTGCCCGCGCTGATCGTCGCCTCGGCGGCCACGGGCTTCGCGGGCGCGCTGTTCAACCCGTCGGTGCGCGCCTACCTCGCGGCGTCGGCGGGAGAGCGGCGGGTGGCCGCCTTCGCGACGTTCAACGTCTACTACCAGGCCGGGATGCTGCTCGGCCCGCTCGCCGGACTCGCCCTGCTCGCCGTCGACTTCCGGCTGGTGTGCACGGTGGCCGCGGTCGTCTTCGCCGTCCTGACGGCTGTGCAGTGGCGGGCCCTGCCGCACCGCGCGGGCGGGGACGGCGGGGGAGGGCGGCCGGCGGGCGGGGTGCGGGCGCAGTGGCGGGCCGTCGTCGCCAACCGGCCGTTCCTGCTGTTCTCCCTTGCCATGACCGGCGCGTACGTGCTGACCTTCCAGGTCTACCTCGCGCTGCCGCTGGCCGCGGGGGCCGCGCTCGGGAGGGCGGGCACGGAGATCACCACCGGGCTGTTCGTCCTCTCGGCGGCGGTGGCCGTCGCGGGCCAGCTGCGGCTGACCGGCTGGGCCGGCCGTCGCTGGGACCCGGGGCAGGCGCTGGTACGGGGGCTGGCCGTCATGGGCGCGGCCTTCCTGCCGCTCGCGTTCGTGCCCGGCGGCGACGGGACGGCCGCGGCGGTCGCCACCGCGGTGGCGCTGGCGGTGGCCGTGGTGCTGCTGTCGGCCGGCGCCGCGGTGGTCTACCCGTTCGAGATGGACACGGTGGTCAGGCTCTCCGGGGACAGGCTGGTCGCCACCCACTACGGCCTCTACAACACCGTCTCCGGGCTGGGTGTCACGCTCGGCAACCTCGCCGTCGGGGCGCTGTGGGACGTCGCCCTGCGGCACCACGCGCTCGCCCTGGTGTGGTGCGTGCTCGCGGCCACGGGGGCCGGCTGCGCCGGCGCCGTCCACCTCCTGGCCCGTTCCGGGCGACTCGCCGCGCCCGGACTGTGCGAAGCTGTCCCGAACACCCCGATGACCAGGAGGTTTTCATGGCGGAGGAGACAGCGGGAGAGCAGTCGGCGGCAGGCCACGAGGACGATGTGAAGCGTAGGTTCCGCGAGGCGCTGGACCGTAAGCGCGGCAAGGCGGCCGAGGGCGGCGCGGTCGAACGGAACCGCGACGGTTCCAAGATCCACGGCGCCCACGGGAAGGAGGGCGGCCAGCGCTCCTTCCGCCGCAAGAGCGGCTGACCGCCCGAGCGCGGGCCGTACCCGGTGCCCCGGCACCGGGTACGCGCCCTGCCGGGCGCCTCGGCGGGTGTGCCGATAATGGGACCGCCTCGCGACCCCGCGGGGCACCGCATACATCGGAGCACCACACAGGGGGCCGCGCATGAAGAGCGAGAAGCAGCACACCGGACGGTACCGAGGACGCCTGGCCCGGAGGGTCTCCGCCCTCGTGGCCCTGACCCTGGGCGCCGCCCTGCTGGCCACGCCGGCATCGGCCGTGAGCGCGCCGCGGCCGGCGGCCGCGACCGCCGCCCAGGCCGCGGGTGCCACGGCGGCGGGCGCGCCGGCCGCCGCGGGCACGTCCACCGACGGCACCGCCTCGGCGGTCACGGCCGCGTCGCACCACGGGAACGCGGGCCACGTGACGCTGGCGAAGGGCAAGAAGAAGTCGCTCGCCAAGGACAAGGACAAGAAGAAGAAAAAGAAGAAGAGCTTCTTCAAGCGCCTGGGCGTGGCGCTGCTCGTCGCGATGATCCTGGGCACCCTCCTGGTGGTGGCCCTGATCGTCCTGGCGATCTTCCTGATCCGGCGGGCCTTCAAGCGCCGCCGGGGCTGACGCGGGCCGGAAACGCGTTCACCCGGGGGTCCGGCCCCGCCCGGACCCCCGGGTGCCGCCGCGCGGCCCCGTCGCTTCGATCAGCCCATGGCCCTCCGGGACTCCGCGCTCTCGTCCAGTGCGCTGCGGGTGAGGGTCCGGCAGTAGGGCACGTCACCGGTGGGGTCGACGTAGCGGGCGGAGACCCACGTGGTGCGGTCCCGCAGCATGTACCAGAGGGCGTTCCCGGAGACGTCCTGGGCCCTGGCCTTGCAGCGCAGCGCGACCTGGCTGTGGAACTTGAGCACGCCCTTCACGGCCGAGTCGGTGGTCGGGAAGACGCGTTCGTTGATGCCCGAGGAGGCGAGGACCGCGCCGTAGGGCCGTACGGGCGGGATGGCCTGGGCCGGGACGGCGGCGAGCAGAGAACCGCCGAGCGCGGACACCGCCAGCACGGCGGCCGATGCCTTTCTGCAGCGGACGGCGAGCGTACTGAACATGGGGACTCCCTTGATGCGAAGTGGATCACGCAATGTCCCGGTTCCACCTGAAATGTCGCCATAAACACAAATCAAGATGAAGACCCGGAAGGCACTAGCCCCGGAAGGTCAGGACGTGTCCTTGCGTGCCCTGCTGGGCTGGACGCGCTTCGGCTCGCCCTTCATCTTGGGATGCTCCGGCGGGTAGGGCAGATCGCCCAGACCGTGCTCGCGCTCGTCGCGCGCCGCCAGCTCCAGTGCCGCCTCCAGGCCGCCGGGGTGGGCGTCCATGTCGGCGTGCGGGTCACCGGTCTCGGCGAACCTCGCGGGCATGGTGGCCAGGTCGAAGTCCTCGGGGACCGCGTCGGGCACCTCCTCCCAGCGCAGCGGCGCGGAGACCGGCGCGTGGGGGCGGGGGCGCACGGAGTAGGCGCTGGCGATGGTGCGGTCGCGGGCGGTCTGGTTGTAGTCGACGAAGATCTTCGCGCCGCGCTCCTCCTTCCACCACGCCGTCGTGATCCGCTCCGGGGCGCGCCGTTCCAGCTCCCGGGCCACGGCGATGGCGGAGCGCCGTACCTGTACGAAGGTCCACTCCGGCCGGATGGGCACGAAGACGTGGAGGCCGCGCCCGCCGGACGTCTTGGGCCAGCCGTTCAGCCCGAGCCCGTCGAGGACGTCCCGCAGTTCGAGGGCGGCCCGCACCGCGTCGGCGTAGTCCGTGCCCGGCTGCGGGTCGAGGTCGATGCGCAGCTCGTCGGGGTGCTCGGTGTCCTCCCGGCGCACCGGCCAGGGGTGGAAGGTCAGGCAGCCCAGGTTGGCCGCCCAGAGGACGGCGGCCGTCTCGGTGGGGCAGATCTCGTCGGCGTGGCGGCCGCTGGGGAAGGAGATGCGGCCGGTGGGGATCCACTCGGGGAGGTTGGCGGGCGCCCGCTTCTGGAAGAACGACTCGCCCTCCACTCCGTCCGGGTAGCGCTCCAGGGTGGTGGGCCGGTCGCGCAGCGCGCGGAGGATGCCGTCGCCGACGCTCAGGTAGTACCGGGCCACGTCGTACTTGGTGAAGCCGCGCGCGGGGAAGTACACCTTGTCCGGGTTGGAGAGCCGTACCGTGCGCTCGCCGACGGTGAGCTCCCGTGCCTCTGCCATGGATGTCACGCTAGGCCGCCCGGGCGGTCGCCGCCTGTCGGCGGGCGCGGGCCGGGGCGCGCGGGCCCGCTCCGCCCGCAGAATCCGGATCATGGACCTTCCGGTGATGCCGCCCGTGCAGCCCATGCTCGCCAAGCCGGCGGCGGCCATTCCGCCCGGCATGGCGTACGAGGCCAAGTGGGACGGGTTCCGGGCGATCGTCTTCCGGGACGGCGCCGAGCTCGAGCTGGGCAGCCGCACCGGCAAGCCGCTCACCCGCTACTTCCCCGAGCTGGTGGCCGCCCTGCTGGAGCAGCTGCCCGAGCGGTGCGTGGTGGACGGGGAGATCGTCGTGGCGCGCGGCGGCCGCCTGGACTTCGACGCGCTGCTGGAGCGGATCCACCCGGCCGACTCCCGGGTGCGCCGGCTGGCCGCGGAGACCCCGGCGAGCCTGGTCGCCTTCGACCTGCTCGCCCTCGGCGACGAGGCCCTGCTGGAGCGGCCGCAGCGCTCCCGCCGGGAGGCGCTGGAAGAGGCGTTGCGCGGCGTGCGCGACCCGGTTTTCGTCGCGCCCGTCACCCATGACCTGGAGGTGGCGAAGGCGTGGTTCGAGCGGTACGAGGGCGCGGGGCTGGACGGCGTGGTGGCCAAGCCGCCGGAGCTGCCCTACCGGCCGGGCGAGCGGGTCATGGTGAAGGTCAAGCACGAGCGCACCGCCGACTGCGTGGTGGCGGGGCTGCGGCCGCACAAGAGCGGCCCGGTCGTGGGCTCGCTGCTGCTGGGGCTGTACGACGCGGCGGGCCGGCTGCAGCACGTCGGGGTGTGCGCCTCGTTCCCCATGCGCCGCCGCGCGGAGCTGATGACGGAGCTGGAGCCGCTGCGGATGCCGGACGTGACGGGGCATCCGTGGCAGGAGTGGGCCAGCGCCGAGGCCCAGGCGTCCGGCCGGCTGCCGGGCGGTCCCAGCCGCTGGACCGGGGGGAAGGACCTCTCCTGGGTGCCGCTGCGCCCCGAGCGGGTGGTCGAGGTCGCGTACGACCACATGCAGGGCGACCGGTTCCGGCACACCGCGAGGTTCCGCCGCTGGCGCCCGGACCGGACGCCGGAGCAGTGCACGTACGCGCAGCTGGAGGAGCCGGTCGGTTACGACCTGGCGCAGGTTCTGGGCAAGGGTTGAGGCGTCCGGAGCAACGACGCCCCGTGGGTGAGGGAAATCCGCGGACAAGAGATCGCCATATTTCAAGCTGGTATGACCACCGAACTCCGGCAGGAAGAGGTGAGCTCATGCCGCGTACGCGGACGATCGGACGGGCCGCCGGGGTGCGCGGCCGCGCCATGGTGCTGGTGTCGGCGGCCGCCGTGTGCTGTTGCGCGGCGGCCGGGGCCACTCCCTCGGCCGCCTCCGGCCCCGGCGACGGTGCCGATTCCCCGTTCTGGGCCGAGCCGACGCCCCGCCCGGCCAAGCAGGCCGCGGTCTGGCAGGAACGGGGCCGGGACGAGGACGCGGCGGCCATGCGCCGGCTCTCCGCGCAGCCGACCGCCGTGTGGCTGCCCGGCGACGGCGACGACCCGTACGCCGCGGTCGCGCGCGTGACCGAGCTGGCGGAACGCGCGAACCGTATCCCCCTCCTCGTGGCCTACAACATCCCGCACCGCGACTGCGGCCAGTACTCCCACGGCGGCGCGCGGGACGCGGCCGCCTACCGGGCCTGGCTGGGGCGCGCCGCCGCGGCCATCGGCGAGCGCCGCGCGTGGGTGGTACTCGAACCCGACGCCATCGCCCAGTGGGCGACCTGCCTGCCGCAGCAGGTGCGGGACGAACGGCTGGCGCTGCTGGCCGAGGCGGTCCGCGTCCTCAAGGCCCGGCACGGCACGTCGGTGTACATCGACGCGGGCAACGCGGGCTGGATCTCCGACCTCGGGCTGCTGGCCGGCGCGTTGCGGCGGGCCGGCGTCGGCCGGGCCGACGGGTTCGCGCTGAACGTCTCCAACTTCCACACCACGCCCGTCACCCGCGCCTACGGCGGCGACCTGTCGGACCGGCTGGACGGCGCCCACTACATCATCGACACCAGCCGCAACGGCAATGGCCCGCTGCCCCAGGGCCAGTCCGGAGGCGGTGACGAGGCCTGGTGCAACCCGCCGGGCCGGGCGCTGGGCACGCCCCCGACGACGGACACGGGCGATCCCCGCGTCGACGCCTTCGTCTGGGTGAAGCGTCCCGGTGAGTCGGACGGCGCCTGCCGGGGCGCCCCGCAGGCGGGCCGGTGGTGGCCGGAGTACGCGCTGGGCCTGGCGGGCGGTCAGCCGCTCCTGCGGCCGCCGGACCGGGCGTCCGCGCCGCCGCCCCCGCCGGCCGTGGCACCGCCCGGCCCTCCGCCGCCGCCACCACCGCCCGGGCCCCCGCTTCCGCCCCCGCCCGCCCCGCCGGGGCGCTGAGGGGCGGGCGCGGGCGGGGGGCGGGCGGCCGGGACGGCTCAGCGCACGTGCACCCACGCCGCCCGGGACGGGGTGCCCGCCCGGTCGGTGAGGAAGAGCATGTACCAGCCGGCGGGCACCAGCGACGGGTCCTCGGGGATCGTCACCTCGAGAGCGCCGCCGCGCCCGGTCACGGCCAGGGCGATGGAGCGCTGCTCGACGTCCGTGGCGTGGGTGACCGCGCTGGGCCGCATCAGCCGGGCGGTGACCCGGGCGCGCGGGTCGGTCCCCGGCAGCCGCAGCGTCGCCCCCCGCGCGGTGGTGAGCGGGGCGGAGGGGAGGGCGGGCCGGTGGGCGCGGTAGAGGTAGGGCGGGGTGTAGACCTCGATGCGCTTCTCGAACGTGCCCATGCGGGTGTCGTCCTTGTCCGCGAACAGCGGGTTGGAGCCGAACACGGCGATGCGCCCGTCGGGCAGCAGCAGGGCTTCCGCGTGGTAGTCGCGGCCGACGGTGGGGGCGGCGGCGTCACGGAAGGCACGCCGCGCCGGGTCGTAGAACTGGGCGCGCAGCACGTCCGAGCCGCGCTTGCCCCGGTAGTCGCGGGAGCCGCCGGTGGTGAAGACCCGGTCGTCGGGGGTGAGCACGGCGTTGAGGTAGCGGGTGCCCTGGGGCAGCTCGGGGCCCGGGGTCCAGCGGGGCGAGGGCACGCCGAGGTCGGCGATGGCCGTGCGCGCGGTGGACTCGTGGGATTCCCCCACCCCGCCGCCGCCCATCAGCATCACCTTCCGGCTCTGGGCCGGCGGCAGCAGCACCGAGGCCGAGGTCTCGGTCATGTCCGGGTTCGGCAGGCCGGGGACGGGCACGAAGGAGTTCGTCTCCACGTTCCACAGGCCGGGCGCGCGGCCCCGGTCGGCGGGGCCGTAGCCGGCGTTGGAGCCCGAGTAGAAGAGGCGGCCGCCGCCGGTGAGGAAGAGGGCGGGGTAGGTGGGGAAGTAGCGGTTGGGCCCGGGCGACCAGGTGCGGCTGCGGGGGTCGTAGATCTCGTTCTTGCCGGGGATGATCTCGCCCATGTCGTCGAGGCCGGAGACGGCCAGGACGCGGCCGTCCTCCAGGGTGACCAGGGTGGGGTACCAGCGGGCCTCGGACATGGGGTCGACGGGGACGTAGCGCTCGGCGACCGGGTCGAACTCGTAGGCGTCCCGCAGCCCCTGGAAGTCCTTCTTGTCCAGCCCCAGCTTGGCCGCCAGCCCGTAGAGGTCGCGGGCGGCGCGGCCGGACAGGCCCTCGACGCGGTACTGGTCGGCGGTGTGGGTGATGCCGTCCTCCCCCTCGGTGAGGGCCTCGACGTAGACGCGGGCCTGGGAGGCCGTCACCTTGACCCCGGCCTTGCCGCCGTCGGCGTCGTCGCCGGTGACCTGCTTGGTGGCGCGCGGCACGAGCACCGGCAGCTGGGAGCGGTAGCGCTTGCCGGTGGAGCCCACGAAGACGGTGCCGGCGGGGAAGGAGCGGGGCGCGTCGGGGTTCTCGTTCTTCACCAGCATCGCGCCGCCGGCCCGTTTGACGTCACCGGTCAGCTTCTCGTAGCGCGCCGTGCCGCCCGCCACCAGCAGCCGCCCGTCGGGGAGCTGGGCGTGCCCGGCGCAGAACATGTCCTTGGGCGTGGGGATCATCCTGAAGGTGTTGCGCACGGGGTCCCAGAGCACGCTGCGGAAGGTGCCGGCCCGGAAGTTCTTCTCGTCGTTGCCCGAGCCGGCGATCAGGAGCACCTTGCCGGTGCGCAGCAGGGCGGCGTGGATGGCGTTGATCCGGAACTTCTCCGGTACGTCGACGACGTCCCAGTGGCCGTAGCGGGCCTTGTAGCCGGGCTGGTTGATCGTGTAGTCGTGCCAGGCGCGTTCCGCGAACCCGGTGGCGGCGGGGCCGTTGGCCGCGAGCAGGGCCAGGACGCAGCCGGTGCTCAGTGCCACTTTGCGTGTCTTCGGGCTCGGGTTCGCCAGGTACCTCACCGCATCAGTCCCTTCGTTCGCACGGTTGTCCGTCACCGCCCGGGCGGGCGGGGGCCGCTCACCGGGGGCGGCGCTGCCCCACGGGCCGGGTGGCGGCGCCCGGGGGCGATTCACGGTCGCCCGGTTCTCCTCCGGGCAGGACGGGGGCCGGGGCGGGGGCCGGGGCGGGCGCCCGGGCCGGGGTGGCCTCCGTCGCGCGGCGGCGGCGCCACAGGCCGCCGCGCCACACCGCCAGCGGACCGAGCGCGGTGGCCATGGCCAGGGCCGCCCAGATCCGCATGGCGGCGTGGGCGTGGCCGAGCACGTAGGAGGCCGCGAGCGAGAGCGCGAAGATCCCGGCCCACACCAGGTGGGTGTGGAAGGTGGCCAGACAGTCGGGGCTGGTGGAGTCCCCCTTGGGGGTGACGACGAACCGCGAGCGGCGGCGCAGCACCGCCTGGCCGAGGGAGCGGGCATAGAGCGGGGCCGAGAGCGCGGACATCACCATGCCCGCGGCCCCGGAGGAGCCGGCCGGCTCGTGGGGGCTGACGTTGTGGCGGCGGTTCCAGACGTACAGGCCCACCTGCAGGGCGGCCGCGTCGCAGTAGAGCATCAGCCACAGCGACGACTCGACGCTGATGCCGGAGGCCCCGAGGCCGAGGAACAGGGCGCAGGTCAGGGCGCCCAGCGTCCAGTTGAGCGCGGCCATCGGGTAGTAGGCGACCATGAAGGCGTAGTTGAGCAGCCGGCCGGGCGACAGCGTCCACGCCGCTTTCCAGAACTGCCGCAGCAGGGTCTCGTACGTCCCGCGCGACCAGCGCAGCTGCTGGGAGAAGAAGTCGGTCCACGAGGACGGGCCCTCTCCCACGGCCAGGACGTCGGGGGTGTAGACCGACTTCCAGCGGCGGCCGGTGGCGGGGTTGCGGCGGCGGTGGATCTCCAGTCCGGTGGCCATGTCCTCGGTGATCGAGTCGTAGAGGCCGCCGATCTGCCGGAGCACGGAGACGCGGACGCAGTTGCTGGTGCCGACGAACATGGGCGAGCCGTAGGCGTTGCCGGCGCGCTGGATGAGGGCGTGGAAGAGGAACTGCTGGCTCTCCGCGGCCTTGGTGACGGCGGTGTCGTAGTTGCCGTAGACCTGCGGGCCGACGACGAAGGCGACGTCCGGGTCGCGGAAGTAGCCCAGCATGCGTTCGAGGAAGTCCGGCAGCGGTACGTGGTCGGTGTCGACGCAGGCCATGAACTCGTAGTCGTCGCCGTGGGCGTCGAGCCAGGCGTTGTAGTTGCCGTGCTTGGTGCGGGCCCGGAAGCAGCCGGAGGGCTGGTTCCAGCGGGCCACGCCCTTGCGGGAGAAGTGCCGTACGCCCAGGGCCGCGCACAGCCGACGGACCTCGGGGTCGTCGCCCTCGTCGAGGAGCCAGACGTCGAGGTGGCCGTCGTGCCGGATGCGCACGGCGCCCTCCAGGGTGGCCCGCACCATGGCCAGCGGTTCCTTGCCGGGGACGAAGCTGGTCAGGAACGCCACCCGGGTGCCGGGCCGGGCGCGGACCGGAACGGGGTCCCGGGCCACCCAGGTGGCGTGGGCGTTGGAGGCGACGTTGACGACGCGGAACAGCTCGATGAGCCCGATGGAGACGAGCATCACGGTGTCGGCGCAGCGCTCCCAGTCGCTGACGTAGGGCCGGTACAGCCAGTGGCCGGGGGAGACCAGCCAGACCAGGAGGGCCAGGGAGACCAGGGGGGCGGCGGCGACCAGCAGCATCACCCCGGGCCCGCCGCCGGAGCCGCGGCCGAGCAGCCGCCGGTAGGTCACCCGGTAGCCGCCGGCGGGCGGCTCGGTCAGCTCGCCGGCCAGCCGGCTGAACCGCGCGTAGTCGTAGCCCCCGGGGCCGCCGGGCCCGGGGGCCGACGCGCGGCCCGGGGCCCGCGGCGGGGCTGCGGGCGGCGGGGCCTGCGCGGGCGGGACGCCGCCCCGCTCCCCACCGGGGGGCCGGGCGCCGGGGGCCGCCTCACCGGGCCCACCGGGGTCAGGGCAGCCACGGGCCGTCGCCGGCCGGGCTTCACTCGCGGACACCGTCATCACACACCCCCAGCCACACCGGGACACGGGACAAGCGGTGAAAAGTTAACAAAACGGACCTACGATCATGTGACAAACACACCCGAAGGGCAGGGGGGTCACCCACGCGGTCCACGCCGGGCGGGCCCTGCTCTAAAATTGCAGAATTCTTCAATTCAGAAGATGTGCGACCAGGCCGACGACCGACCCAGGGGGTCACCGTGAGTGCGTTCGCCGAAGCCATGCGGGAACGGGTGCGCGCCGCGCGGGCCGCGCTGGCGGAGGCCCGGGCAGCCGGGGACGCCTTCGCGGCGGCCGTAGCGGAGGACGAGCTCGACGACGCCCTCCGGCTGGCCCTCGCACACGGCGTCGTGACGGACGCGGTGCCGGACGGGGAAGACGGGCAGGGCGGGAGTTGATCGGCGTGCGGGTGCCGCTGTACCAGGCCAAGGCGGAGTTCTTCCGGATGCTCGGGCATCCGGTGCGCATCCGGGTCCTGGAGCTCCTGCAGGACGGGCCCATGCCCGTGCGGGCCCTCCTCCCCGAGATCGGGATCGAGCCGTCCAGCCTCTCGCAGCAGCTCGCCGTCCTGCGCCGGTCCGGCATCGTCACCGCCACCCGCGAGGGCTCCACCGTCGTCTACGCCCTGGCCGGGGGCGACGTGGCGGAGCTGCTGGGCGCGGCCCGCCGGCTGCTGACCCATGTCCTGACCGGCCAGGAGGAGCTCCTGACGGAGCTGCGCGGCACGGAGAGCGGAGCGGAACGCCGATGACCGACAACGAGAAGTACGCGGAGAAGGCCGTCGGCTGGCGGGTGCTCATCTACGTGGTCTTCGGCCACGTCCTCGCCGGCTTCATCTGGCTGCTCTTCTACCTCGGCGCGCACGCGAACGGCCAGTGACCGCGCGGGCCGGCGGCCGGCGCCCGCGCATGCCGAGGGCGCCCTCCGCGCGCCGGACCATGTGATGCCCCGCGACACGCCCCCTGACACCGAATACCGCGGTATTCACGAGGAAAGGTGATAACGGAATGGCCACGGAGGACATGATCGTATAAGAGGTGGAGGCGGTTCGGTATATCCCGCGGTCCTATGCCACTCCGGGCGCAGGGCCCCGGAGCTGCTCTTCATATCTACACCGCGCACCGGGCGGTCCGCCCCCGGCCCCGGCGGAAGCGGTCAAGGCGCAGGTCAGCACCGTGCGCGATCGTCCGGAACCCCGGTCGCACGCGGCACGCCGCTGCTACTGTCCGGCCTCATGGAGCAGCTCTTCACCGAGGTCGAACTCGCCCGTATCGAATCCGCCGCGCGTGAAGTCGGCCATTCCCCCCGGGAATGGGTGCGCGAGGTCGTACTGCAGCACCTGCGGGCCGGGTGGCGCAAAGATTTCGAGGACGCCATCTGGCCCGTCACGGTCTACCCCCGTCCGGGCGGCCCCCTTCCCGAGCTCCATCACCTCGGCTGCTGGGTGCCGAAGGGCGACGAGGAGACCCTGACGACCGCGGAGGCCCGCGAGTTGTTCGACACCCGCCAGGTGCAGCTGTGCGAGGCGTGCAAGCCGGAGCGGTTCCTGAGCCAGGCCGGCTGACACCCGCCGGGGCCCGGGACGGGCGGGGCCGTGTGCCTATTACCCTGTCCACCGCAAGATCAATTAGGTGTGGTGGGGGAAGCAGGGCATGCGGATCGGGACGCGACTGGCCGGGTGGGCCACGCTGTTCGTGGGATACGCGACCGTGGCGGTGGGCGTACTTCCACTTCGGGAACTACCGCCCAAGCGGCACCAGCTGGCGCTGCTCGCGGCGACCGCCGCCTGCGCGCTGTGCTGGCTCCTCGCCTCACTGGTGGCCCGGGCGCACCGCCGCTCGGTGCTGCGCCGCAAGCTCTGGCGCCGCCGGCACGAGCCCTGGCCCGAGCCGCGCCGCTCGCGGCTGCTGTGCTGGGCCCTGGGCTTCGGCGTGGCCCTCACCAGCGCCGCCGCGCTCTGCCAGGGCGTGGGACCGGACGGCGCCGACGGCGAATGGCTCGCCCGGGCCGAACGCGCCGGCGCCACCACGCACGACGTCCCCGTCGACCGCGTCGTGGACGGCCCGTGGCGCACCGGCCAGAAGATCGACAACGGCGACGAGTACGCCGCCGACGTCGCGGTCACCATCGCCTTCGACTCGGGCGAGCAGCGGATCACCCTCGACGCGGTGCACACCCGCGGCCGGCCCGAGGCGGGCCGCACCATCCAGCTGCTGTACGCCCCGGACAACCCCGACCTGGGGGTGCGCCAGGCGCCGGACAACGACATCGGCTCCTTCGCCGGCCGCATCATCGCGCTGCCGGCCATCTGGATCCTGGGCCTCGCGGCCGGGCTGGTCACCAGCATCGCGCTGCACCGCCGGGAGGCGAGCGTACGCATCGCGCGCCGCTTCGAGCCGATGATGCACCTGCCCGCCGCGCTCCTCCTGGCCTGCGGTGCCGGGCTCGTCCTCCCGTTGCTCCTCGGGTTCCCCGACACGGCCACGGGCTGGGCCCTGGCCGGCGCGGCCGCCACCACGCCGTGGCTCGCCCTGACCTGGATGGCGAAGGCGCGCTGAGGCGGGCGGTGGCGGCCGCGGAGCCGGGTCCGGGGGCCGGTTGGTTCGGGTGAGCCTGCGAGGAGGGGCTGGGCGTGCCCAGCCTCCGCCTCAGCTCACCGTCCAGCTCTCGCCACAGTCCAGGCAGGTGTACGGCTTGCCGCCGGATGTCATGATGCTGCATCCGCCGCAGTTCGAGCAGCTGGCGGAGTGTCGCGGGGTCGCGAGCTGTCGTATGGCCTGAAGGATCCTCACGATTCCCTCCTGTCACCTGTACTCGTCCGCCGAGCCCCCATGTTGGTCCTGGGGCCACGCGATCCGGCAATCCAGGCAGGTCAGCCGCCACTGATCCATACCGCTACCAGGGTGTTTGGCCTTGGTCAGGATCACGGCGATGCCTCGGCATTTGATGCACTGGACCGGATCGTTCTCCGGTTGATACGGGCGGTATGCGTCAGCGCTCACCATCGCAGTGTGCCACTGGTTTCACCCCCTCCAAGTCGGTTCAAAGGGTCGGTACTTGGCGTTCGAGGAACTCGGCATGCGCCAAGGCCTCATCCACCCGGTATCCGCCGTAGCAGATCCGTTCGCCCTCGTCGCCGACGACGTGCACGTCGTCGAGTGCGATACCGAGCCGTCCGAAGGCGTCGACGACGCGCCCGGCCGCTTCCTCGGCCCTGATGCGGTCCGGGCTGCGGAACTCCATCGTCACCGCCTCACCTCGCAGGCCTTCGCCCGCCGGGCCGCGCTCTCGTAGAGCCGCTCGGCTTCCGCGTGCCTGCCCCGGGCTTCAAGGGCGTCCGCTCGGTAGACCTCCCGGGCGGCGCAAACGCACTCGGTGACCACTCGGCGTCCGCTGGAGTGCGGCAGGGTGAACGCGACTTTCGCGGCGGTGGGGTTCAGGGCCATCGCAGCCATCACCGCCTCCCGGAGCCGGCTGCCGGGCGGGGGCCCGGGCGCTGGACGCCGCTCGTAGCGCGGCTGTACGACATGGTCGTCATGTTGTTCGATCCTCTGTGTGTCCCGCTCCATGGGATCGGGAACTTCCCTATCGAGAAACAGAGTTGTGTGCGGGGAGGTCCGTTACCAGTGCTTTGATGTTTCCAACCGGCAATGGAAACGGGAGGATTCAGACATGAGCGACGGGCCCGAGGGGGCGCAGGACGGCCCGGCCTTCTACGGCAGCGAGGTTCTGTTCGCGCGGGAGCACGCGGGTGCGTCGCAGGGGGTCCTTGCGAGGGCGACCGGGTACAAAGTCCCGTACGTATCCAAGATCGAGAACGGGCACACCTTGGGCAGCGAACGGTTCGCCCAGGAGTGCGACCGATACTTCGGCACGTCCGGGTACTTCCTGCGGCTGCACCGCCGCATCAGCGACAGCGGACACCCCGAGTGGTTCGCGCCGTATGTAAAGCTCGAACGTGAGGCGCGGGTCATCGAGGATTACTCCACCACCTTCATCATGGGCATGTTGCAGACGCCCGCATACGCCGAAGCTGTTTTCCGGGCGGCGCATCCCACGGAGAGCGACGCGGGGATCAAGGTGAAGGTGGAGTCACGGCTTGCCCGCCACAGCGTGATAGAGCGGGAGGACCCTCCCCGTCTGTGGGTGATCCTCAGTGAGGCGAGCCTTCGTATGATCGTCGGCAACAAGGCGACGATGGGGGAGCAGCTTGAGCATCTTCTGATGGAGGCACAGGCTCCCACCGTCACGGTGCAGGTACTGCCGTTCGACGCGAGCACTCCCGCGTCCCATCTGCCGATCACGCTACTGACCCCGCAGGACGGCCCAGTCGCGGTGTACGAGGAGATCCGCCACCACGCACGGGTGGACGACTCCGTGAGGGCCGTCGCAGAGGCGCGGGACGTCTACGAGCGCCTCCGCGCCGACGCCCTGTCGCCTGATCGTTCCATGACACTGATTCGTAGCATCTCGAAGGAGTTCATCCATGAGCACGCCCCACGATCTCTCCCACGCCATATGGGAGAAGTCCAGCTACAGCGGAGGGACCGGCGGCCAGTGCGTCGAGTGGGCCCCCGGGTGCGTCTCGTCCGGCCTCGTCCCCGTCCGGGACAGCAAGAACGCTGAGGGGCCCGTAGTGTCCTTCCGCGCGCCGTCCTGGGCCTCGTTCGTGGCCGGGGTCAAGGCCGGGACGTAGCCTTCACCCCGCCAGGTGGCGCGGGTGAAGGGGGAGGGGCGTCGTCAGCACCTTGCCGCAGTCGTCGCAGTTGATGTTGAGCAGCAGGCCCCTTCCGATCCCCCGCATCACGCTCGGCCATGTCGTCCGCCCCCCGCACTCGCCGCAACGGGAGCCCTTGTACCGCTGGATGCCCCTGTACAGCGCATTGACCTGACTCGAGTTCACGACTGTCCCCATTCCCGTGGCGGCGCGGACGGGATGACCAGGCCGAGGGCCCTGGCCCACGGGTTGTGGGCGCCCCTGACGGGCTTGGTGCCGCTGCCGCCGCAGTCGTGGCACCAGTCGAACGTCACGGTCTGGAGGGCGCTTCCCGTGAACCGGAGCAGCCGTGCGCCACGGCAGTTGGGGCACGGCTCGTCGTCCGGGTCGATGGAGGGGTCCGGCCGGTGGACCACGACCGCGCTGTCGCGCCTGACGAAGTGCCAATCGGTGGGGAATCCCGTGACGGGGTTCGGCGATTGGTCCCACGATTCGTAAACCTGCTGGCCTCGCTTGCCGTTGTTCATCACGGACCCGTCCTTGTCTCCCCGAGGGTCTGGCGTCGGAACAGCGTCCCACGCGCGCATGGTCGCGGTCCGCTGTTCAGCCCGTCATGACCAGGCCGTCCGCTCCCGCGCCCCGGGACAGCACCGCGCGGCGGATGTGCTCCCGGGCCTTCGCCAGCTCCGCCCGGCCCGGTTCGTCCACCACGGCCCGGCCCAGGTCCAGCACCCGGAACGGCCGCCGCAGGTCGGTGAGCTGGGGCAGGAACTCCGCCCGGGTCACCCGCCAGCGCTGCCCCGGCCGGGCCGGCGGGGCGAACGTGAAGCGGGCGATGGAACTCTCGTTGCCCCGGATGTCCGGCTCCCCCTCCGGGTTGTACATCACGCCCGCGAGCTGATCGCCCATCCCGTAGACCACCCAGGTGCCGTTGACCTTCTCGTACGCCTGCGGCACGTGGTTGTGCGTGCCGAGGACGAGGTCGACGTCGGGCCGGCCCCGGGTGGTGGCGGCCGTCAGCCTCCTCGCCAGCGTCACCTGTTGCTCGTCCGGCTCCTGCCGCCACTCCGTGCCCCAGTGGAGGCTCACCGCGACCACGTCGGCCCCGGCCCGCCGGGCGGCCCGGGCGTCGGCCACGATGCGGTCGGCGTCGATGAGGCCGACCGTCCAGGGCCGGTCCTCGGGAACGGGGATGCCGTTGGTGCCGTAGGTGTACGAGAGGTGGGCGACCGTGGCCGGGCCCGCCCGCAGCAGGGTCGTCCGCGCCGCCTCGGCGGCCGAGCGCGCCGAGCCCGCGTGCCGCAGACCGGCCGCGTCCATCGCGTCCAGCGTGCGCCGCACGCCCTCGGCACCCGCGTCCAGCGTGTGGTTGGAGGCCGTCGAGCACGAGTCGTAGCCCGTCTCCCGCAGGGCCCGGGCGACGTGCGGCGGGGAGACGAAGGCCGGATAGCCGCTGAACGGCCCCTTCTCCTCCCCGTAGACCGTCTCCATGTGGCAGATCGCCACATCGGCGGCCGCGACGACGTGCCGTACGCCCTCGAGCATCGGCCGGAAGTCGTACCCCGTACCGGACCTGAGCCCGTCCTCCCGCGCCTGGCGGATGACCTCGTCGTGGGGGAGGACGTCCCCCGTGGCCACCAGCGTGAACCCGGCGGACGGGGTCCCGCCGGGCGTCGGCGCCGGGGCCGCGCGGCGCTGCCGGGGCTCCTCGCCGGCCGGGGCGCAGCCCGCCCCGGCCAGGGCCAGGGCGCCCAGCGCCGCCGCCACCACGGCCGTTCCCCTGTGTCTCCGCACGCCGGACTCCCGCCTCGTCGCTTTCGTCGCTTCTCGGAACTCGCCTTGTACGACTTATATGTGCGGCTCTGTCGGATTTCGCGGAGAGGGGGGCCGGACGTGGTGGGGAAAGCTGTCCGCCGTCCGGGGGACGGCGCCTAGAGTTGCGTCACGTCAAGGGCACTCGTATCGGCCGGAAGGAAGAGCGCGTTGGACCACGCGACCCATGGTTGTGTCCTGTTGCTGGACGGCACCCCGGACCGGCGGCGGGGTGCCCTGCCCAATCCCACCGCGCACGCCATCGCCGGAGCCGGCCCCCGCGGCTTCCTCGCCGCCACCTCGGCCGACGTGGTGCAGCTGCCCGCCATGGCCGGGCCGCAGAGCGTGCTCGCCTACCTCCAGGACGCCGCGGCCGTGCCCGGTCCGCTGCTGCTGTGGGTCACCGGCCATCTGATGGTCCCGGCCCGCCGCAGCACCGAACTCCATCTGGCGCTCCGCGAGAGCACCGCCGCCACCGTCCGCTACACCGGCCTGCCCTGGGAGTGGCTCGTCCGCGCCCTGCGCGAGCACGCCGGGCCGACCCTGCTCCTCGTCGACGCCGAGGCCGACGCCCACGCCTGGCCGCACGTGACCGCCGCCGCCCACGACGGCCGGCTGGCGGGGGGCCTGGCCCTGACCGGTGTGATCACCCCCAGCCCGGACAAGCCGGCCCAGGAGGCCGGGCCGTACACCCGCGCCTTCCTGGACGCGCTGACGACCGGCCACCCCGCCGCCGGGGCGTCCCTCGACCCGGCCGCGCTCCATCAGCTGGCCCTGTCCCAGGCTCCGCTGCCGGAGGGGGCCCTGCCCCTCCAGTACGGCGCGACCGGCCCGGTCCTCGCCAACCGGGCGGTCCCGCGTCCGGCCCCGGCCGGGGGTGACGCGTTCGCCGGGGCCGGTTCCGTAGCGGCCCGGGCCGTGCCCGCCCCGGACACGTCCGCCCCGGCCGGCCCCGACGCCTCCTGGTCCGGACGGGCCGCGCCGCGGGACGACGTCGCCGTGCCGGCCCGGGCCGTGCCCGGACCCGACGCGTCCACGTGGGGCGCTCCCGGGCACGCCGCGCCCGCCGGCGCCGATCACGGGCCGGCCGCGCGGCCCGCGCCCGCGCCCGGCCACGGCCTGTCCGCGCGGCGGCAGGAGCCCTCCGGCGTGCCCGCGCAGGCGCCGGGGGACGGGGCCGACGCCGACCCGTTGCCCCGGATCCTCGCCGCCGCCCAGGCGGGCCGGCACAACGAGGCGGCCGCCATGGCCGCCGCCTGGGAACAGCAGGCCCTGCGCCGGTACGGCCCGCACAGTCCCGAGGCCGCCCTCTGGGTCGAGGTGCGCGCCGACCTCGCCCGGCTCGCCGGCGACCACGCGCGCGCCGCCGAGCTGTGGATGTCGGCCGCCGCCCACCGCCTGGAGCGCGGTGGCGCCGACGACGCCGAGGCCCTCGCGGCCCTCCGGCGCGCCCACTACTGCTGGCAGCACAGCGGGGACCGGGCGCGGGACCTGGCCCCCGCCCTCCTCACCCTGTGGGAACGCGTCCCGGACGGCGGCGAGGCCGCGGCGGCCGTCCGCGCCCGCCTCCAGGAGACGCCGCCCGCGGTGCCGCGCTAGGGCGGGTCCGGTGGACCGGCCCCGTCACCCGCCCCGTTCCGCCGTCCACCAGCGGGCCTTGTACATCCCGCCGCGCACCAGCGTGCGCGTGCCGTCCGGGCGGTACAGCGTCAGGGTCGTCGTGCACCACTCGCAGGGGTGGCCCGGTTCCGGGCGGGCCACGAGGACCCGGCCGGTGGCCGGGTCGTCGCCGATGCTCTTGACGTCCGGGCCGCTGATCCGTGACTGGAGCGGGTACGTCACGAAGGCCTCCCGGTCGGTGGAGTACTGGTACACCGCCGACCGGGTCGTCACCCACAGCCGTCCCGGCGAGCCCAGTACGGGTGCCACGTCGTGGCCGCCGCGCGTGGGCAGGTCCACCCGGCGGTCGACCGACAGGTCGGGGTCGGCCGCTGTGCCGCCCACCCGCAGGGCGACCAGCTGGCGGCTGCCCAGGGCCCACAGCAGCCGGGTGCGCGGGTCCCAGTGCACGCCGTGCGCCCCGGCCAGCGCCGTCTGGGCGTGCCGGGTGGCCCGGGAGCCGGAGGAGGCCGCGTACACCCGGACGTAGCCGCCGGTGCTCGCGGCCACCGCGACGTTCCCGTCGGGCAGCAGGTCGACGCTGTGCGCGTTGCCGGTCCCGGTGTCCGCGGCCCAGTACACGTCGCGGTCCGGGTAGCCCACGACGGCGGCCAGTCCGCCGGAGGCCGCGGTGAGCAGGTAGCGCCGGCCGTCCAGGGTGCGGAGCTTGGCCTCGCTGGGGTTGGTCCAGGTGGTGCCGGGATCCAGGTCCTCGAGGCTTCGCCGGTCGTCGGCGCTCCACGACCACAGCACGCCCCGGTCGTCGTTCTCGGCGTCCCACCGGTCCCGGGCCGCGTCGAGGACGTACACCGACCGTGTCGCCTGGTCGGCGGCGACGATCGGCACGGACGCCGCCACGACCGCCCCGGTCGTCCCGGCCCGGTCGCCGGCCCCCGCCGTCCCGGACGCGGCGGCGGCCGTCAGCGACACCGCCAGCAGGACCACGGCCCACAGCCGCCTCACCGGGCCGCCCCCGGCTCCTTGGTGCTCCCCATGCGCATACGGAGCAGCATCGGCCGGGCGCCCCGAGGTGCGGCGGTGCCACGCCCGGGCGTCAGCCCACCGGGTGTACGGCCGGTCCGGCCGTCGGCGCGCTGCGCCGGACGGGTGGTTTTCCCGGTTCGCCCCGATGTGCGGGCGTGTTCGCGGGGAGGGTGAAGAGAGCGACAGCCGTGCTCCCGACCGGGTGGGTGGACAGCCGATGACGACGACCGAATCCGTGGCAGACGAGTTCCCCGTACGTTTCTGGAACGTCGAGGACCTGCGGGGGCTGGACTTCGACCCCTTCATGGCCCAGCAGCTCCGCGACGAGCCGGTCTCCCGGGTCAAGCTGCCCAACGGCGAGGGCCACGCCTGGTTCGTGACCCGCTACGAGGACGTCAAGTTCGTCACGTCCGACCCCCGGTTCAGCCGGCAGGCCGTCCTCGGCCGTCCGATCACCCGGCTCGCCCCGCACTTCATCCCGCTCGACGAGGCGGTGGGCTTCGCCGACCCGCCCGAGCACACCCGGCTGCGCAAGGCCGTCGCGAAGGCCTTCACCACGCGCAGCCTGGAGCGGCTGCGGCCGGCGGCGCAGCGCGCCCCCGACGCGCTGCTCGACGAGATGGAGCAGGAGGGCCCGCCCGCGGACCTGATGAGCCATCTGCACGGGCCGCTGCCGCTGGCCGTCATCAGCGACCTGATGGGCGTCCCCGAGGAGGACCGGCCGCGGATGGCCCAGTGGACGACGATCCAGCTGTCCGCCGCGTACGGCCGCGAGGAGAGCGAGAAGGCGAAGAACGCCATGGCGGCGTACTTCACCGACTTCATCACCGAGCGCCGCGCCGAGCCCCGCGAGGACCTGGCGGGGTATCTGGCGGAGGCCACCGTCGAGGGCGAGCTGAGCATCCCGGAGGCCGTGGCCATCGCCCTGCTGGTGCAGGCCAGCGCCGCCCACGCGGTACGCAACAACAGCGGCAACATGGTCTACGCCCTGCTCACCCACCCCGAGCACATGGCCCGGCTGCGCGCCGAGCCCGAGCTGCTGCCGCAGGCGATCGAGGAGCTGCTGCGCTACATCCCGCACCGCAACGCCGTCGGCCTGGCCCGGGTGGCCACCGAGGACGTGGAGGTCGGCGGCGTGCTGATCCGCGCGGGCGAGGTCGTGCACTCCTCCTACCTCACGGCCAACCGCGACCCCGCCGTCTTCGACCGCCCCGACGAGCTGGACTTCGACCGCCGGCACAACCCCCACCTGTCCTTCGGGCACGGTCCGCACTTCTGCCTGGGCTCGATGCTGGCCCGGCTGGAGTCGGAGATCATCCTCTCCACGCTGCTCGCCCGCTTCCCGCGGCTGCGCCTGGCCGAGCCGTTGGACGACATCCGGTGGCAGCGCAGCGCGCTCATCCGGGGCCCGGAGAACCTCCCCGTCACCTGGTGACCGCCGCCCGGCCCGGACCGGCCCGCCGCCGGTCCCGGCGGACGCATCCGAAAGGACCGGATCATGACGCTCATCAGTGCTCCCGACGGACTGGTCGTGCCCCCCGGGGAGGGGCGGACCCTGGTGACCGCGGCCCAGCAGGTGACGTTCAAGGTCACCGGCGAGCACTCCCGGGCGGCGTCCAGCTTCGAGGTCCTCGTCCCGCCGGGGTTCGACGTCGGCGCCCATCTCCACACCCGCAGCGAGGAGCTGTTCTTCGTCCTGGAGGGGGAGCTCGACGTCCTCGCCTTCGAACCGCTGGTGCGCACCCGCGACAGCTGGCGGGAGTGGGAGTCGGCCTCGGGGCAGCGGTGCGTGCGGGCGACCCCGGGCACGATCATCCTGGTGCCCCCGGGCTGCCCGCACGCGTTCGCCAATCCGACCTCCGACCCGGTGCGCATGTTCTTCCAGGCGTCACCGCCGCCGGACCACGAGCGCTACTTCGAGGAGCTCTTCGAGATCCTCAACTCCGGTCCCGGGGTCGATATCGAGGCGGTCGCCGCGCTGCGCCGGCGGTACGACATCGAGCAGCTCACGCCGTTGCGGATGACTCCGCCGGCGGACCGAGGCGGCGCTCCCCGGGCGTGATGGCCAGGTCGTTGACGCTGGCGTAGCGGCGGCGCATCAGCCCGTTCGGCGCGAACTCCCAGTTCTCGTTGCCGTAGCTGCGGTACCACTGGCCCGTCGCGTCGTGCCACTCGTACTCGAAGCGCACGGCGATCCTGTCCTCCGTATACGCCCACAGGTCCTTGCGGAGGCGGTAGTCGAGCTCCCGTGCCCACTTGTCGCGCAGGAACTCCACGATCCGCGCGCGGCCGGTCAGGAAGACGTCGCGATTGCGCCACTCGCTGTCCTCGGTGTAGGCGAGCGCGACCCGCTCGGGGTCGCGGGTGTTCCAGGCGTCCTCGGCCGCCCGCACCTTGCGCAGGGCGGACTCGGCGGTGAAGGGCGGGAACGGCGGCCTGCTCTCGGACATGGCTCTCCCCTGGTCGTAGGGTCGTACGGAGCGGAGAACGAGCGTTCTCCGCGATGTGCGGTAGCGTAGGAGAACGATGGTTCTCGCGCAAGGAGAGGGCGCCCCCCCCCATGACGCCGACAGCACCGGTCCCGACCGCCGACCGGGCCCCCGTACCGGCCCCCGACGAGGCCGAGGCCCGCGTCCTCGACGCCGCCGAGGAGCTCTTCTACGCCCAGGGGCTGCAAGCCGTGGGCATGGACGCCCTCCGCACGGCCTCCGGCGTCTCCCTCAAGCGCCTCTACCGGCTCTTCCCCTCCAAGGAGGCGCTGGTCGAGGCCTACCTCCGGCGCCGCGACGAGCGCTGGCGCGCGGCCCTGGCCGAGCACGCCGGCGCCCGGCCCGCCGGCCGGGAGCGGCTGCTGGCGGTCTTCGACTGGCTCGGCACCTGGTTCGCCGAACCGGGCTTCCGCGGCTGCGCGTTCATCAACTCCTTCGGCGAGCTGGGCGCCTCCTCGCCCGGCGTGGCCGCCGCGGCCCGCGCCCACAAGGACGCCTTCCGGCGCTACCTGGCGGACCTGGTCGCCGAGGCCGGCGCGCCCGCGCACCTGACCGACCAGCTCCTGCTGCTCGCCGAGGGCGCCATCACCACGGCGGCCCTCGCCGGCGACGCCGCCCCCGCCCGGCAGGCCCGGGACGCGGCCCGTGTCCTGCTCGACGCCGCCGCACCGGGCGGCACCGGCGCCGCATGCGGGCCGGGCGGACGGGGAAGGCCCATCCCGTAGCGATCTTGTCCGTGAGGCCCGAAGATCCGAAGGCCCGAAGATCCGAAGATCCGAAGGCCCGAGGGTCCGACGGTCCGAAGGCTCGTAAGGAGCCCCCGTGCAGCAGCACCTCACCTACGCCGACGTCGAACGGGCGGCGGGCCGCGTCGCCGGCCACGTCCGGCCCCTCACCGTCGTCCCGGCCGGCCCCGACCGCTGGTTCGCGCTGGAGCACATGCAGCACACCGGTTCCTTCAAGGCGCGCGGCGCCCACAACTTCCTCACCGCCCACCGCGAGGCCGGCACCCTGCCCGAGGCGGGCGTGACCATCGCCTCCGGCGGCAACGCCGGGCTCGCCTGCGCCTGGGCCGCCCGCCTGGAGGGCGTCCGGGCCACCGTCTTCCTCCCCGAGAACGCCCCCCACGTCAAGGTCGCCAAGCTCCGCGGCTACGGCGCCGACGTCCGCCTGACCGGCACCGAGTACGCCCAGGCGCTGGCCGCCTGCGAGGAGTTCGCCGCGACCACCGGCGCCCTGGCCAGCCACGCCTACGACCACCCGCTGATCGCCGCCGGCGCCGGCACCCTCCTCGACGAGCTCCGCGCCGCGGTCCCCGGCCTGGACACGGTCGTCGTCGCGGTCGGCGGCGGCGGGCTCCTCGCCGGCGTCGCCACCGCCGCCCGCCACCACGGCATCCGTACCGTCGCCGTCGAACCGGAGAACTGCCGCGCCCTGCACGCCGCGCTCGAGGCGGGAGCCGTCGTCGACGTGGCCGTCGACTCCGTGGCCGCCGACGCGCTCGGCGCCCGCCGGGTCTCCCGCGCCGCGCTCGCCGCGGCCCGCCACGACTCGGTGCGCTCCGTGCTCGTGTCCGACGCCGAGATCGTCCGCGCCCGCCAGGAGCTGTGGGACGACCGCCGGCTCGCGGTGGAGCACGCCGCCGCGACCGCCCTCGCCGCCGTCGGGGCGGGGGAGCGCGGCGCGTACGTCCCGGCCCCCGGGGAGCGGGTGGCCGTGGTCGTCTGCGGCGCCAACACCGACCCGAGCGACCTCGTCCAGCGCTAGGCCGTGTCCGGCCGATCTCCCGGCGGTGGCTGAGCCGGAGCGAAACCGGCCCACCCCCTGAAGGTGAAGGGCTTTCACGGGCCCTTCACTCAAAGAGGACTCTCCGCTAGAAAGGGGACAGTCGCATACACGGGGGGTACGGACATGCTCGGCCCGCACGCAGCGCCATCGCCCGGGGACGGGACCGGTCCCGGCGCGGCCCCGCCCGAACACGCCGGGTTCGTCGCCGTCTCCGAACGGCTCACCGGCTTCGACGAGTTCGACCTGCGCGGCACCGGCCTGGTCCGGCTCTACCACGACACCACCCTCGCCCAGGTGGGCCGGCCAGCGGTGGGCCGCTTCCTCGCCGACCTCGCGGCCGCCGGCGGCGACCCCGACGGCATCACCGACGAGACCTCCCGCGAGATCGCCCGCGCCATCACCCACATGTGGTACCTGGGTGTCTGGCCGCAGCTGTCCCGCACGGTCCACGCCGCGCTGCGCCGGGAGCGGGCCAACACCGCCTTCGTGGTCTCGCCCGAGGCCTACACCGAGGGCCTGGTCTGGCGGACCTTCGACGGCCACCCGCCGGGCGCCAAGCCGCCCGGCCACGGCACCTGGGCCGCGGCACCGCCCGGCGCCCCCGCCCGGCCCGCGGCCGCGCCTCGCGCCGAGGGGGCGGCGTGAGCGGCCCGGACCGCCCCGCCGCGCGCCGCTACGACGTCATCGTCGTCGGCGCCGGCATGGCCGGCTCGCTGCTGGCCGGACACCTCGGCGACCAGGGCTGGCACGTCCTGGTCCTGGAGGCCGGCACCCGCGCCCTCGACACCTGGCCCGGCCACCTCGACGCCCTCGACACCTTCTACGCCGCCTCCGCCAAGGTCCCCAACTCCCCCTACCGCGCCAACGCCGCGGCCCCCTCCCCGAGCGTCCTCGACCTCGAGGGCCTGCCCGCCGGCGGCTACCGCGCGCACGGCTACTTCGTACAGAACGGCCCCCTGCCCTACGCCAGCGACTACCTCCGCGCCACCGGCGGCACCGCCATGCACTGGCTGGGCCTCGTCCCGCGCATGCACCCCGAGGACTTCGCGGTCCACCGCCGTTACGGCTACGGACGCGACTGGCCCCTCGGCTACGACGACCTGGAGCCCCACTACCGCGCGGCCGAACGCGCCCTGGGCGTGGCGGGCGACGCGGACGAGCAGCGCGAGGCCGCCGGCCTGCCGTTCCCGCCCGGCTACGCCTACCCGATGCGCGAGATCCCCCGCAGCTATCTGGACACGGTGCTCGCCCACCGCCTCGACGGCGCGGTGGTCCACGAACGGCCCGGCGGCCCGGGCACCGTCCTGCGCGTCACCGGCACCCCCCACGCCCGCAACAGCACCCCCGACCCGCGCCACGACGGCGGCCGGCTCCACCGCCCCGCCGGCGCCGTGGGACTGCCCAACTACGGCGAACGCTGCGTCGGCAACGCCTCCTGCGTCCCCATCTGTCCGGTCCAGGCCAAGTACAACCCCCTCAAGACCCAGGCCCGCTGGGCCCCCGGCGTGGAGCTCGTCGACCGGGCCGTCGTCAGCCGGGTCCTGACCGCCCCCTCGGGCGGCCGGGTGCGCGGTGTCGAGTACCAGCGCTACGACGACCCCGCCGCCCCCGCGTACACCACCCGTACCGCCGAGGCCGACGTCGTCGTCCTGGCCGCCCACGCCGTCGAGAACGCCAAGCTGCTGCTCGTCTCCCGGCTCGCGGGCGGCAGCGGGCAGGTGGGCCGCAACCTCATGGACCACCCCGTGCTCCTCTCCTGGGGGCTGCTGGACGGGCCGACGGGCCCCTTCCGCGGCCCGGCCTCCACCTCCGGCCTGGAGAACTTCCGCACCGGCGCCGGCCGACGCGTCCGCGCGCCCTTCCGGATCGAGATCAGCAACTGGGGGTGGAGCTGGCCCACCGGGTCGCCGGACAGCGACGTGGCCCGGCTGCTGGGCATGGCGGGCGGCTCCGAGGCGCCCCGCGGCCGGGGCGTCTTCGGGACCCGGCTGCGCGAGGCCCTGGGACGGGGTGTCGGCCGCCAGTTCAGCCTGCAGTTCCTGCTTGAGCAGGAGCCCGAGAGCCGCAACCGGGTCACGATCGACCCGGCCCACCGCGACCGGCTCGGCAATCCCCGGCCCGTGATCACCTACGACCTCTCCGAGCGGGTCAAGCGCGGCATGGCCGCCGCGAAGGCCGTCAGCGACCAGATCTTCCGGCTGCTCGGCGCCGAGGACCGCACCGCCTACGCGCCCGGCCCGCTCGCCCCTGGCTGGTTCCGCCACGACGGCCACGACCTGGTCTTCAACGGCGCCGGGCACGGCGGCGGCACCCACATCATGGGCGACTCGCCCCGCACGTCCGTCGTCGACGCGTGGCAGCGCTGCTGGGAGCACCCCAACCTCTACGCCGTCGGCTGCGGGAGCATGCCCACGATGGGCACCTCCAACCCCTCGCTCACCATGGCAGCCCTCGCGCTGCGCAGCGCCGACCGCATCCACCGGGACCTGCGGGAGCTGCACCGCCCGGCGCACGTCGGACGGCGACCGGAAGGACAGCCGTGACCGCCGCGCCCGAGCCCTCCACCGTCCGGGAACCGCCCTTCCGCGTCCCCGCCGACCGTGCCGACCTCCACCGCTTCCTCCAGGCCGCGCTGGCGCTGGAACACCTGACCATCCCGCCGTACCTGACGGCCATGTACACCCTGCGCCCCGGCACCAACCGGCCCGCGTTCTACGCCGTGCGGGCCGTGGTGCTGGAGGAGATGCTCCACATGGCGCTCGTCGCCAATCTCCTCAACGCCGTCGGCGGCCGTGTCCAGGTGGCCCACTCGCGGTTCGTCACCGGCTACCCGGCGAAGCTGCCCTACAGCCGCGACCACATCACGGTCGCGCTGCGCCACTTCGGCAGGGAGGCGCTGGAGACCTTCCTGCGCATCGAGCAGCCCGAGTTCATGAGCGGCCCGCCGGGACACCCCTCGGCGGCGGGCGACGAGGGGTGGACGTCCATCGGCCAGTTCTACGCCACCGTCCGCGCGGGCGTGCTGCGGCTGGCGGACCGGCTCGGCGAGCGGCGGCTCTTCTCCGGCGACCCCGCCCACCAGGTCGGGCCCGAGCACTTCTACAACTCCGGCGGCGAGATCTTCCCCGTCACCGGGCTCGACTCGGCCCTCAAGGCCCTCCAGGTGATCACCGAGCAGGGGGAGGGCGTGAGCATGTCCGTCTTCGACTCGGACGACCGGATCTTCGGCGAGGCCCGGGAGCCCGCCCACTACTTCCGCTTCAACGAGCTCCTGCAGCAGCGCTCGTACACCCCGCACGACACCCCCGCGAGCGGCCCCACCGGCCCCGCCGTCGCCGTGAGCTGGCGGGACGCCTACCCCATCGACCCCGGGGCCCGGCTGGCCCACTACCCGCGCGGCAGCGCGGTGCGCCGGGCCGCCGAGGAGTTCAACGACGTCTACGCGCAGCTGCTGTGGACCCTGGAGACCGCCTTCACCGGGGCGCCGCACACCGTGGGCAACGCGGCGCCGGTGATGCTTCGGCTGCGCGGGCTGGCCGAACGGATCCACCGCAACCCCCACCCGGACCCCGCCCGGCGGGCGCGGGGGCTGCACGCCAGCGCCACCTACGAGGTGACGGAGGCCCACTTCGAGCGGGCCCGCGCCGCGCTGCCGGGGTAGAGGGGCTGCCGTCTCAGGAGCGGCCGCGGGCGGCGCGGCGGCGCGCCACGAGCAGGACGCCGGCGCCGGCCGCCAGCACCCCGGCCCCGCCGGCGGCCAGCGCGACGGTGCTGTCGTCGCCGCCCGTCTCGGCGAGGTGCCCGTCCTGCGCCGCGGGGGCGCCGGCGGTCCGTATCCCGGCGGCGTCGACCGCCCCGCCCTGCGGCCGGGCGCCGTCGGTGTGCCCGCCGCCGTCCGCGTGCTTGCCGTCGTCGTGCGCCGAGGAGTGCGGGGCGTGCCCGTCGCCGCCGTGACCGCCGTGCGCGACCGTGGACCGTGCGGCCTCCTGGTCGATCTGCCGGTCGCTGGGCGCCGCGGCCACGGGCGCGGCCGCCACGCCCTTCCGGCCGCCGCCGAAGTCCACGTCGGAACAGGTGTAGAACGCCTCCGGGCTGTCCGAGCGCTGCCAGATGCTGTAGATCAGGTGCCGGCCGGACTTCTTGGGCACGGTGCCCGAGAATTGGTAGGAGCCGTCCTTGAGCGTCGGGTTCGTGACCTTGGCGAAGGGCTTGGCCTCCAGGTCCGACCACTTCAGCGGCTTCCTCGGGTCGTAGCCGTCCTTGGTGACGTACAGCTCGAACGTGCCGCGGTGTGGGGCGGTGGCGCGGTAGCGGAAGGTGTGGGGTCCGGCGGCGAGCCGCGACCCGGGCCAGTCGGCGCGCGGCAGGTCCAGCCCCTTGTACTTGTCGCGGCCGGCGCTGCACAGCCTGCCGTCCGGGATGATCCGGCGGTGCCGCCCGGCGGCGTCGCCGATGTTGACCTCGTTCCAGTCGTAGAGCGGCTGGGTGCCGCCGGCCGCGACCAGTGCCTTGCAGGCCGCGGACCGCGGATGCTCCGGGCCCTCGGCGAAGCAGGCGGACACCCGGCTGACCGGGTCCGTCATGGAGCCGTGCGCTGCGGCCGGGGCGGACGACAGGACGGTGAGGGCGAGCGTGAGCGGCGCGACGCCGAGCGCGCCGGCGCGTACGGCGGTACGGGGGACGGACATGGGGGGTCTCCTTAGGAGGGAGTGGTGTGGGGGAGGAGAGAGGGGCGTGGGGGGCGTGGGGGCGTAGGGGGACTCAGCGCCGGTAGGCGCCGAGCGCCTTGGCGAACGCGTGCTCGTCCTGCCGGATCGAACTGCACGTGGCGGAGGCGGAGTTCTGCGGCCCGCCCGGGCACGGCTTGTCGCGCGCCGCGGACCACATGGAGAGCCGGCCGAGGCCCTTGGAACGGGCGAAGGCCGCCAGCTTCGTCGCGTCGTCGACGGTGAAGACCTCGGCGGCGACGTCGTTCACGCCGATCATCGGGGTGACGGCCACGGCCTTCCAGGCGGCCGCGTCGCCCAGTCCGAGCGTGCCCTTGAGCTGCGCCTGGGTGGCGGTGGCCGCGTCCATCGCGTACCGGCCCATGTTCCCGTTGAACGACGAGCCGTAGTCCATCGCCATGATGTTGACGGAGGACACCGCGACGCCGTTCTTCCGGGCGTTCGCCACCAGGTCGACGCCGTCCTGGGTGAGCCCGGTGGGCATCACCGGCAGGGTGAACGAGACGTCGAGGCCGGGGTGCTTCTTCTGGAGCGCGGCGACGGCCCGGGCGCGCCGGGTGTTGGCTGCCGTATTGGGCAGCGCCGCGCCCTCGATGTCGAAGTCGACCTTGGTCAGCTTGTACGTGTCCACGACCTTGCCGTACGCGGCGGCGAGCTCCTCGGCCGAGGAGCAGGCCAGGCCCAGTTCGGACCCGGCGGCGCCGCCGAACGAGACCCGCACGTCGCCGCCCGCCGCCCGCAGTTTCCCGATCTGCGCGGCGACGGCGTCGTCGCCGAGGGCGGTCGCGCCGCCCCACTTGGGCACACAGCCCCCGCCGGAGGTGATGAAGGCGAGGGTGTAGTGCTTCACGCCGGTCTTCCCGGCCGCGCCCAGCAGGTCGTAGGACGGGTACAGGGAGGTGTCGACGTAGGGGGCGAAGCCCGCGGCCGCGCCGCCGGGGACCGGCGGGGTGGGGGTCGGCCGGGGCTCCGCCGGTCCGGTGGTGGTGACCGAGGGCTTGGGCTCCGGCGTGGTGTCCGCAGAGCACGTGGCCCCGTTGATCCGGCAGTTGACCGGGGTGACCGACCCGTCGGCGCCGGTCGCGACGAAGCCGACGGTCACCGAGGCGCCGGGGGCGAGGGTCTTGTTCCAGCTCTCCGGCTCCACGGTGACGCTCCGGCCGCTGACCGTGTGGCGGCCGTTCCACAGGGAGGTGATCCGGGCGCCCGAGGGGAGGTCGAACGTCAGCTTCCAGCCCGGCAGTTCCTTGCCGGTGCTGTTGGTGACGACGTACTGGGCGCCGTAGCCGCCGGACCAGGAGCCGGTCGTGGAGTACGCCGCCCCGACCGACGTGGCCTGTGCCGTGCCGGTGAGGGCCAGCGCGGCGCCCGTCCCGAGAGCCGCGGCGACGCCGGCGCCGGTCAGCTTGGCCGTGCGGCTCAGCCGTCGGCGGTGTGCGGAGGAACCCATCGCGTGCCTGCCTGTTCTGCTTCGGGGGTGGGTACGAGCAGGCACGCTAGCGAGAGCGAACGGGGCGAATCGCCCAACGGGCTCCGGGGGCGGTCTTCTTATGGCTCCCTTAAGGAATGCATCGGCGGGGGTTAAGGAGAGGGCTGGGGGCGCGGTCGCCGTCGTCGCACCCGGCGGCGTACGCGGCGCTCGCGCGGCCGGTCGCCGGCCAGCGACAGCCAGACCCGGACCTCCGTGCCGCCGAGCACCGAGCGGCCGATCCGTACGTCGCCGCCCGTCGATTCCGCGACGCGCCGCACGATGTCCAGGCCGAGGCCGGTCGAGCCGGCGCCGCCCGCGCCGTGGCCGCGGCGCAGCGCCGCGTCGGGGTCGGCGATGCCGGGGCCCGCGTCGGAGACCAGCACGATCACGGCGTCCTCGCTGCGGTGGACGTCGACCGCGAAGGCGGTGCCCTCGGGGGTGTGCCGGAAGACGTTGCCGAGCATCGCGTCCAGCGCGGCGGCGAGTTCGGGGCGGGCGACGGGCACCCGTGCCGTCGTGTCGACACCCGCGAGCCGCACCGTGCGGCCCTCGTCCTCGGCGAGCGCGGACCAGAAGTCCATCCGGTCGCGGATCACCTCGCACGCGTCGCAGCCGGGCGCGGGCCGCGCCGCCTGCCGGCCGCCGTCCTCGCGCGCGGCCCGGATCAGCTGGTCGACCTCGCGCTCCAGCTGGGCGACGGCGGCGCGGGTCTGGTCGGCGGCGGGGCCGTCGCCGAGCGAGGCCGCGTTGAGGCGGAGGACGGTCAGCGGGGTGCGCAGGCGGTGCGAGAGGTCGGCGGCGAGCTCGCGTTCGGTGGCGAGGAGCCGCACGATGTCGTCGGCCATGGAGTTGAAGGCGACGGCGGCCGCCCGCAGCTCGGCCGGTCCCTCCTCGCGCACCCGCACGCCGAGGTCGCCGTCGCCGAGCCGGCCCGCGGCCCGGGCGAGCCGTTCGGCGGGCCGCACCAGGCGCAACCCGAGCCGGTCTGCGGTGGCGACCGACCCGGCGACCAGCGCCAGGCCCACCCCGGCCAGGATCAGCCAGGAGGTGGTCACGCCGTTGTCGACCGCGCCGTGCGGCACGTACACCTCGACGACCGCGAAGTCGTCGGCGCTCAGCGCGGTCGGCTGGAGGAGCGTGTAGCCGCCGGGCACGGCGGCGATGACGGAACGGCCGCGGCGGGCCGTCTCCACCGCGCGCGGCGCCGCCCGGCCCCGGCCCACCGCGAACGCCTCCCGCCCCGCGCCCTCCGGCACATGGACCGCGAGCCGTCCGGCCTCACCGGCCTGGGCGCTGGCGACCGCCCGCTCCAGCTGGGCGCGGTCGGTGGTGATGGCCAGGGCGGGGCGGATCTGCGCCGCCTGCCGCTCGGCGTCGGCGAACGCCCGGTCCCTGGCCAGCTCCTTGACGACCAGACCGAGCGGCACGGCGAACGCCAGCACCACCATCACGGTGACGGCCAGCGAGACCTTGACCAGCGCCCACCTCACGCCGGCCCCGGGGCGGCCGGGGGCTCCAGCTTGACCCCGACGCCGCGCAGGGTGTGGAGATAGCGGGGGTGCGCGGCCTTCTCGCCCAGCTTGCGGCGGAGCCAGGACAGATGGACGTCGACGGTCTGGTCGTCGCCGTAGGACTGCTGCCACACCTCGGCGAGCAGCTCCCTGCGCGGCACGACGATGCCCGGCCGTTCGGCGAGATAGGCCAGCAGGTCGAACTCACGCCGGGTCAGGTCGAGTGGAGCGCCGTCGAGTTCGGCCTGGCGGCGCAGCGGGTCGACGGACAGCCCGCCGACGCGCAGCACCCGCGCGGGCACCGCGTCGCCCGGCCCGCCGCGCTGTCCCGCGCGCCGCAGCACGGCCGTGACACGTGCCGTCAGATGCGCCGCCGAGAAGGGCTTGACGAGGTAGTCGTCGGCCCCGTCGTTGAGCAGCCGGACGATCTCCGCCTCGTCGTCCCGGGCCGTGGCCACGATGACCGGCACGTCCGTGATGCCGCGCAGCATCCGCAGCGCCTGCGCGCCGTCGAGATCGGGGAGTCCGAGGTCCAGGACGACCGCGTCGAAGCCGACGTGGGCCACTTCGCGCAGCGCCTCCAGGGCGGTGCCGACGCTGCGGACGACGTGGGACGCCTCGGTCAGTTGACGGATCAGCGCGGAACGCACGATCGGGTCGTCCTCGATGACGAGCAGTCTTGCCATGGCCCGCACCGTACGCCATACGGGTGAGGCAGGATGACATGCATGAGGCGGATGAGGCGGTGGACCGTGCACACTCTGGCCTGGGTCCTGGCGACGGGCGCGGCGATGGCGGTGTCCTGGTACGGGGTCCGCACGGTCCTCACGGGCACGGCGTACGAGCCGCCGCGCGCCCTGCCCCTCTCCCGTGCCGCCGCGCCGCCGCCCCCGGCCGGTGAGGCGGCCTCCTCGACGTCCGGCGTCCGGACGCCGTCCCCCGGGCCGGCCGGTCCGGTCACCACCCCGCCGGCCACGGCGTCCCCGCGCCCCGCCGCGCCCGAGCCCTCCCCGCCGGGCCCGTCGCCCGGCGGACGGGTGAAGAGCTATCCGGTCAAGGGCGGCCGGGTGGTGTTCGACCTCGGCGAGAGCTCGGCGACCCTGGTCTCGGCCACGCCGGACGAGGGCCGCCGGATGCGGGTGTGGACGCAGACCGCCTGGATCCGGGTCGACTTCACCGAGGGCACCCGGACGACCTCGGTGTTCGTCACCTGGAACGGCCACCCGCCGGAGGTCCGGATCGTGGAGAACTGAGCGTCCGGACCCGGCGGGTGGGCGTGCCGGTCACCTCATGAGGACCCGCCGCCGGACGTGCCCGGCGCCCCGCCGGAGGGCACCGCCGGCTTCTCGTGCGGCGCGCTCGCCGGCGGCCGGGCGCTGTGCTCGGCGGGCTTCTCCGCCGGCTTCTCCACGGGCTTCTCGACCGGCTTCTCCACGGGTTTTTCGACCGGCTTCTCCACCGGCTTCTCCCGCGGCGTCGTCGCCGGCGGTGCCGCGCTGCGCTCCACCGGGGCCGCCGCCGTCGTACGGGGCGGGGCCGCCGTCCGCTCCACCGGCGGCGTCGCCGGCGGCCGGACGTTCGGGGAGTCCTGGGCCGCCGAGCCGCCGCCCGTCGGCGTGCGGGGCGTCTTCTCCGCCGGGGCGGACGTCCGCTGCTGCGCCGACGACGAACCGGCCGGCGGACGGCTCGTGGCACCCCCGCCGGTCGACGGGCCGCCCGGGGACGAGGGCTTGCGCGTGCCCGGCGTGACCGCGGGCGGCCGCGGGCTCGTCCCGGACGGGGACGACGACCCGGAGGAGCCCGAGGAGGAGCCGGAGGAGCCCGGGGACGACGGCGACGACGGGGACGAGGAGGAGGGGGACGACGGGGAGGCGGAGGACGTCGACGCGTCCGTGGGCGTGCCGGTGGACGGCGGCGCGGGCGTCGGCGTCGGGACGGTGACCGGCGAGGAGTCCTTCGCGCCGTCCGTGCCGGCCGGGCGCTCGAAGCCCGTCCCCGGCTTGGCGGGGTCGGCCAGCGTGATCTTCCGCATCGGTCCGTCGTCCTTGTCCCGGGCCACGACGACGGTGACCTGCGCGGTGACGAAGCCCTCCCAGCGGGCGCCCTTGTAGCTGGAGGCCTTGCGGTCGACGTTGCCCGGATCCTGGAGCGGGTTCCCGCAGTTGCACTTGACCGCCGGCTGGCCGTACTCGTCGACCAGCACGGCGATGCCCGCCTGGAGGACGGAGAGGTAGGCCACCGTCTTCCCGTCGCCCTGGTAGTTGTGGTTGCGCACCAGGGTGTCGCGCAGCAGCACCACCGACGTCAGGCTCTCGACGTGCTCCCTGAGCCGCTCGTAGACGATGCCCCGGGCCTCCGCCCAGGCCCGCGCCTTGACCTGGTCGCGCGCGAGGTCCGTCAGCAGCTGGGTCTTGTCGCACCGGGAGGCCGCCCGGGTCCCGCCGAACGCGCCCCGGGCGTCGCCCCGCGTCGTGTCCCCGGCCTGGGCGACGGGTTTGACGTTCGTGAGGTCGGTGCCGGGCGCGCGCAGGAACGCGTTCGACGCGATCACCCCGGCCGGCTCCAGCGCGATGTCCTTCTGCGCCTTCGGCCCGTCGTCCTTCCCGCACCCCACCAGGCCCACGCTGCCGAGCAGCCCGGACGCGACCAGCAACGCGACGACACGTATCCGTTTCACAGCGATTCCCCCACAGCGGTCTCGGCTAGCACGAGCTGACCCAGTTGCCCGGGCAGGTCATGGTGGGCGCGGGCGTGCGGTCCGCCGGCGTTGCGGCCGGCGTCTCCTCGGGTGTGCGGGCGGGGGTGCCGGCCGGGTCCGCGCTCGCCCCGGCGCTCGCGGCCCCGGAGGGCCCGGCGGTGGGGCCCGCCGTGGGCGTGGTGTCCCCGCCGGGCGTCTTCCCCGAGCCGCCCCCGCCGCCCCCGCCGCGCAGGGCGATCAGCGCGACGGTCCCGCCCAGGACGAGCACCAGCGCCAGCACGGCGCCCACGATCAGCCACGCCCGCCCCTCCCCGTCCGGGGGCAGGGGTACGGTCCCGGGCACCGGGCCGGGCCGCGCCCCCGGGCCCGTACCGCCGCCGTCCGTCCCGGAGGTGCCGGGGGGTGCCGGGCGCCCGGGATCGGGCAGCAGCACGGCGGGCCCGTACCCCGGCGGAGGCGTACCGGCGGCCGCGCCGGGCAGGGACCCCGACCCTGATCCCGGCCCCGGCCCCGAACCCGAACCTGACCCCGGCCCCGAACCCGCCCCCGAGCCCGACGCCCACCCCGGCACCGACGGTCCCGACGAGCCCGACGGTCCCGGCGAAGATGGTGCGGCCGGTGACGACGAAGGCCCCGACGGCGCCCCCGACGGCGCCCCCGACGGCCCCGACGGTCGCGTCACCGGCCTGGGCAGCGACGCCGGCACCGTACTGAGCGCCGTCGGCACGTACCCCGCGACCGGGACCTCGGTGAGGCGTCCCTCCGCCACGGCCGTCAGCAGCTGTTCGGCCTCGGCCGAGCCCATCCGGGTGCGCGGGTCCTTGCGCAGCAGCCCCTCCAGCAGCGGGGCCAGCGGCCCGGCGTTCCGCGGCGGGGGAGGGGGTTCGTCGACCACGGCCCGCAGCGTGCTGAGCGCGTCGCCGCGCCGGAAGGGCGACACCGCCTCGACCGAGACGTACAGCATGGCGCCCAGGGACCACAGGTCGGAGGGGATGCCGGGACGGCGGCCCGTGGCCCGCTCGGGGGCCAGGTACTCGGCCGAGCCCACCAGGTCGCCGGTGCGGGTCAGGGTGTGCGCGCCCTCGACCAGGGCGATGCCGAAGTCGGTGAGCACCACCCGGCCGCCGGCCTCCAGCAGGACGTTCGCGGGCTTGACGTCGCGGTGCAGCACCCCGACCGCGTGGGCGGCCCGGAGCGCCTGGAGGACGAGCCCCCCGATGCGGGCGGCCTCCTGGGGCCGGAGCGGGCCCTCCTCCGCCAGTACGTCGGCGAGGGAGCGCCCGCGCACGTACTCCATCACGATCCAGGGGCGGCCCCGCTCCTCCACCACGTCGTGCACGGTGATGACGTTGTCGTGGCGGATCCTGGCCGCCGCCCGGGCCTCCTGCTTCAGCCGCTGGTAGAGGATCCTGACGGAGTCCTCGCCCAGGTGCTCCGGGGCCAGCACCTCCTTGACCGCGACCTCGCGGTCGAGCACCTGGTCGTAGGCGAGCCAGACCACGCCCATGCCGCCGCGGCCGAGCCGTTCGACGAGCCGGTACCGTCCGGCCAGCGGCCCGTCCCCTCGTTCCGCGTCCATGCCGTACGCCCCCCTTCCCGTACGTACGGCACACCGGGCCGTGCGCGTTCGGGCCACACTGGCTGGGACGTGGGGGTGGGCCATCCCGTTCCCGGCCGGAGGTAAAAGCCGGGTAGGGCTCTCAGCGGCGGGCGGCGAGCTCCTTGTCGAGCCAGCGCAGCACCACGGGGTACTCGTCGCGCCACGTCACGAAGTTGTGGCCGCCCTCCTCGCGGACCAGCTTCTCGATCTTCGTCGGGGCCTTGCCCTTGCCCGCGAACCTGGCCATCTGCGCGGCGTACTTCTCCTCGCCCTTCTCGCTGGCGGCCAGCAGCAGGGAGACGGGCGGCGGGGGCATGTGCTCCAGGCGCCAGGTCAGGTCGGACTCGTTCCTGATCTGCTTGCTGCCGGCGTAGAGGTCGCCGGTGTCGCCGTCCTGGCGGGCGTAGAGGTCGGTGGAGAGGCCGGCGGCGGCGCCGTAGCGGGACGGGTTGGTCATGGCCATCTTCAACGCGCAGTAGCCGCCGGTGGAGTTGCCCACCGCGCCCCAGGAGCCACGGGTGTTGTCGACGCGGTAGACGTCGTTGACGGCGACGGGGACGTCCTCGGTGAAGAAGGTCAGCGCCTGCGGACCGCCGGGCACGTCCGTGCAGTTGGTGTCGCGGTCGGCCACCACCGAGGGGCGCAGCATGAGCACGATGGTCGGTCTCATCTCCTTGCGCGTCATGGCGGTGGAGGCGGCCTGCGGGACCTTGGCCTTGGTGATCAGGTTGCGGGACTGGCCGGGCTGCCCGGTGATCGACACGATCACGGGGAAGGTGTCCTTCTCGTGCTCCTTCCGGAAGTACTCGGGCGGGAGGTAGGCGTAGCCCTCCATGGCCAGCCCGGTCACCGGGCCGAGGATCTCGATGCGGTCGACCTGCCCGGCCTTCGCCCTGGGACCCAGGCCGACGGGTTCCTGGCCCTTGACGGTCAGGGCCGGCGGCCGTTTCGTGCTGCCCGAGCCGGGCCGCAGCGCCTGCTTCCGGGAGTTCTGGCCGAAGAGCTCCTTCCAGGTGGAGTAGAAGCCGAACTCGCTGTTCGCGGCGACGAGCAGGACGGCCAGGACGGTGACCTGGCAGACGACCAGCATGCCGAGCCGGGCGGCGAACGCCAGGGGGCCCTTCCGTGCCGCCCGTGGCCACAGCCACAGCACCAGACCGGCCACCGCGACGGCCACGACCACCAGGACGATCAGGAAGGTGGGGGAGGTGAGCTCCACGGTTGTCGTTCCTCTCCTCGAGGGGGATTCTCCTGATGTGAGAGGGATTGCAACCGATCAAGGTTTCCGACGGGGGCATGAATTCTCGTTCGGCGGTCCCGCTGAAGATCCTGGAGGTCTAGGCTGGGGTACGCAGTCGGTTCGCCCCGTCCGCCAGGCGGGAGCGTCGCAAGAGGGAACCCGGTGCGATTCCGGGACTGCCCCGCAGCGGTGAGTGGGAACGACCGCCGTCATCAGCACTGGGCCCGCCGGCCCGGGAAGCGACGGCCAGTAGGTGCCCGTCCGTCCCCGACGGACGCGGCGCGCCCGCGAGTCCGAATACCTGCCGCTGCCCGCGTGCGACCGCACGCGGCGGTCTCGATGGCCTCGTGGGCGGGCCGACGGGTACGGGCAGGCAGGCGCACCGCGCGGCCGTGCCCCGCCTCGCCGTTCCTTCGCGCCCCCGCCGGTCACCGGGATCGTTCCGCGACTCGCGAAGGAGAGTTCCGTGGCAATCGACCGTCCCCATGACCCCGCGCGGCCCCCGCACCCCGCCCCGCGCTCCCTGGCCACCGTCCACGGCTATCCCCGGCAGGGCCCCGGCCGGGAGCTCAAGAAGGCCGTCGAGGGCTACTGGGCGGGCCGCGTCACCGCCGAGGCCCTGCACCGCACCGCCGCCGGCCTGCGCCGCGAGGCCTGGCGCGCGCTCGCCGACGCCGGCGTCCACGAGGTGCCCACCGGCGACTTCTCGCTCTACGACCACGTCCTGGACACCACCGTCATGGTGGGCGCCGTCCCCGAGCGCCACCGCGCCCTGGTCGAACGGGACGCCCTCGACGGCTACTTCGCCATGGCCCGGGGCACCCAGGAGGTGCCGCCCCTGGAGATGACCAAGTGGTTCGACACCAACTACCACTACCTCGTGCCCGAACTGGGCCCCGGTACGGTCTTCACCGCCGACCCGGCCAAGCCCGTCGGCGAACTCCGCGAGGCCCTGGCGGCGGGCCACGCGGCGCGGCCCGTGCTCGTCGGCCCGGTCACCTACCTCCTGCTGGCCAAGCCCGCCCCCGGCACCGCGCCCGGCTTCGAGCCGCTCACCCTCCTGGACCGGCTGCTGCCCGTCTACGCGGACGTGCTCGCCGACCTGCGCGCCGCCGGCGCCGAGTGGGTCCAGCTCGACGAGCCCGCGCTGGTCCAGGACCAGCCCCCGGCCGTCCTCGCCGCCGCCGCCCGCGCCTACCGCGACCTGGGCGCCCTCACCGACCGCCCCAAGCTGCTCGTCGCCTCCTACTTCGACCGGCTCGGCGAGGCCCTGCCGGTGCTGGCCAAGGCGCCCGTCGAGGGCCTGGCCCTGGACCTCACCGGACCCGCGGCCGCCAACCTCGCCGACCTCGCGGCCGCCGGCGGCCTGCCGGGCAAGCGCCTGATCGCCGGCGTCGTCGACGGCCGCAACGTCTGGATCAACGACCTGGAGCGGTCGCTGGCCACCCTCGCCACCCTGCTCGGCCTCGCCGACCGGGTCGACGTCGCCCCCTCCTGCTCCCTGCTGCACGTCCCCCTGGACGCGGCGGCCGAACGCGACATCGACCCGCAGGTCGCCCGCTGGCTCGCCTTCGCCCGGCAGAAGACCGACGAGGTGGTCACCCTCGCCCGCGGCCTGACCGAGGGCAGCGACACCATCGCTCCGCGGCTCGCCGCCAACCGCTCGGCCCGCGCCTCCCGCGCCGCCTCCGCGCTCACCCGCGACCCGGCCGTCCGCTCCCGCGCGGCCGCCGTCACCCCGGGCGACACCCGCCGGCCCCAGCCCTACGCCGAACGCTCCGCGGCCCAGCGCGCCCGGCTGAACCTGCCGCTGCTGCCCACCACCACCATCGGTTCCTTCCCGCAGACGACCGAGCTGCGCACCGCCCGCGCCGACCTGCGCGCCGGCCGGATCGACGCCGCCGCGTACGACGAGCGGATCGCGGCCGAGATCCGCGAGGTCGTGGCCTTCCAGGAGAAGACCGGGCTCGACGTCCTCGTGCACGGCGAGCCCGAACGCAACGACATGGTCCAGTACTTCGCCGAACGGCTCACCGGCTATCTGGCCACCCGGCACGGCTGGGTGCAGTCCTACGGCACCCGGTACGTCCGGCCCCCGGTCCTCGCCGGCGACATCTCCCGGCCCGAGCCCATGACCGTCGCCTGGACCTCCTACGCCCAGGAGCTCACCGACCGGCCGGTCAAGGGCATGCTCACCGGCCCCGTCACCATGCTCGCCTGGTCCTTCGTCCGCGACGACCAGCCGCTCGCCGACACCGCCCGGCAGGTCGCCCTCGCCCTGCGCGACGAGGTCGCCGACCTGGAGGCCGCCGGGACCGCCGTCATCCAGGTCGACGAGCCCGCGCTGCGCGAGACGCTGCCGCTGCGCGCCGCCGACCGGGACGCCTACCTGGGGTGGGCCACCGAGGCGTTCCGGCTGGCCACGTCCGGCGTCCGCGCGGACACCCAGATCCATACCCATATGTGCTACGCCGAGTTCGGCGAGATCATCGCCGCCATCGAGGAGCTGGACGCCGACGTCATCAGCCTGGAGGCCGCCCGCTCGCACATGCGGGTCGCGGACGAACTCGCCGCCACCGGCTACGGGCACGAGGTCGGGCCCGGCGTCTACGACATCCACTCCCCGCGCGTCCCGGACGCCGGCGAGGTGGCCGCGCTGCTGCGCAAGGGTCTGTCGGCGATCCCGCCGGAGCGGCTGTGGGTCAACCCCGACTGCGGGCTGAAGACCCGTGGCTGGGCCGAGGTGCGCGCCTCTCTGGAGAGCCTGGTCGAGGGCGCCCGCCGGGTGCGCGCCGAGTCGGCCGCCGGGCGGTAGCCCCGGCGGCCGGCAGCGAGCCGCCGCCGCGCCCGCCGGGCTCCCGCTGAGGGGCGGGGACCGGGCCGGGCGCGGCGGCCTTCCCTTCGCAGGGCCCGCCGCGCGCGGGTCAGCCGGTGGCGTCCAGGGGGCGGCCGCAGCGCAGGTTCCAGCGGCCGGCCCGGCCGCTGAGCTCGGTGAGGGTCAGCGGGGCGACGTCCAGGCGCCAGAAGACCTGGGGCGGGAGCCCCAGCGCGTGCGTCAACGCGGCGCGCACGACGGCCGGTTCCACCACGGCCAGCACCCGGACGTCCTCCGCCGCCCGGTCCGCCAGCCACGCGCCGGTCCGCTCGACGAGGGCGGTCACCGGCTCCCCGCCGTGCGGCGCGGCGCCGGGGTCCGCGAGCCACGCGGCCACCGCCTCCGGCTCGGCCGCCGCCACCTCCTCCAGCGAACGGCCGCGCCAGCGGCCCGGGTCCAGGTCGCGCAGCGCGTCCACCGGCGTGGCGCCGGCCAGCCCCAGTGCCCCGGCCGTGTCCCGGCAGCGCGCGTCGGGCGCGGTGACGGCGAGGTCCGCGCGCGGCAGCCCGGACGCCGCGGCCCGGGCCCGGCTCAGTCCCGCGGCGTCGAGCGGGGCGTCGTCGCCGAAGCGCGCGGCCCGCAGTCCTGGGCCGATGGCGGGCGAGATCAACATCACACGTGCGGTCATGGTCCTCTCCTCCGGGCGCTCGGGCCCACGCGCTCAGCAGACCACGGGCGTTGCCGGGGGCGTGCGCGGGGGGCGTGCATCCATACGCCCATGGCGCCATGACCTTGCAGGCGGTACGGTCGCGTGTACATGACGATGGTGTGTTCGGAAGCCGGTGCGAATCCGGCACGGTCGCGCCACTGTGGACCTGGCGGACCCCGGGCGATCCCGGGCGACGGCAGGCGAGTCAGACCCGCCACCGTCGTCGAGCACCAACGATCGGGACGCGTGTTCCCCAGGAGGTTCTGTCATGGCCCAGTCCGCCGCCCCCGTCTCCAGCAGCCCCGCCCTGCCTGAGATCGCCCCCATATCCCTGAAGGAGATCGCCCCCTGGGCCGCCTTCGTGGGCATCCTCATGCTCGTCCTGCTGTACTTCGTCGGCGCCGAGCAGGGCGCCACGTCCCTGATCGCCGGCGAGGACGTCCACGAGTGGGTGCACGACGGCCGTCATCTGCTCGGCTTCCCCTGCCACTGATCCGACGGGGCACGATCCGATGAACCGCGTATCCGTCAGAGCCCTGCTCGTCCGGGGCATGCTCGCCGGCCTGGCCACCGGCGCGCTCGCCCTCCTCACCGCCTATCTCCTGGGCGAACGCCACGTCGACGCGGCCATCGCGTTCGAGGAGGCGCACAGCCACGACCACGGCGACGGCGTGGAACTGGTCAGCCGCGCGCTGCAGTCCACCGCCGGCCTCGCCACCGGCATCCTGGTCTACGGCGTGGCACTGGGCGGCATCGCCGCGCTGGTGTTCTGCGTCGCCCTGGGCCGCGTGGGCCGCTTCGGCCCCCGCGCCACCGCCGCGCTCGTCGCCCTGGGCGCCTTCGTGGCGGTCTTCCTGGTGCCGTTCCTGAAGTACCCGGCCAACCCGCCGGCCGTCGGCGACCCCGACACCCTCGACCAGCGCACCGCGCTGTTCTTCCTGATGATCGCGCTCAGTGTGCTGCTCACCGGGGCCGCGGTCATCCTCGGCCGGCGCCTCGCGCCGCGCCTGGGCAACTGGTACGCCACCGTCGCGGCCGGCGCGGCCCTGGTGGTGGCGGTCGGGCTGGCCTACGCGTTCCTGCCGTCCGGCGAGAACGTCCCCGAGGGCTTCCCGGCCACGCTGCTCTGGCAGTTCCGGCTGTCCTCCCTCGCCGTCGAACTCGTCCTGTGGACCGGCTTCGGCCTGATCTTCGGCGAGTTCGCGGAGCGGCTGCTCACGCCGAGGTCCGCGGCCCGGGAGCCGCGTCCGGAGGCCGCGGCGGCCGCGAACTGACGGAGTCTCCGTCCTGGACGCCGGGCGGGCCGGTCACGGCCCGCCCGGCGTTCGCGTGCACGGCCAGCATCCGTTCCACCGTCCGCGCCCACGGGAACTCCTCCGCCCGGGCCCGCGCCGCCGCCCGTCGTACGGACTCCGGCCGGCGCAGCAGCCGGAGGACCGCGTCCGCCATCCCCTCCGGGCACCCGGCGGGTGCCACGGCCCCGGCGCCCGGCACCACCAACTCCCGTGCCGCGCCCCGGTCCACCGCCACCACCGGCGTCCCGCAGGCCAGCGCCTCCAGCGCCGCCAGCCCGAACGACTCCACCGGGCACGGCACCAGCGCCACGTCCGCCCGCCCGACGAGCGCCGCCACGGCCCGCCGGCCGGCCACATGACCGTGGAAGCGCACCGGCAGCCCGGCCGCCGCCGCCCGCCGCGCCAGCCGCCCGCGCTCCGGTCCGTCGCCCAGCACGTCCAGCCGGGCGGCCGTACCCCGCGCGCGCAGCATCCGCAGCGTCTCCAGCGGCAGCCGCGGCGCCTTCTCCGCCGACAACCGCCCCGCGTACACCAGGCGTACGCCGCCGTCCCGCGGCCCGTCCGGGGCGCGGACCCCGGTGAAGACCTCCAGGTCCACCCCGAGCGGCACTTGGTGCAGCGCCAATGGCGCGTCGAGCCGGGCGAACTCCGCGCAGGCGAAGGCGGACGCGGCGACCACGGCGTCGAACGCCGGGGCCAGCCGCCGGTTCCAGGCGTCGGCCGCCCGCTCCAGCGGCAGCCCGCCCGGCACCCGGGGCGCCAGGATCGCGTCGAGCCGCTCGTGGGAGAGCAGCACGGTCCGTACGCCCCGGGCCCGTGCCCAGGCCGCCGTCCGCACCAGCGTCAGCTTGTCCGAGACCTCCAGCGCGTCGGGCGCCAGCCGTGCCAGCAGCCGCCGCAGCGCGCGCAGGGCGTCGGGCGCGAGCACCAGCCGGTAGCCGCCGCCCACCCGCACCCCCGGCACCGTCACCCGCAGCCCCTCGCCGCCGTCCCGCGTCCATCCGTACCGGCGGCCGGGGACGATCAGCACCCGGTCGTGGCCCGCCGCCGCGTAGCCCCGGCCCAGCGCGTCCAGCGTGGTGCGCAGACCGCCCGAGACCGGGCCGTAGAAGTTGGCGAGCTGGACGATCCTCACCCCGTGCCCCCGGCGGCCTCCCGCCGGGCCCGGACCAGACGGGCGTAGGTGCGGGGGCGGGCCCCGGCGGCGAGCGCCGCGTCGACGGCGGCCAGCGCGGCCTCGCGCAGCCCGGGGCGCGCCAGGTCCGCCGGGTGCAGCGCGACGCGGAACGGCCGGCCGCGCGCGGACCAGTGCCGCGCGGCCCCGCGCATCAGCGCGGCGCCCGCCCGTTCACCGAGGCCGCCCGGCCGGTGCGACAGCGCGGGCATCCGGTGCCGTGCCCCGGTCCGCAGGTCGCGCACCTCCAGGTGGCTCGTCGTGTAGTCCAGCCCGAGGCCGCGCAGCGCCGCCAGCGTGCCCGGCGAGGCGAGCCACCCGGGCGGGGTGAAGCCGCACGGCACGATGCCCACCGACGCCAGCGCCGCGAGGCCGCGCTCCAGCCGGGCGCGCGCCGCCCGTTCGTCCAGCGCGCCGAACTCGGCGCAGCCCCGGGCCAGCACCGCGTCCGCCAGCCGCCGTCCCGGCGACCCGCCGGGCACCGCCCGGTGCTCCCAGCCGTGCAGCGCGAGCTCGTGCCCCCGCTCCCGGGCCGCGTGCGCCCACCGCACCAGGGCGGTGTCCCCGGCCAGTGCCGGACCGCGCCAGGCGCCCGGGACCAGCAGCAGCGTCGCGGGCACCCCGCGCGCGTCGAGGTCGGCGAGCCAGCGCCGGCACGCCCCGGAACTCCAGGGGGCCACGTCGTGCACCGACACCACGAGGACAGCGCTCACCGGCCCAGCGTCCCGCCCGCCGACGGACGTCCGGTGTACGCGGCATGAACGGACCGGAGCCGGGAACCGCCGGGTACGGTGGAGCCACCAGCACATGGAATACGGGGGAACCACCATGTCCCGCAGGCTCGTCGCGGCCGCAGGCCCAGTCGGAACCGCAGTCGGAACCACCGCGTCCCCGGCCCCGCCGCCCTTCTCCCACCACGGTCCCGGGCTGCTCGCCGCCGCGCTGGCGTTCATACCCCGCGACGCGGTGACGGCGTTCACCGCGTCCTGGGACGACCTGCCCGCCGACGCCCATCTGGACCGTGCCACGCCCTACCGCTTCCGCCGCTACGGCCGGTTCCGGCTCGCCGGCGACGCCCTGGAGCCGCTGCCGCACGCGCCGTTCGTCCAGGACCGCGACGTCAACCCGCTCCACGGCGGCGTACGACGGGAGTTCGCGCCGCTCGACGAGGCCGTGGCCCGCGGGCCCGTGCTGCGCGCCCTGGTCGGCGCGCTCCGGGAGCATCTGCCCGGGCCGCGCGCGGACATCGACGCGTGCGGCGTCCACCAGATCCGGGTGACCGCCACCGCCGGCGCCGACGGCCATCCGACGCCCGAGGGCGTCCACCGGGACGGGCACAGCTATGTGGCACAGGTACTCATCCGGCGCGAGGGGGTGGCGGGCGCCGAGTCGTGCCTGTACGACCCGGAGCGGCGGCCCGTGCACCGGGCCTCGCTCGCCGTGCCGCTGGAGACGATCCTCCTCGACGACCGCCGTGTCCTCCACGGGGTCTCGCCGGTGCGGCCCGCGCCGGGCGCCCGCCGGGCCGTGCGGGACATGCTGCTGGTCGACTTCTTCCCGGGCGGTACCGCCCAGGACGGGGGCGGCCGCTCCAACGGACGGGACGCCGTGCAGACTTGATCACGACATCCCGTACGGAGGAGGACACATGCGTTTCGCGGACGGTCCCGAGGTTCACGAGAAGATCCACGTAGAGACGGCACCGGCCGAGCTCTGGAAGCTGGTCACCGACATCGGGCTGCCGGCCCGCTTCAGCCCCGAGCTGCGGCGCGCGGAGTGGCTCGACGGCGCGACGGAGGCCGTGCTCGGCGCGACCTTCGTCGGTTACAACGAGAACCCGGTGCTGGGGGAGTGGCGGACCGTCTCCCACGTCGTCGCGCTGGAGCGGGAGCGGGTCTTCTCCTGGGCGGTGACGGACGCCGACGGGCGGTACGGGGGCGGCCCCGCCGACCCGGCGCGCCCCATGGCCACCTGGACGTTCGAACTCCAGCCCGAGGGGGACGGCACCCTGCTGCGGCACTCCGCCCTGCTCGGTCCGGGCCGCTCCGGCCTCCACCTCGCGTTCGACCGCATGCCGGACAAGGAGGAGGCCATCCTCGCCGGACGGCTCGACGGGCTCCGGGCGGGCATACGGTCCACCCTGGAGGGGATCAAGGCGCTCGCCGAGGGCCGCTCCTGACGTACGCCCGGCGCGCCGCCCGTACGGAGTTCGGGCGCGGTATCCGGCCGGAACGGCCAGTCTGGTAGGGAAAAGCCCGATTTTCGGTGAAGGTGATTCCATGACCAAGACCAAGGCCGTCGCCTTCAGCTCCTACGGCTCCGCCGATGTGCTCCGGCTCACCGACATCGACCTGCCGCTGCCCGGGCCCGGGCAGGTGCGGATCGGCGTGCGGTGCGCCGGCGTCAACCCCATCGACCACAAGATCCGCAGCGGTGCGATGGCCGGGGTGTTCCCCGTCGCCTTCCCGCACGTGCCCGGGCTGGAGGCCGCGGGCGTGGTGGAGGCCGTGGGGGAGGACGTGGTGGGGGTGGCGGCCGGGGACGCGGTCCTCGGTCGCACGGTCACCGGCGCCTACGCCGAACAGGCCCTGGCCTCGGCCGACGAGCTGACGGTCAAGCCGCTCTCCCTGCCGTGGGAGGAGGCGGCCGCGCTGCCCGTGGCCGCCGAGACGGCCTGGCGGGCGCTGAACCTGCTGGCCCCGGCGGAGGGCGAGACCCTGCTCGTGCACGGGGCGGCCGGGGGCGTGGGGACCCTGATGGTGCAGTTCGCCCGGGCCCGGGACGTCCGGGTGGTCGGCACGGCCAGCGCGTTCAACCACGAGTACCTGCGGGGCCTGGGCGCGATCCCGGTGGCCTACGGGGAGGGGCTGGCCGACCGGGTGCGCGAGGCGGTGCCCGAAGGGGTGGACGCGGCGCTGGACGCGGTGGGGAAGGGCGACGCGGTGGGAGTGTCGGTGGAGCTCATCGGCTCCCCGGAGCGGGTGGTGAGCATCGCCGACGCCGAGGGCGCCCGCCGGCACGGCGCCCACTTCAGCTCCGGCGCCCCCGCGAGCAACCCCGTGCCCGCCCTCGCCGCCGCCCTCGCGCTGCACGAGGCGGGCATCCTCCAGCTCCCCATCCACCGGGTCTACCGGCTGCCGGAGGCCGCCGAGGCGCACCGGGCCAGCGAGCACGGCCATCTGACGGGCAAGATCGTGCTGGCGGTGGCCTGAGCGGTACCGCCCGTTCCGGGCCGGGAACCGGCCGTGCCCGGCACGCGGGGCGCGTGCCGGGCACGGGACGGACGGCGGGACCGCTCGACTACTTGACTACTTGACGCGTCCGTACCAGACGCTGCTGGTCCAGATCTTCTCCAGTCGGACGGTGGTGCCGGGCTTGGGAGCGTGCCAGATCTTGTTGCTACCCGCGTAGATCCCCACGTGGTAGACGTTGCTGCCGGAGTGGAAGAACACGAGGTCGCCCACCTGGCGGGAGCCGCCGGAGATGTGACGGGTCTTGTTGTACTGGTCGGAGGCGACGCGCGGGAGCGACTTGCCGACCTTCTTGAACGAGTACTGCGTCAGGCCCGAGCAGTCGAACCGGTTGGGACCGGAGGCGCCCCACTGGTAGGGGGAGCCCTTCTTCGAGGCCGCGACCTTCAGAGCCTGCTCGCCGGCGGTGGCGGCGGACGCGTCCGTGGCCAGTCCGGGGACCAGCACCGATGCCGCCAGGGTGGCGGCGGTCAGGACGGACGCGGTACCGGCCCGCTTGGCGAGCGCGGGTATTCGAGGCAGCGCAGACATGACTGAGCCCTTCGACATCCGCCTGCGAAAGATGACCTGTCGGGTTCGGGCCGCGAAGTTGCCCGGCCACGGATGTGGCTTCACCCCTAGAACCACCGACCTCGTGGTTCGTACCGCTTGGGTCTCCCGCTCCTGCCGATCCATCAAATCGAATCCGCACCCGGTGCGGCGGCAGGACTCGGCGTCCGCCCGGGTGGCCCGCCTGGGTGACGGGATCTTGTGTTCGGTGAGAGATCCTGCACCATGAGTCGCCGGATTCCGGTGCCGAAACGGCCATCTGTGAACTTCTTCACTTCGGGCGCAAAGCCGGAACCACGGCTTTTCCGCCCCCGCCGAACTGGCGGTAAACCCTTGCCGGAAGGGGCGGTCGAAGCATTGGAACGAAAGCCTCCGCGGATGCCGTCAGCAGGGCCGGCGCCAGGCGTCGAGGTCGAGGTTCTTCTTCATCGAACTCAGGCCGAGCCGCTTGCTCGTGGCGCAGAAGTCGGCCGGCGGAAGTTCGTATTCGACATGGAAGACCGCTTTGTTCCGTTTGACGAAGGGCGTCAGCTTCTCACACTCGTCGTACTGCGCGCACTGCTCGTTCACCGCGAAGTCGAAATCGCGGACGAGCTCGGGGATCTGCTCCAGGTCGTTCTTCAGCCCCACGGCCATGCCCCGTTCGTGCGCCAGCTCCGCCAGCATCCGGTTGAACGCCAGCTGGTGCGCGGCCGTCAGCGGAAAACCGGTGGAGTTGCGGAACCCCTCCGTCAGGTCCGGCTCGACCGCGTCGAACCCCTTCTGCCGGCACATGTCGACGCGCGCCGCCATGATGGGCCGCAGGACGTCGAGCCGGCGGATGTCCAGCCACTTCTCGCCGTCCCAGCCCTTGTTGTTCCGCCCCAGCACCGCCCGCGGGAACCTGCCCTTGTCGGGGCGGAAGTCCTCCCACGCCCCGGCGTTGAGGTAGCAGATCACCTTGCGGCCCCGGGCGTGCAACTCCGCGACCGTGGCGGCCGAGTTCTCGAACCCGTCGATGTCGTAGACGGGTACGTCCACCGAGGTGTCCACCCGTCCGCCGAGCTGCCACTGCCAGCGGGTGCCCGGCCGGGGCTGCCAGCGCCCCGCCGCCGGCCGGGACGGTGTGCCGCCGGGCGAGGGCGGCGCCGACATCCGGTCGGTGGGCGCCTCCCGGTCCTCGCCGCCCCCGTCGTCCTCGTCACCGCCGGACCCGGACGAACAGCCGGCCAGCATCAGCAGCACGACGGCCGCCCCCGCGCCGGCCCGCCGCCCCCACCCGGGGCGCCGCCGCACCGGACGCCCGCTCACCGCACGCCTCCCGCCGGCCCGGCCGGCTCCAGGGGCACGCACCGCCAGGGGTTGGCCCCCGTCCCCGGCACCGCGCAGTGCACCCCGGCGCCGCGCGCCCCGGCCGTACGGGCCACGAGCCCGGCGCCGTCCCCCGGCACCCCGTGGACCAGGTGGCAGAAGCGGCCGGGCGGGTGGTCGGCGGTCCAGTCGGGCACCCGGGCCCGCCGGTACGCCTCGAAGGGGCCCTCGAAGGTCACCAGCAGGTCGGCCAGCGCCGCGTAGCCGGGGTCGGGATGCGTCCCCGGATTGAGCACCACCGTCCGCGCGCCCAGCACCCGGGCCGCCGTCACCAGACGGCGGTAGCGCGGCAACGGACCGGCACCCTCCGGTACTTGGTCGAGGAAGACCCCGTCCACGCCGTACCACCGGCGGTGCCGGCGGACGTCGGCCACCACCGCGCGCGCCGGGCGGCGGCCGTATCCGGTGTCGACGTAGCCGAGCAGCCGCACCCCCGCCTCCCGCAGCCGGTCCGCCGCGGCCCGGAAGGCGGGATCGGGCCGGGTGCCCGGCCCGTCGGCCGCGTTGAGCACCACGCCGTACAGCCGCGGCGCCACCCGGAGCAGCGCCGCCCACTCCTCCGGCCCCACCGCCGGATGGACGTACAGCGGTACGAGCAGCCGCTGCCCGTCGTCCGGCGGCGTACCGCCCGTGGCGCCGCTCATCGCGGGGACCCCGCGGCGGGCCCGCCGGCGGCGGCCCACAGGTCGGCCAGGGAGTCCTCCAGCGTGCGGCGGGGGGTCCAGTCCAGGGCGCGCCCGGCGGCGGTGATGTCCGCCCGGATCCAGGGCACGGCAGCCGAGCGCGGCGAGGCGTCGCCGTCCTCGGCCACGCGGTCCGCCACCGGCCCCCGGTACCCGGCGGCCCGCAGCAGGCACTCGGCGACGTCGCGGACCGGGCGGGCCGTGCCGCTGCCGATGTTGAGGACGCCGGGCAGCGGCCGGGGCGTGGTGACGGCGAGGGCGACGGCCTCGGCCACGTCCCGCGCGTCGACGAAGTCCCGGTGGGCGGACAGGTCGCCGGTGCGCACCCGGTCGCCGGGGCCCGCCGCGCGCAGCTCGGCGGCCAGCCGGCCGGGCAGCGAGGCGGCCGGGGCGCCGGGCCCCACGGGGTTGAACACCCGTAGCACCACGGCGTCCAGGCCGGAGCCGGTCACCGCCAGGGTGCCGGCCAGCTTGGTGGCGCCGTACAGGCCCGGTGGGCGGGCCGGGTGCGCCTCGCCGACCGGGCGGCGGTCGTCCGGCGGCCCGTACTCGCCGGCGGAGCCCAGGTGCACCAGCCGGGCGTCCGGCGCCGCGCGGCGCAGGGCCTCGCAGAGCACGGCCGGGCCGTGGGCGTTGAGGGCGGTCAGCGCCGGGGCGGCGCCGCCGACCGCGCCCACGCAGTTGACGACGGCGTCGGGGGCGGCCGCGCGCAGCGCCGCCGTGAGGGCCTCCGGGTCGGCCGGGGCCAGGTCGACGGGCACATCGGCGTCCGGTCCCCGGCCGCCGCGGAGCACCCGCGCGCCCCGAAGGGCACGCAGGCGGTCGGCGGCGTGCCGGCCCAGGAAGCCGGTGGCACCCAGTACGAGAACGCGCATGGGGGCGCCTCACGCACCCTTCATCAGCAGGTCACGGCGGACGGAGAACTCGGCGTTGGCCCGGTCGTAGTCGTCGGGGCGCCCGATGTCGAGCCAGTAGCCGTCGAACTCGTAGGCGTTCGGCGGGGTCCGGGCCTGGAGCAGGTCGAGCACCAGCTCGTCGAAGCCGAGGGGGAGCCCGGGGGTGTAGCGCGTCAGGGCGCTCCGGGAGACACCGTAGACCCCCATGGAGACGCGGTAGTCCATGCTCGGCTTCTCCGCGAAGCCCACGACCCGGCCGGAGTCGGTGGTCAGCACCCCGAAGTCGATGTTCACGGTACGGGCGTAGGTGGCGATGGTCAGCGGCGCGCCGGAGGCGATGTGCTCGCCGAGGACGGCGCCGAAGTCGAGGTCGGTGAGGATGTCGCCGTTCATGACGAGGAAGTGCTCGGGCAGCCGGTCGGCCATGGTGAGCAGCGGCCCCATGGTGCCCAGGGGGCTCTCCTCGGTGGTGTAGTCGACGGTCAGGCCCCACTGCGAGCCGTCGCCGACATAGGCGCGGATGATGTGGCCGAGGTGGCCGATGGCCAGGGTGCAGCTGGTGAACCCGGCGCCGGCCAGCTGGCGCATGACGATCTCGAGGATGGCGTGCTGGTCGCCGATGGGCACCAGGGGCTTGGGCAGCGCGGTGGTGTAGGGGCGCAGCCGGACGCCCTTGCCTCCGGCCAGGATGACTGCGTGCATGGGTGCCGTTCCTCTCGTGTGCCGCGTGGGTCGGGGTGGACGTCAGACGTTGTAGATGCCGGTCTTGTACCGGGCCAGGTTCGCCGGGTCGCGGAAGAACGCGACGGTCTCGCGCAGTCCCTCCTCCAGGCTGTGCGCCGGGGCCCAGCCGGTGGCGGCCCGCAGCCGTGAGGCGTCCGCGACCAGCCGCATCACCTCGGAGTTGGCGGGCCGCACGCGCTGGGCGTCCTCGGTGACGCGCAGCTCGGCGTCCATGATCTTGCCGATGAGCGTGACGAGGTCGCCCACCGAGATCTCCTCGCCGGTACCGGAGTTGAAGGTGCGGCCGACGACGGCGTCGGCGGGCGCGGTGCCGGCCGCCCGGAAGGCCGCCACGGTGTCCTTGACGTAGCTGAAGTCACGGGTGGGCCGCAGGTCGCCCAGGGTGATCTCGCGCTGCCCGGCCGCCACCTGGCCGATGACGGTGGGGATCACCGCACGCATCGACTGGCGCGGACCGAAGGTGTTGAAGGGGCGCAGGGTGACCACGGGGAGGCCGAAACTGGCGTGGTAGCTGTCGGCCAGCCGGTCCCCGCCCGCCTTGGACGCGGCGTACGGGGACTGGGTGTTGATGGGGTGGTCCTCGGTGATCGGCACCGTCCGCGCCGTGCCGTACGTCTCGCTGGTGGAGGTGTGCACCAGGCGCGGGACGCTCAGGTGGCGCACGGCCTCCAGGACGTTGAGGGTGCCGGTGACGTTGGTCTCGACGTAGCTGTGCGGGGCCCGGTAGGAGTACGGGATCGCGATCAGCGCGGCCAGGTGGTAGACGGTCTCGGCGCCGGTCACCAGGCCGGTGACCGAGCCCGGGTCGCGGACGTCGCCGAGGACGACCTCGACGTGGTCGAGCACGTCGGCGGGCAGGTCCTCCAGCCAGCCGAACGACGAGAAGGAGTTGTACTGCACCATCGCGCGCACCCGGTGGCCGTCGGCGACGAGCGCCTCGACCAGGTGGGACCCGATGAACCCTTCGGCTCCGGTGACGGCGACGAGCGAGGGAGCGGACATGAGCGGTCTCCTCTTGCGTTTCTCTGGAGTGAATGAGCGGGGTGCGGGGACGGGTGAAAAGCGGGGACATGCGGCGGTTCAGCGGTGGGCGGTGATCCGCCCGAGCAGCACGGTGGCCGCGGCCAGCAGCCCGGCGGCGGCTCCCGCGCACACCACCAGCTGATCGGTGGCCGGGACGGAGATCCGCAGCACGAGGGCGGCGGTCTCCGCACCGGCGGCACCCAGACAGAGCAGCGCCGGCAGCCAGGCGATGCCGTAGGCCTGGAGGAGCAGCCCGGTCCACAGCACCGCCCCCAGCGCCAGCAGGGCCGTCAGACGCGGTGCCGACAGCGGCGGCCCGCCCGGCCACAGGGCCTCGACGGCCAGGGTGAGGACGGTCAGGGCCGCGAGGTACCCGGCGACGCACAGGGCGAGCACCCGGCCCACCCGCAGCAGCAGCCCCCGGGTGCCGGTCGAGGCGCCGAGCGCGGCCAGGGCCAGCCCCCGGCAGCGGAACAGCAGCCATTCGGCGACGCCCATGCTGAGGGTGAGGGCCAGGACGGCGGACCCGCCGGTGCCGCCGGGGCGGTGGACGAGCACGTCGCCGAGCGCCGCGATCGTCGTGAGCACCCCGCAGCCCAGGCCGAACAGGCCGTACGGGACGGAGGCCGCCAGCGGCGGCGCGCCCGCCGCCCCGCCGTCCGCCCGGCGGGCCCGTACGATCTCCCACCCCGCCGCGAGCAGCGCGCCCCCGGCCGTGGCGAGCAGCAGCGCCGCGCCCACCGGGGCCGGCGGCCGGGCGAGCACCGCCGCCGCGCCGCCGGCGGCGGTCGGCAGGAGCGCGAGCAGCAGGAACCGCTCCCGGCCGAGCACCAGCAGCGCGGTGGCCGCCGCCAGGTACAGCACCTGGCCGGCCGCGAAGGCGAGCGCCCCCGGCGGAGCCGGGAGGGCGACCGCCGCGCCCGTGGCGAGCAGGACGCCCGGCGGGGCCCCCGCGGCGAGGCGGCGGGCGGCCGCGCCACGGCCGCCCGACGCCAGCGCCAGGTACGCGCGGTGGGCGAGGGCCTGGTTCCAGGCCCAGGCCACCAGCGCGGAGGCGATGAGCGCCCCGGTGCCGGCGGGCAGCCCGAAGTGGTCCCGGCCGCCCTCCATCAGCGGGGCGCCGAGGGTGTAGCCGAAGCCCGGCAGGGTGAACACCAGCGAGCGGAGCAGGAACCGGCCGGGCCGCACCTTCCAGGGATCGGGGGCCGGTTCCGGCTCGGGATGGCCGCGCGGGACGCGGGCGAACAGCTCGGCCGCGAGCTCGAAGGCGTCGGCCCGCCCGTAACGCTCGGCGATCTGCTCGCCCGTCAGCCCGTCGGCCTCCAGCACGGCGGCGATCTCGTCGGGGTGGACGGCCGCCGCGCAGACGGCGGCCAGTTCCTGGGCGAGGTCGTCGACCGGGTCGGCGGCCCAGCGCGGCCGGTGGCGCACGGCCACCGGCGCGTCCGCCAGTTCGTGGGCCGGCTCGGGTTCGTCCGGCAGCAGGCGCAGCAGTCCGCTCATCCCGCGCTCCCCGCGGCCAGGGCCATGACGGGAGCGGGCCGGGCGGCCGGGACGCCGGCGGGCCGCGGCTGCCGCGGGCGGGCCAGGTCGTGGTAAATGTCGCGGAAGGCGGTGATGGTCTGCCGGAGGGTGAACCGCTCGACCACCCGAAGCCGGGCGGCCTCGCCCGTCCGGGCCCGCAGGGCCGGGTCCCGCAGCAGGGTCAGCGCGGCCCGGGCCATGCTCTCCGGATCGCGCGGCGGTACGACCAGCCCGCACTCGCCCACCGCCTCGCGGACGCCCCCCACGTCGGTGGAGACGGTGGCCCGGCCGCAGGACATGGCCTCGATCAGGGTGAAGGGGAAGCCCTCGCTGATGCTGGAGAGCATCACGACGTTCCCGGCCGCGTAGGCGTCGCGGATGTCGTCGACGCGGCCCTCGAAGACCACGGCGTCCCCCACCCCGAGTTCGGCCGCCAGGCCCTCGCAGGCGGTGCGGTAACCCTCCCCGCCGCGCGGGGTGCCGCCGAAGAGGCGCAGCCGGGCGTCGGGGATCTCGGCGCGGACCAGCGCGAAGGCGCGGATGAGCGTGTCCAGGCCCTTGATGGGGTCGACCCGCCCGGCCCAGCTCAGCGTGGGCACCTCGGGCTCGGGCCCGGCGGGCGGGAACGCGGCGGGGTCGACGCCGTTGTAGACGGTGCGGATCCGGTCGGCGGGCGTGCCGCCGTGCTCCTCCCACCGGCGGTTGTAGCGGTTGCCGGGGGTGACGAGCGCCGCGCACCGGTAGCTCTCCCGGGCCAGGGCCCGGAACAGCCCCAGCATCAGGGCCTTGACCGGCCAGCGGTAGGGCTCGGCGCGGAAGCCGAGGTAGCGCTCGCGCAGGTAGACGCCGTGCTCGGTGAGCAGGAACGGCGTGCCGTGGCGGTGGTGGGCGACCAGCCCGGGCAGCGTGGCGAGGCCGCCGCTGACCGCGTGGGTGATCCCCTCGGCGGGGGGCCGCGCGGCGAGCGGGCGCAGGGCGTGCTCCAGGAGGTCGGTGGCGGTCAGCGCGTCGTGGAGCGTGGGACGCGCGGCGGCGGTGGCGAGCCCGGGGCGGTTCCAGACCCGGACGAGCCGGCGCACCGCCTCCTCGCCGCGCAGGGCGGCGAAGAGGGTGCCCTCGGTGGCGTGTTCGGCCAGCCGGTAGAAGGAACGGGCGAAGAGCTGCTCCCTGGCCGGGTCGAGGAGGGCCAGCAGGAAGGTCTCGTAGCAGGTGAGGAAGCGGCGCAGCGGTCTGCCGCGGGGGGCCCGGCCGGCGGGCGGCGGGCCCCACAGGGGGACGGTGTCCACCCGCCGGACGTGGCGGGGGAGTTGCCAGGCGAGTGGTTCCCGGCCGGTGCCGGTGACGGCTATGACGCGGAAGTCGACGTCGGGCATGCCCTGGACGAGCTGGTCGCACCAGACGCTCACCCCGCCGTGACTGTGCGGGTAGGTCCCCTCGGTGAGCAGGGTCACCGTGGGCGTGGCGGACGCCGGTAAGGCGGACGGTCCGTGCATGTGAGTCTGTTCTCTCCACAAGAGGGTGCGGCGACGGGGCGGGTCAGCACGGAGGTACGGGCCGGCTCAGCGTCGGACGGTGTCGCCGGGGCCGTAGGGGATCCGGTGACCGACGCCCTCGGGCACCGGGAGCGCGGACGCGGGGTCCTGCACCCGGGCCGCCTTGCCGGAGAGCGGGCGGGGTGCGGCCGGGGTGTCGGCGGGCAGGGCCAGTACGACGGTGTCCCGACCGGCGTCGGGGGTCGCCCAGCCGGAGCGCAGCCCGGCGTAGGCGGTGCCGAAGGCGATCCTGCCGGTGGCGCGCACCTGGACGGTGCCCGACGGGAGGGTGGCGGTGACGTCCACGCCGGCGGGGGCGGTGACGGCGATGCCGTCGCCCACCCTGAAGGCGCTGACCTCGCCGGACCTGACCGCGTCGGTCCAGGCGGCGCGCTTGCGCAGCTCGGTGCCGATGTCGCGCATGCGGAGGTTGACCAGCGGGGTGTTGTCGGCGAACAGGTTCCGGTAGTCGGCCAGCAGCCGCTCCACCGGCTGGTAGCCGATGCGCTCCTCGGAGAGGTTGGACTGGTGGATGAAGTGCGGGCGCGGGTCGTTGGCGAGCACGTGGCCCATGGCGATCCGGCTCTCCAGCGGCACGATGTAGTCGGCGAAGCCGGTGGTGCGGGACAGCGGCTCCTTCAGGCAGGTGGTGGTGGAGGAGTTCTCGCAGAAGCCGCTGCCGCCGTCGGACCTACGGGTGTAGAGCCAGTTGTACTCGTCGACCTGCTCGGCCGTCCGGCCCACGTTGTAGAAGACGTTCATGGGGTAGCGGGGCACGGTCAGCGAGGGGCCGATCCGGCGCTGTTCGCGCTCGCGCGAGGTGTCGCTGGCCAGCCAGGCCACCTGGGTCAGGGTGAGGGCGGGGGCCAGCTCCGGGTTGTCGTCCCGCTGCTGCGGAAGGGTCCGCAGCCCGGAGTGCTCACCGGTGACCAGCTCGTCCTTGTCCAGGGCCAGGCCCTGGCGGGCGGCCCAGGAACGGTTGTCGTTCACCTGGGCGGCGATCTCCGCGCCGCTGTACCAGCGGATCCTGCCCAGGGCGTCGGTGGCGCACTTCCACGGCACGGTGGAGGTGTCCTGGACGCAGCCCATGAACGGGTGGTTGTAGGTGTGGTTGATCCAGCGGAAGGAGCCCTGGTCGGCGATCAGTTGCCGGGCGAGCGGGTCGGCCCCGCCGTGCGCCTCCTTGTGGGCCTCGCTGCCGCCGCCGTTGAAGGCCAGGTCGAGGGTCAGGCCGTGGTCCTTCTGCCACTGGACGGCGTGCTGGGCGTCGGCGGCGGTCATCCGGATCGGGTCGTTCTCGGGGCTGCCCGGCGGGCAGTCGATGTCACCGGGGGTGCAGTTGAGCACGGAGTCCCAGCGGTCGTCCGAGCCGAGGACGTCGTCGACGTGCAGGGCGAAGTAGTTGCGGGCCGCCCCCAGGTGGACGCCCTGGGTGAGCCACTCGACGATGCCGCGCGCGAGCAGCCGGAACTGGCTCTGGTAGTGGTTGTAGACGAACGTGATCACCAGTTCGCTGCGGCCGTCGTGGGTGTACTGGCCGACCAGCGAGCCGCGTCCGGAGCCGCCGGGCACGGGCGCGTCCACGTAGGAGGTGAACACCGCCCCGTCGGCCTGCTGGTCCAGCGGCGCGGCGAGGTAGCCGTAACTCTCGCCGACCGCGCTGTCGTTGTCCTCGAACGGGACGCTCCGGCGCAGGTAGCCGAACGGGCCGGCCGCTCCGGCGGCGGTCACCTGGGCGGTCTGCCCGTCCAGGGAGCCCGCCCAGCCGGTGTTCAGGCCCACGGCGGGCCGGGCGAGGGTGTAGGCGTCCACCTGCCGTATGCCGAATCGTTTCTCGTAGTCCGCGAGGGCGGTCGCCTCGGCCGAACCGGTCCCGAACGGGTTGTCGTTGGGCAGTACGACGCCCTGGAACTTCGCCCGGGGCGCCCCGGCCACGGTGTCGGAGAGGAACCCCGTTTCCACCTTCGCGCGCCCGGGATCGCCCAGGTCGACGCGGGTGTACGGGGTCCCCGAGGTGTCGAGTTCGTCGCGGATCGCCGCGACGGCCGGCCCGCCGTCGTCGACGACGAGCACACGCAGGTCGACGCGCGGTACGGCGTCCGCCGCGGCGGCCCCCGCCGCCGGCAGCGTCATCGCCAGCAGAACGGCCGCGGCCCATGCCGCGACCAGGCGTGTCGTACGCCCCATGCCTTCTCCCCCCAGGACTCGAAGCCGCGCGTGGGACGCGCGGTCGTTCCCCAAGACACGTGCGCACGGCGTCGCGACGGACGCCGGCGCACATCGAATCGATCCCCGCGGTCGGCCCTGCGGCGGCCGGACTCCCCACCCGGCCACGCGGGATGACGCGGACTCCGGGGCACGTCGGTGCCTCGGCCTCGGGCGACAGTCACTGCCTCCCGACCGCTCAGCCATATAGTGCGGCATGCCCGGAGGCCGCGCCGGGCGCACCGGACAGGAGACCGCCACCGCCGGTGAAACCATGGCCGAAACGCGTACCGCCCCAGGGGCCCCGCCGATCGGCGCGATCGGTGCGGATGTGCGGCCATCGCTCACGTGACCTGTGTCAACTTCTGTATACGACGTTCCGCGGGTCGTACGGTCCGGACGATCGCGCCCCGCTCCGCGTCGCCCCGCCGTCCCGAGATCGGCCTGATCATGGCTGTCCGATATGCCAGGTGCATCATGCGCTTCCCGGCAACGGCACTGCTCACGGGTGCGTAATCACCCTTCCGGGTCGGGGGTGTCGGGTGTCAACCAGATTGTGCGAAGGGGAGGTTGATACCGAAACGATCGTCGGACGCAGGGGTAACGGAGGGGTACGGGTGGCGGCACGCCGGACGGACGGATTGTGCATCGGCGCGGTCGTACCGAGGACGGGCCGGCTGGCCCGGCTCGGCGAGCCGCTGGCCTATGCGATGGACCGGCTCGCGCCCCGCCTGGCGCGCGGCACCGACGGCACGGACCGCCGTCCCATCCGTCTGACCAGGCGGGACAGCCGGTCCGACCCCGACGGGGCGCGGCGGGCCGTCGCCGAGCTGGTGCGCGACGAGGGCGCCGGAATGGTCGTGGCGATGGACGGCAGCGCGGCCCTGCCGGCGGTGGCCGAGGCCTGTGAGGTCCTCGGCATCCCGTGCGTCTCCACGGCCTTCCCCTGGCACGCCTACGTCCACGGCCGGGGGGCCGGACCGCCCGCGCGGGCGTTCCGGTGGACGTATCACTTCGCCTGGGGGTTGGACGACATTGCGACGCTCTTCGCCGAGATGTGGGAACGCGTCGGTTCCGGCCGGACGGTCGGTTGTCTGTGGAACGACGGCCCGCAGGGCCGGCTGCTGCGGCACCCCCGGCACGGCTTCGCGCCCGTCGCGGCCGCGCGCGGGCACACCCTCGTCGACCCGGGCGGCTATCGCGAGCCGGCGACCTGCTTCGCCGCCCACGTCCGCCGCTTCCGCGAGGCGGGGGCCGAGATCGTCACTGGCGCGGCCACGGCCGAGGACCTGGCGCTCTTCCACCGCCAGGCCGCCGAGGCCGGGCTGCGGCCCCGGCTCATCACCTGCTCGCGCTGGCTGACCTGGCCGCCCGAGGGCGCCGGCGGCGAGGTCCTGAAGAACATCCGGATCGCCACGCTCGTCTACTGGACGCCCCGGCACCCCTTCCGTTCCTCGCTGGACGGCACCACCGCCGAGCGGCTGGCCCACGACTACCGGCGCGCCACGGGCCGGCCCTGGACCCAGCCACTCGGCCCGGCCCACGCTTTGCTGGAGGTGGCGGCCCACGCCCTGGCCACCGCCGCCGACCCGGCGGACCGGTTCGCGGTGGCGGCGGCCCTGGGCCGCACCCGGCTGGAGACGGTCGCGGGCCTCGTCGACTTCACCGCCGGACCCGCCCCCACCATCGCGCTGCTGCCCCTGATCGGCGGTCAGTGGCGCCGCCGCCGCGACCGCGCACCGGAGCTCGCGCTGGTCACCAACACGGCGCTGCCACGCGTCGCGGTGGACGCGGAGCTGACGATCGGCCTTTAGATCTCCATTGGATCTCCATGGATCCCCAGGGACCCCCGGAGATCTCTAGCGGACCGCGTCCACGTACACCCAGGCCCCGTCCTCGCGGACGAAGCGGCTGAGCTCGTGCTGTTCGTCCGCCTCGCCGTCGATGACGCAGTGGGCGCGGAACTCCACCGTGCCCTCGGTGTGGAAGGCCGTGCCGCCCGAGGTGGCGAGGATCTCCAGGCCCGTCCAGCGGACGCCGGCGTCGAGGTCGAGACGGGCCGGCCGGGTGGTGGAGTGCCAGGTGCGCAGGAGGTAGGCGGTGTCGCCGGCGGCGAAGGCGCTGTAGCGGGAGCGCATCAGGCGTTCGGCGGTGGGGGCCTGGGCCCGGCCCGCGTGGAGGGCGCCGCAGCACTCCCCGTACGGGGCGTCGAGGCCGCAGGGGCAGGGCGAGCCGGGCGTGATCGCCGGCCGCCGGCGGGGGCTTCTCTTGGACATCCCCCGATTCTGCCCTCCGCCCGGCGACGTGCCGGACACCGGGTCATGGCCGGGCCCGGGGCGTGTCCCGCCCCCGCGACCCTTTCGGCCGCACGGCCCCGGCCTCCCGGACGGCTCCGCCTGCCGCCGGGAAACGCCCAGGTCACCGCCGTCGCGCCGGTCCGCGCGCGGGGCCCTGCCCCTCCGGGCGGCCGGTTGCGACGCCCCGGGGGCCGTCGGACGGTGGTCGCATCCCGCCACAGGCGTCCGTGAAGGAGTCCACCGCATGCGCACGCACAAGCTCACCGCCGTGGCCGCGGCCCTCATATCCGGCTCGCTCACCCTGGGCCTGGCCGGCCCCGCCCTCGCCGCCGGACAGGTCCCGGACCCCGTGCCCGGCACAGGGCAGGGGGAGCGCCTGGCGAGTCTGGACGAGACCGTCTCCCTCGCCTCCCGGATCAGCCGCGAGGCCAGGTCCCGGACGCCCGACACCCGGCTCCTGGAGGACCTGCGGCGACGGCTCACCGCGGCGTCGGACCGCCTGCTGGCGGACGTCCGGGCGCGCACCCGCGCGAAGGACCCCGTCGACGACGTCACCGCGCAACTGGACAAGCTGCTCAAGGACGTCGGCGACCTGCTCGACGCGATCACGACGCAGGACTCCGCGCGGATCGGCGAGCTCGTCGCCATGGTCGTCGCCGACCTCCAGGCCCTGCTGGACTCGGTGCCGCAGCTGACGAACGACCCGCCGCCGCTGCCCGTCCCCGTCCCGAACCCGCCGCAGCTCCCGGTCACCGACCCGCCGCAGCTGCCCCTGCCGGTCGAGGACACGCCGGTCGAGGACACGCCGGTCGAGGACACGCCGTAACCGCACGGCCCCGCCCGGCACGCCGTCCGGGCGGTCCGGACGCACGGCGGAGGAAGGGGTGCGACGCATGCGCATCGCGGCAGGCCCGCTGGACTGGTCCCTGGTGCGCGGGTGGATCCCGCTCGCCGTCCTGGCGGCCGGTCTCTGCGCGCTGGCCGCGCTGCTCGTCTCCCGGCGCCGGACCTGGTGGACCCGCCGGGCGCCGCTCGCCGTCCTGCTGGCGGTGCTGCTCACCTGGCTGCTGCGGGTGGCCGTGGACGACTGGCTCCAGCTCTTCCCCGACCCGTTGCCCTGGCCCGTGGTGTTCTGGGCGGGCGTCGCGCTGCTGGGCCTGTGCCTGGCGGCCTTCCGGCTGTCCCTGCTGCGGCCGCGGTACTGGGCCGGGGCCCTGGCCGCCGCGTTCCTCGTCGTCCTGCTGGGCGCCTCGCAGATCAACCGGCACTTCGACCAGTACCCGACGGCCCGTACCGCCCTCAACACCTGGCTGCGGAAGACCACCCGCCTCGCCGACGCCACCGGCCGCCACGAACCGGTCCTGGCCGTGCCGCCGGGCAAGGCGATCGAGGACGTGTGGCGGCCGCCCGCCGGCATGCCCGCCGGAGGCACGCTCTCCCGGACGCCCGTCCCCGGCACCCGCTCCGGCTTCCACGCCCGCGGCGCGTACGTCTATCTGCCGCCCGCCTACCGCGCCAGCCCGCGCCCGCTGCTGCCGGTGATCGTGCTCATGGCCGGGCAGCCGGGCTCGCCCGACGACTGGATCAACTCCGGCCGTCTGGTGGAGATGATGGACGCCTTCGCCGCCGGGCACCGGGGCCTCGCGCCCGTGGTCGTCGTCGTGGACCCGCTCGGCTCGCAGTTCGCCAACACCCTCTGCGTGAACTCGCGGCTGGGGCAGGTGCAGACCTACCTCGCCGAGGACGTCCCCGACTGGATCCGCTCCCATCTGCAGGTGGCCGGTGACCGCGCCGCCTGGACCGTCTCGGGCATCTCCTTCGGCGGCACCTGCTCGATCCAGCTCGGCGTCAACGCGCCCCAGGTCTACGGCGTCGTCAACGACATCTCCGGCCAGGAGGAGCCGACCCTCGGCAACCGGAAGAGGACCGTCGACAAGGCGTTCGGCGGCGACACCGCCGCGTTCGAGAAGGTCAACCCCCTCGACGTCATGGCCCGGCAGCGCTTCCCCGATACCGCGGCGGCGTTCGTGGCCGGCACCGACGACAGCACCTACCGGCCGCAGCAGCGCAAGGTCTACGAGGCCGCCGTCCGGGCCGGGATGCGCGCCGAGTGGGTGCTGCTGCCCGGCGGGCACAGCTGGCAGGTGTGGCGCCCGGGCCTGGAGCGGCAACTGCCCTGGGTCGCCCGCCAGACGGGACTCGTCCGGTGACCGGCGCGCCCGGGGCCGGGCCCCCGCCGGGCGGACCTCCGCCGGCCGAGGCCGCCGCGCCGCCGCCCGCGCCCACCCCCGGCGACTCCACGCACCCCTGGCGCAGCACCCTCGACCGGCTGCTGGCCCCCGTCCGCCACGCCCCCTTCACCCTCGGCTTCCTGGCCGTGCTGTGGATCGTCGGCGCCGTCACCCACAGCCTCGGCGGCGGGCCCCGGCCGCACCGCCTCCAGACCGTGGGCGTCGGCGTCCCGGCGCTCGCCGAGGGACGCTGGTGGACCCCCGTCACCTCCCTGCTGTGGTGCCCCGGCATCGGCGGCTACATCGGCTCCACGCTGATCGTGCTGCTCCTCGTCACCCCCGCCGAACGCCGCCTGGGCGTCGCCCGCACCGCCGCCGTGCTGGTCGGCGGCCAGATCCTCGGCACCCTGCTCGGCGTCGGCATCGTCAAGCTCGGCGCGACGGCGGGGGAGTGGTGGCTGGAGGAGCTCGCCGGCGACCTCACCGTGTCGCCCAGCGTGGGCGCCCTCGCGGTCGGCGGCGTCCTCAGCTACCGGCTCACCGCCCTCTGGCGCCGCCGCACCCGCCTGGGCATCGTCGCCTTCGCCCTCGTGATGGCCCTCTACGTCGGCCACCTCCAGGGCGTGCTCCGGTTCGGCGGCGCCGTCGTCGGCCTCGCCGTGGGCGCCGCCCTGTACCAGCGCACCCGGCCGTGCCCGAGGCACTCCTCCCACACCGAGGCCCGGGTGCTGGTCGCCCTCGTCGTGGCCGCGTCCGCCATCGGCCCGATGGTGGCGATCCTCTACCGCGACGCCTACGGGCCGCTGAACTCCTTCCAGCTCTACGTCGCCGTCCAGCCCACCGCCCAGGAGGTCGCCGAGGCCTGCGCCACCTCGGCGGTGGACTGCCACTACGTCCAGGCCCTGCGCTCCTTCTACGACTCGCCGGCCGCCGTCATGGCCGTGCTCGTCCCCGCGCTGCTGCTCGTCCTCGCCGAGGGCCTGCGCCGCGGCCTGCGGCTGGCCTGGGGGCTGGCGGTGCTGGTCCACCTCGCCTGGATGGCGCTGTTCTCCTACTGGCTCGACGACTTCCTCGGCCACCCGGCCGGCTGGGCCGAGCCCACCGAGCGGTCCACCTACGCGCAGGCCTTCGCCGAACAGATGCTGCTGCCCTTCCTGGTGCTGGTGCTGCTCGTGGTCACCCGCGCCCGCTTCGACCTGCGGCTGCCGCGCTCCACCACCCACCGCCTCGCGGCCGTGACCGGCGGCGCCCTGCTGCTGTCCTGCGCCGCGTACGTCGGCCTCGGCCTGGCCGTCCGCGACCAGTTCGACCCCGGGGCGGGACCGGCGGTGCTGTTCTCCGGGCTGGCGTCGGAGTTCCTGCCGCCGAGCCTCGTCGGGGCCTTCGCCGACTGGCCCGTGCCCGTCGGCGGCACCGCGCGGGCCCTCTTCCACTACTGCGGTCTGCTCTTCTGGCTCGTCACCCTGGTCGCGCTGCTCGTCACCTTCCGGCGGCCCCGGCTGCACACCGACGCCGACGCGGCCGAGCGCGCCCGGGACCTGCTCGTGGCCGAGGGCGGCTCCACCCTGTCGTTCCTGACGACCTGGGACGGCAACTACTACTGGTTCGCCGACGACGGCAGGGCCGCCGTCGCCTACCGCGTGATCTCCACCGTGGCGCTGACCACCGGCGACCCCTTCGGCGCGCGCGAGGCGCGGGCGGACGCCGTCGCCGGCTTCGCGCGGTTCTGCGACGAACGCGGCTGGACACCCTGCTTCTACAGCGTCGGGGAAGGGACCCGGGAGGCCGCCGAGCGGCTGGGCTGGCGGTCCGTGCAGGTCGCCGAGGACACCGTCGTCCCGCTGCCCGACCTCGCCTTCACCGGCAAGAAGTGGCAGGACGTGCGCACCGCCCTCAACAAGGCCCGGAAGGAGGGCATCACCGCCGAGTGGTGGACCTACCGCGACGCCCCCGTCGCCCTCACCGACCAGGTGCGCTCGATCTCCGAGGAATGGGTCGCCGACAAGGGGCTGCCCGAGATGGACTTCACGCTGGGCGGCCTCGACGAGCTCGACGACCCGGCCGTGCGCTGCCTCATCGCCGTGGACGGCGACCGCACGGTCCACGGCATCACCAGCTGGATGCCGGTGTACGAGCGCGGCGCGCCCGTCGGCTGGACGCTGGACTTCATGCGGCGCCGGGCGAGCGGCTTCCGCGGCACCATGGAGTTCCTCATCGCCTCGGCGGCGCTGGGCTTCCAGGAGGAGGGCGCCCACTTCCTCAGCCTCTCCGGCGCCCCCCTGGCCCGCAAGGCCACCGAGGAGCCCCCGGCGGCACTGCAACGCGTGCTCGACTTCGGCGGCCGGATGCTCGAACCGGTCTACGGCTTCCGGTCCCTGCTGAACTTCAAGGCGAAGTTCCAGCCGCGGTACCGCCCGATGTACATGGCCTACCCCGACCCGGCCGCGCTGCCGGTCATCACCCGGGCCGTCACCAAGGCCTACCTGCCGCACATGACGGCCACCCAGGGCGTGCGACTGGTGCGGCGGTTCTCCTCGTAGGCTCCCCCAGTGGCGCACGGGTGCCACGGAATGCCGGCAGACGCGTGAGAGGGGCGGCCACGGTGGCACACGAAGCGGAGATCGCGACGGCGGAGGAGGCGGCGAACGACCATCTGGTGCTGGCGTTCGGGCGGCTCCAGGGGGCCGCGAACCGGCTGGAGTACATCCTGGGCCGGGCCATCGAGGAGGAGTGCGGGGTCAGCCACCTGATGTTCGAGGTCCTGCTGATCCTGGGCCGCGCGGGCGGCTCCGGGATGCCCATGCGGGCCATCGCCCAGGAGCGCGTGCTCAGCACCGGCGGCGTGACCCGGCTGGTGGACCGCATGGAGGCGGCCGGCCTGGTCGTCCGGGACGCCGACCCCGGCGACCGCAGGGGCCGCCTCGTCCGGCTGACCGCGGCGGGGGAGGAGACGGTCGTACGGGCCGCCCGCGTGCACCGGGAGAACATCCGGCGCCACTTCCTCGCACCGCTGCCCGAGGACCACCGGGAGCGGTTCGCGGAGGACCTGAGGACCCTCAGCCACGCCGCGCGCGATGCCCTGCCGCGTCTGCGCTGACCCGCCGCCGGCCCCGGCCCGGTGCCCCGCCCGGCCCCCGCCGATCGCGCGCCGCCGCCCGGGCCCGTACCGTCGAAGGCGATGACCTTCACCGCCCTCGGCGGGCTCCTGCGCGGGCCGGACGGCCGGGAGGCCGTGCGGCGCGCCCTGTGGGTGACCATCGCCGGCTGCACGGGCTTCTACGTCTGCACCTACGGCCTGGACGACGCCGTCATGGGGCTGTACGCGCTGTTCGGCTGCCTGCCGCTCGTGATGTTCGCGCGCGTGCCCGGCGACGCCCGCGCCCGGGCCCGTACGTTCCTCGCGGCCCTGCCCGCCGCCCTGCTGCTGGTGACCGCCGGGAGCCTGCTCGCGGCCCGCGACTGGGCGGCCGCCTGCGGCATGTTCGCCGTCGGCTTCGCCGTCTCCTACGCCTCCGTGGGCGGCCCCCGCCTCGCCGGCCTCGGCGTCGCCTTCCAGCTCTACTACGTCCTGCCCTGCTTCCCGCCCTACGCCCCGCAGACCCTGGCCTCCCGGTTGGCGGGGCTCACCATCGGCTTCCTGCTCACCGTCCTCACCGACCGGCTGCTGCCCCCGCAGCGGCCCACCGTCCCCTACCGGCTGCGGCTGGCCGCCGCGGCCGCGGCCGTAGCCGAGTGCTGTGCCGGGACCGCCGACGGGCGGCCCGACGGCAGGCCCGCCGCCGACCGCGCCCTGGAAGGCGCCCGCCCGTCCCGCATCCCGCCCGAGGAACGCCCCGCCTCGCCCTCCGCCCGGGACCGCGCCCTCAACCACGCCCGCGCCGCCGTCCGGCACGTCCGCGACCAGCTGGACCGGCTCCCCGCCGGCCCCGGCGGAGAGCCGCGCACCGGCGTCCCCGAGGCCGCCGGCCTGCTGCGGTGCGCCGCGGCCGCCCTGCGTCCGGTCGCGGCGGGCCTGTGCGGCGGCCGGCCGCCCCCGCCCGCCGGCGAGCTGCGCCGCGCGCTCGCGTCCTTCGACGCCGTCCGGGTCCGCGACCTGCCCGGCTCCTCCGCCCCGCGGCTGCGGCAGGACGCCGTCGTACGGGCCGCCGCCGAGGGCGCCGAACTGGCCACCACCGCCTCCCGCATCGCGCTCGGCGCCCACCCGGCCGACGCGTCCACCCGCCCCGGCGACCCCTTCTGGTACGCCGGCGTGCCCGCGCCCGTCCTGTGGTGGCTCCGCCTGCGGCTGCACCTGACGCCCCGCTCCGTCCACTTCCAGAACGCCCTGCGGCTGGCGGTCGCCCTGGCGGCCGCGCGCCTGATCGCCGGCTCCCTGGGCCTCCAGCACGGCTTCTGGGTGCTGCTGGCCACCCTCAGCCTCATGCGCACCTCCGCCGCCGACACCCGTACCACGCTGCGCCCCGCCTTCGCCGGAACGCTCGGCGGGGCCGCGGTCGCCGCCGTCCTGCTGATCGCCGTCGGCGACGTGCCCGCCTTCTACGCGGCCGTGCTGCCGCTCGTCCTCCTCGTCGGCTTCTCCGTGGGCCCCCTGCTCGGGCCCGCCTGGCTCCAGGCGGCGTTCACCCTCGCCTTCGTGCTGATGTTCTCCCAGCTGTCGTCGCCGGACTGGCGGCTGTCCGCCGTCCGCCTGCTGGACGTGCTCATCGGCGGCGCCATCGGCGCGCTGACCAGCCTCCTCGCCTGGCCGCGCGGCGGTCGCGGCGAACTGCGCTGCGTCCTCGCCGACTTCCTCGTCGAGGGCGCGGCCGCCTGCCGCGCGGTCACCGGCCTGCTGTGCGGCCGGCCCGGCCCCGACGACCCGCTGCGGTCCGCGCGCATCGCGATGCTGCTCGCCGAGGCCTCGTACTGCCAGTACCAGACCGAACGCATGGGCGAGCACACCGGCGACCCGCCCTGGGGCACCGCCCTGGTGGCGGGCTACCGCATGCTGCGCGGCGGTGAGCTGATGCTGATCCGCCACCGGACCCGGATGCGGGCCGGCGGCGAGCCGCTGCCCCCGGACGCGGTCGCCGAACTCACCGCCCTGGCCGAGGAGGTGACGACGGAGAGCCTGCGCGCCGCCGAGGCCCTGCGCCGGGGCGCCGCCGACACGGCCCGGGCCGCGGCGGAGCCGTACCACCCGGCCGGCTCCGGCACCCTGCTGTCCGCCGCGCGGCGGGCGGAGGCCCTGGACGCCGAGCGGGTCCTGCTGACCGTCGACGCGGAGGCCTGGCTCAGCGGCGCCGCCCAGGACGTCGCCCGGGTGCGGGCGACCGATCCGGCCGGAGCACCGGGGCCGGGCGTCGGCGGACGCGCCTGAGGCGGCGCCGACCGCGCGGGGCGCGGGTGCGGGATCCCGCCGCCCGGCCGATACTGGGCGGACCGGCCGGGCTCGGGGTCCGTACAGGGTGAGGTGTCCTCCCATGGTCCGAGATCCCGAAGGCCCCACCGCGCGGGTCAGGGGCGTCACCGCGCCGAGCCGTCCCCCACCCGTGCACGGGCGCTGGGCGATGCTCGCCGTGCTGTGCTCGAGCCTGCTGCTGGTCGCCATGGACGCGACGATCCTCAACGTCGCGCTGCCCTCGCTCATCGACGACCTCCGCCCCGGCGCCCTCGAACAGCTGTGGATCATCGACATCTACGGGCTGGTCCTGGGCGGCCTGCTCGTCACCACCGGGGCCGTCGGCGACCGCTGGGGCCGCAGGAGGCTCTTCCTCAGCGGCTTCGTGCTCTTCGGGCTGGCGTCCGTCGTCGCCGCGACCTCGCACAGCTCCTGGCAGCTCATCGGCGGCCGGGTGCTGCTCGGCATCGGCGGCGCGATGGTCATGCCCTCGACGCTCTCGCTGATCCGCAACATCTTCACCGACGACCACGAACGCGCCCTGGCCATCGGCGTCTGGGCCGCCGTGGCGGGCGCGGGCGCGTGCGTGGGCCCGCTGATCGGCGGGTTCCTCGTGGAACACTTCGCGTGGCAGGCCGCGTTCTGGGTCAACGTGCCCGTGGTGGTGATCACCGTCGCGGCGGGCGTCCGGCTGCTGCCGGAGTACCGCACCCCGCAGCACGGGAGGCTCGACCGGCCCGGAGCCCTGCTGTCGATCGCCGGCGTCGTGGCGCTCGCCTGGGGCATCAAGCACGTCGCCAAGGGCAGCCCGGGACCCGAGGACGTGGGGACGCTGCTGCTCGGCGTCGCCCTGCTCGCGCTGTTCGCCCGCCGCCAGCTCCGGCTCGCCGACCCCCTGCTGGACGTGCGCCTCTTCCGTGAGGGCCCCTTCCTGGCCGCCGCGCTGGCCACCCTGCTGGCGATGCTGGCCATCGGCGCCGCGCTGTTCCTCATCTCCCTGTGGCTCCAGTACGTGCACGGCTACTCGCCCGCGGAGGCCGGGCTGCGCACCCTGCCGTCGGCCCTCGCGATGCTGGCCGGTTCGCTGTCCTCGCCCTGGCTGATGCACCACGCCGGTGTGCGCGCCGTGCTCGCCGTCGGCCTCGGCGCGCTGGCGGCCGGCTTCCTGCTGCTCGCCCTCAGCCCCGAGCCGACGAGCTACGCGGTGGTGGCCGCCGTCCTCGCCGCCCTCGGTCTCGGCGACGGGCTCGCCATCACCGCCTCGGCCTCGGTGCTGGTCTCCTCCGTCCCCGCCGAGCGGGCGGGCCAGGCGGGCGCGGTGTCCGAGACCTGCTACGAACTGGGCGTCGGCCTCGGCGTGGCGCTTCTCGGCAGCATCCACGGCGCCGTCTTCACCCGCCGCATGACCGGGCTGCCGCTGGCCGGGGCGGACCTCGCGACGGCCCGCGAGTCGGTGGGCGGCGCGGAGGCGGTCGCCGTAGCGGTGGGCGGCGAGACCGGCCGGCGCGTCCTCGCGGCCGCCCGCGCGGCCTTCGACTCCGCGCTGACGACCACGGCGTACGTCTCGGCGGGCATCGTCGTGGCGGTGACCCTGCTGACCGTGTTCATGGTCCCGCGCGGCTTCAAGGTGACGGGCGGCCACTGACCACCGCCTTCGGGGGGATCAGGGCTGGAGGATCACCCGCGCCTCGCCCTGGGCAGGGGCGCGTCCCCCGGCGTGGGGATCACCGCCGGCTCAGGACGGGCCGAGGAACGGCAACGCCGCCGCCGAGCCGGGGCGCACGGTCCGGTGGACGGCCAGGAGCACGCCCGCCGTGCCCGTCGCGAGGTCCATCGACAGCCGCAGCCGGCCGTCCATCGGGAACGCCAGCCGCCCCTGGAACCGCACCGCGTGGAGGCCCAGCCCGCGCAGCTCCGCCGCCCGGGCGGCCGCCGGGCCGCCCGTGTGCGCCAGGGCGTAGAGGCGGCCCGCGTGGCCGTCGAGCAGGCCGGAGGACAGCTGGAGTTCGCCGCCCGGGGTGTCGCGGACGCGGTCGCGCAGCAGCGCGAAGTGGGCGTCCTCGCGCCGGCGCAGATACTCGTGGAGGACGACACCGATGCCCGCGCCGCCGGAGCCGAGGCCGCCCACGAGCCGTTCGCCGTCGCGCACCAGCACATGGCGGTCGCCGGTCACCGCGCAGTGGCCGAGGTCCCGGCCCAGCGCGACGGCGGCGCGGGACAGCCACCACTCGTCGCCGGTGGCGTCGTACAGATGGGTGAACAGCAGCGCGGGCCCCGACCAGCCCCGCATCAGGCCCACGCCCGCGCGGCCGTCCGGGCCGTCGCCGTCGCCGTCGAGCGCCGCCGCGAGCCGGCCGGCGAGCCGTTCGGCCCGCTCCGGGTCGCCGAACCGCAGGAACGTCAGGGCGATCCCGGCAAGCCCGCCGAACAGGCCCGCGCCGCAGCCCTTGAGGTCGATGCCGGCCAGCCGGTCCAGCACCTCCCGGGCCCGCCCCGGGCGACCCAGCGCGTCGAGGGCGTACGCCACCCCGGCGAGCCCGTCGTACAGCCCGGGCCGCGGCCAGCGGGCCCGCTCGGCGGCGCGGGCCAGCCAGTCCACGTGCGCGGCCGGGCACGCCCCGCCGTCGTCCGCCGTGCGGTGCAGGGCCAGCAGCACCCCGGCCGCGCCGAACGCGAGCCCCGCCGCCTGGCCGTCGAACTGCCGGACGTCGCCCGGGAACAGCCGGTCCTCGCGGTCCGGGGTGGCGCTGCGCAGGATCGCCTCCCGCATCGAGGCCAGCGCCGCCACCCAGTCCCCGCCGGCCTCCCGGCCGTCAGGCCATTCCGCGACCCTCGGCGCGGGGTCCGGCGGCGGGGCGAGCCGCTCCCGCAGCCCCTCGGCGAAGCCGGGCGGCAGCGGGAAGCGGTCCCCGGCCAGCTCGATCAGCTCCTCGTACTTGCCCGCGTCGAAACGCATCAGCTCCGTGAGCGGGCAGAACAGCGCCAGCCGCAGGCAGTCCAGCGCGTACGTGTCGACCGCGAGGCCCGACCGCGCCCAGGGCGCCGTGAACCCCGCCGTGCCCAGCACCGGCGTGAACGCCTCCGCCCGGTCGAAGGCCGTCTCGAAGTCCACGAGGCATACCCCGCCGTCCGGCCGCACCAGGACGTTGCCCGGCTGGAGGTCGCCGAAGACCACACCGCGCCGGTGGAGCGCCGCCAGGGCCTCCTCGACCCGGCCGAGGACGGCGCCGGCCCAGCGCGCGTACGCGGCGCGCTCCTCCGGCGCGGCGGCGGGTCCCGGGCGCAGCAGCGGATGACGGCGGCCCATCGCCTCGTGGAGGCGCTCTCCCTCGACGAACTCCTCGACGAGGAAATGGTGTTCCCAGTGCCGGGTCCGCGCGAGCACGCGCGGTACGCAGTCGAGCCCCTCCAGCCGGCGCAGCACGGTGTGCTCCCGGTCCAGACGGGCCACCGCGTCCATGCCGTTGTCGTCCACACCGGCGTACGGGCGGGCCTCGCGCAGCACCACCCGCCGGCCGGTGCGCGGGTCGACGGCCCGGTAGACCCCGCCGCCGTTGGAGAACCGCAGCGCCTTCTCGACGCGGTAGGGCAGGCCGCCGGGGGACGTGGCGCGGACGGCCCGGATGCGGGCCTCGACGAAGGGCGGGACCCGCGCCCAGGAGGGCACCTTGAAGGCCGCCCCGCGGACATCGGGCACCGCCTCGCCGTCGGGGCGCACCACCGCGGGCACGTACTCGCCCTCGCGCGAGAAGCAGTAGCGCGGGGCGAACCCGCCGTAGCGCACGTACAACGGCCCCTCGTCCCAGCGCAGATCGCTGAGGATGTACGGCCCCTTGACCCCGGCCAGCAGCGCCGACAGCTCCCGCAGGGTGCGTTCCAGCAGCTCCTCGCAGCGCGGGTAGATGGTGATGAGCTTCCCGCCCGCCGACCGGGGGGCCCGTTTGCTGTTGACGAGGGCCAGCAGCCTGCGGCTGCGCAGGAACTTGAAGCTGATGCCGTGTTCGACGCAGTACTCCCACACCGCGTCGACCACCCGGGGCGCCTCCTCCGCCGTGGCCGAGGCGTGGATCTTCCAGCCCTGTTCCGGCAGCCGGGTGTCCCCGCGCCGCAGCACCACCCAGCCGCCGCGCTCGGCCCGCCGCCAGCCCGCGGGCGCCGGGTGGGCGGTGCGGGCGAAGCGGCTCGTGGTGTCCTCGACGCGGTCGAGCGCGTCCGCGAAGAGGGGGTCCGCGACGAGGTGGCCCTGGGTGAGCACGTCGCTCTCCTTCCGGTTCTCCGGGGTGCGGGTGGGCGGTGTGCGGCGGCGCGCCGGCCCCCGCCGTCCGGTGCGGCGGGGGCCGGCGCGCGCCTCCCTCGGAGCGGCTCAGACCTGTCCGAGGGTGCTGTGGTAGCTGTTGCTACACGGCCACTGGGCGGGCGTCTCCTCCTCCAGTTCCTGCAGTTCCAGGATCTCCGACACGTCGTTCACCTCCCTCCCGGCGCGGGCGGGGCGAGGACCGGGGGTCGAGGAAGGGCAGGACGGGGCCGGACCCGTCGAACACGGCGCCGAGCGCGAGCAGCACCCCCGCCGCGCCGGTCGCCAGGTCCGCGGACAGGCGCAGCAGACGAAAGCCGGGGAACGCCAGGTGCCCCCGGTGCCACTGGGCGTGCCAGGCCAGCCGGCGCACCTGGCGGAGCACGGCGGGGCTGTCCGGGCCCTCGCCCAGCGCCGTCAGACAGGCGAGCGAGCCGGCCCGGCCGCGCAGCAGCCCGGAGTTGTGGACGTGGAGCGGGTCGCAGGTGCGCCGCAGTGCCTCCGGCAGGCCGGCCAGGTCCGGATCGGCCGCCGCCTCCGGCCGGTGGGCGAGGTAGTCGCGGACGGCGAAGGCGAGGCCCGCGCTGCCGCCCTGGAGGTACGGCAGGCCCGCTGCGCCGTCGAGGAGGGTGACGGTCCCGTCGGGCAGGGTGCGCAGCCGGGCGGTGTCGTGGCGCAGCGCCCGGCGCGCCGCGTCGAGGCGGGCGGGGTCGCCTGTCTCCTCGTACAGCCGCAGGTGGAGCACGGCGACCCCGGTGGCGCCGTGCAGCAGACCGTACGGCGCGGGCCCGCCGGGGGCGCCCGGCGGCGGTCCGCCGGCCACGGCGCGGGCGGCGCGCGCGGCCGCGGCCAGGGCCCGCCCGCGCAGCGCGTCGTCCCCGGTCAGGGCGGCGAAGTGGAGCAGGGTGAGGGCGATGCCCGCGTCGCCGCCGGCGAGGTCCGCGCGGTGGGCGGCGGTCTCCAGGGGGCGGCAGCGGTCGAGGAGGGCCAGGGCCGCGTCGGGGCGGCCGAGGTCCCCGAGGGTCAGCGCGACGCCGTGGAGGCCGTCGAGGAGGCCGGGCCGGGGCCGAGGGTCGCGTTCGGCGGACCGGACGAGCCAGTCGGTGTACGCGGCGGGCACCTCGGCGCCCACGCGCCGCAGGGCGTGGAGCACACCGGCCGCGCCGTGGCCGAGGGAGTGGCCGCCGAGGGCCGAGGGGCCGGTGGGGGTGGCGGGGAAGAGCCGGTCCGGGCGGTCCGGGGTGGCGACGGCGTGGAGGCCGCGCACCAGCGAGTCCCTGATGGCCGGCCAGTCGGGCCGTTCGGCCGCCAGCAGGGCGGCCGCCCGGTCCTCCGCTTCCGGACGGCCCGCCGGCCACAGTCCGGCCAGCAGCCGGGAGCCGAAGCCGGGCGGCACCGGATAGTGCCGCTGCACGGCGGCGGTGAGGGTGCGCAGCTTCTCCGGCGCGCGGTGCGGCAGGGGGAGGAACAGCCACAGCCGCAGGCTGTCCAGCAGGTACCGGACGGCCGCGTCAGGGGTGAGGTCTTCGGGCGCGCGGAAGAGGGGGTCGCCGGCGGCCGGCGGACGCCGGTCCGCGAGGCCGGTGAGCGACGCCAGGCCGGTCAGCGCGACGCGCCCGCAGGGCCGCAGGAGCACGTGGCGCGGCCGCAGTTCGGCCGGCGGGCACCCCGCGCCGGCGAGGGCGCGCAGCGCGTCCGCGACCCGGTCCACGACGCCCAGGGCCCAGGCGGTGTACGGGCCGGCCTCGGCGGCGGCCCGGGCCGTGGACGTCAGCGGGAAGGCGCCGGCCGCCGCCCGGTCGAGGGCGGTGCCCTCGACGAACTCCTCGGCCAGGAAGTGGTGTTCGCCGTGGACCCGGTGGTCCAGGAGGCGGGGGAGGACGTCCAGGCGCGCCAGCCGGAGCCGCAGGTCCCGCTCCCGGCCGAGCCGGGTGACCGCGTCCTCGCCCCGCCGGTCCAGCCCGGCGTACGGGCGGGCCTCGCGCAGCACCAGGCGCTCGCCGGTGCGCCGGTCCTCGGCCAGGTAGGTGCCACCGCCGGTGCGCAGGCTCAGCGCGCGCTCCACCCGGTACGGGAAGCCGCCGGCCGGCGGGGCCTGGAGGGCGGCGAGGTCGGGGCGCAGCACCGCGGGCAGGGGGATGCCGGCGGGCGGGGCGAACACGGCCCGGCGCTCCTCCCGGTCGTCGCCGCCGGGCCACGAGGTGTCCGGGCCGTGGGTGCCGTGGCGGACGTACAGGGGGCCGGAGCGGTGCCGCAGGGCGCCGAGGACGTACGCCCCGGGGAGGCCGTCGAGCAGCACGCCGAGTTCGCCGAGCGCCCGTTCCAGTGCCGCCTCGTCGGCGGGGTGCACGGTGATCAGGCGCCCGGCGGTCATCCGGTCGGCCCGGTCGTCGCCCAGTTCGCGCGCGGTGGCGAGGCTGCGGACGAGGTCGAAGGGCAGCCCGCGGGCGGTGCAGTGGCCCCGGACGATCTCCGCGGCGCGTTCCAGCTCCGGCAGCGCGACCGAGACGTGGATCCGCCAGCCGCGCCGGGCGGGCGCGGCCCCGCGCGGCCGCAGTGAGACCCACCAGCCCCACGCGTCGCGCTCCCAGCCGGGGGGTGCCGGGCGGCGCGCCGCGGCCAGCAGGTCGTGGTCGTCGGGGTAGCGCTCGGGCACCTCGTGGACGTCGGGGTCGGCGAGGCAGAAGCGGTCGTAGTCCCTGGGCGTCAGCACGGCGCGCGGGCTAGCGGGCGAGGGCGCTGAATTCCGGCGGATTCGTGCGCACGGACCGGCGGTCGATGCGGGAGCGCACCTCGTCGGAACCGAAGTGGTAATCCATGCGCCGCACGGCCGCCGCCCAGTCCTGCATGGTCCGCACCGCCGAAAGGGTCTCCACCACGAAGGGGTCGCTCAGCCGGGACACGCCCCGGTACCACAGGTCGAGCGGCGATTCCTCCAGGATGTTCCCCACCGTCCCCTCGTAGACCGGCAAGGCCCGGACCGCGCCGTCCGGTTCGATCTGCATCACGAGAGTGTCGACGCCGCTGGCGAAGCGGTCCGGGCGCATGACGAGATTCTGGTTGTCGGTGGTGTAGACGCGGACTCCCGGCGGGGCGAGTTCCTGCAGCCGGGCCCGCTGTTCCTCGCTCGTCAGCCGGGCCACCTGCGCGTCGTCGAGGAGCTCGTGGCGGCAGAACTCCGGCCGGCTCGCCAGCCCCTCGGGAACGGCCGCGTTGAAGGTCAGGCAGCGCAATTCCGGGAACCTCGGGGCGATCGCCGTGCAGAATTCCTCCAGTTGCGGGAAATTGCTGCGCACCACCACGCAGTCGATGCCGAACCACAGGGGCGTACGCCGCAGCCGGCGCCGCTCCTTGGCGACGCCGTCGAGCAGGGTCAGGGCGCTCAGCGCCCGGTCGAAGGCGCCGCGGCGGCCCCGGATCCGGTCGTGGACCTGGGCCGTCGCCCCGTCGAGGCTCACCACCACCTCGTCGAACACCCGGGCGAGTTCGGTCGCCATCCACGGTTCCATGATCCAGCCGCTGGTGTAGACGGCGGTCTTCACCCCGGCCCGCGACAGCCGTCCCGCCACCTCGAAGATGCCTTTGATCACGAGCGGTTCCCCGCCGGAGAGCGCGACCACCCGCGGGCGGAGGGAGATCAGCGCGTCGGCGACCCTCAGCATGTCCTCGTGGCTCAATTGCCTCGGCGCCCGCCGGCCGGATTCCGAATAGCAGTGCGAGCAGCGCAGCGGGCAGGCATAGGTGGTGTCCCACACGACCACCTCGGGACCGGAAGACACGCTCATGGTTCCCTTTCGGCATTCCTCGGACCGCCCCATCGAACCGAGTCTGTCCCTCCCGCTCCCACCGTGCCCAGCCTGGAATCCTCCGGTCTTGATAGAGGTTTTCCGCTATACGCGGTTTGTGGGACATCGTCTGGACCGCCGGCCGAGCGACCCCCGATAATGTCGCGCGTGAGGGGTACGCGTGTGGGGTAGGGGGCGGCCGATACGGATCGCCGCGCTCTTCGGCGGGCTCTGCCTGCTCTGGGCTGCCGCCACCGGAGCGTTTCTGCTGCGGAACAACACCGTCACCCTGCCCTGGATCCTCGGCTCGGTCCTGCCCTGTTACTGCGCCGGGCTCTTCGCCTGGTGGCACGCCCCGGCCAGCCATGTCGCCCGCCGCCTGCTGCTGATCGGCACCGCCCTGTCCGTCAGCATCGGCATCCGCTACACCTCGGCGCTGCTCACCGCCTGCCTCGGCTGGGACCTGACCGCCCCGGAGAACGGCCTGCCCTCCCCGCAGGCCTCCCTGGTGGTCCTGCCCACCGAGTGGGTCAACCTCACGGTGAGCATCCTCGTCGCCCACCTCCTCGCCCTGCTGCCCGACGGGCGCTACCACCTGCGCCACGAACGCCTCGTCCTGCGCTCCCTGTGGGGGCTGCTGGTCCTGCCGGTCGCCCTGCCGCTGGCCGGAGTGCCCACGCGCGGCGTCGAGTACGCCGTCTTCTACTACCCCGAGGCCTGGCTGCCCGGGATCGGCGCCGCGCTGCTCGTCGTCCGCTGCCTGCGCGCCCGCGCGGCCGGGCGCCGCGACATCGCCGCCCCGCTGCCCGTCGCCGTCGCGGCGTCGGTGCTCTTCCTGGGCCGCGCCACCTCCCGGCTGTTCCGCCCCTGGCACGGCGAGACCGGCGTCCTCTATCTCGTCGGCGCGCTGCTCGGGGCCCTGCCCTACGTACTGATCTCCCTCTCCATCGTCTACGCGGCGTTCCGCTACCGCCTCCTCGGCGTCGACATCGTCATCCGGCGCTCGGTCGTCTACGGCACCCTGTGGCTCATCATCAGCGGCTGGTACCTGGGCATGGCGATGACCCTCGGCCTGACCGCCGGCCAGTACTTCCCCATCGGCCTCTCCGTGCTCGTCGCCGTCACCGCGACCGCCCTCTTCCAGCCGCTGCGCGCCCGCCTCAACCAGCTCGCCGAACGCCGCGTGTTCGGCGAACGCCTGAGCGCCTTCGAGCTGCTCGTCCAGCTCGGCAGTGCCCTGGAGCACGCCTACGACCTGAGCCGGCTCGCCCCCCAGCTGGCCGCCGGGCTCCAGGGCGGACTCGGCCTGACCTGGGCCCGGGTGCGGCTCGGCGGGGACGCCGGGATGCCCGTCCACCTGGGCACGGCCGGCGAGCGGCCCGCCGCGGGGCGCGACCGGCCGCCGGCCGGCGGGATCCCCGTACGGTTCGGCGACGACGTCCTCGGCCTGATCGAGTACGGGCCCAAGACCGGGGGCCGGTTCACGCCCGAGGACCACCACGTGGTCGAGACGCTCGCACGGCAGGCGGCCCTGGCCGTGCACAACGTCCGGCTCGCCGCCGAGCTGTCCACCCGGGTCGACGAGGTGCAGCGCCAGGCCGGCGAGCTCGACGCCTCCCGGGCCAGGATCGTGCAGGCCCAGGACAGCGAGCGGCGGCGCATCGAGCGCCGGCTGCACGACGGCATCCAGCAGGATCTCGTGGCGCTGGTCGCCAAGCTGTGCCTGGCCCGCAACCGGCTGGGCCGGGGCGGCGACGTCGACGGCGTGCTCACCGAGGTGCAGGACGACGCCTACCGCGTGATCGACGAACTCCGCGAGGTCGCCCACGGCATCCACCCGCCCGTCCTCACCGACCAGGGCCTGGTGGCCGCCGTCACCTCCCGCGCGCGCCGGATGCCGATCCCCGTCACCGTACGGATCGAGGACTCCCTGGAACGGGTGCGCTTCGCGCTCGACATCGAGGAGTCGGCGTTCTACCTCGTCTCCGAGGCGCTGACCAACATCCTCAAGCACGCCGGGGCCACCCATGTGACGATCCGGATAACGCGCGCCGACGGCTGGCTGGTGGTGGAGGTCAGCGACGACGGGGTCGGCTTCGCCACGGACACCACCCGGGGCGTGGGCCTGACCGGCATGCGGGACAGGATCGAGGCCGTGGGAGGCGACCTGTGGATCACCAGCCGCTCCGGCGGCGGCACCACTGTCCGATCCAGGCTGGCCGAGCGGGTGCGGGAGGAGATCCGTGACTGAGCGACCCATGCGCGTCGTCATCGCCGAGGACCACTATCTGGTGCGTGAGGGCACCCGGCGGCTGCTGGAGGACACCGGCGACGTCGCCGTCGTCTCGGCCGTCGGCGACGCCGAGGAACTGCTCGACGCCGTCGAGGAACTACGGCCCGAGGTCGTCATCGCCGACATCCGGATGCCGCCCGGCCACCACACCGAGGGCATCGCCGCCGCCCACGCCATCCGCGCCGGGCACCCCGGCATCGGCGTGGTCATGCTCTCCCAGCACGCCGACGAGAACTACGCCTTCGACCTCTTCCAGCGCGGCACCGACGGCCTGGCCTACCTGCTCAAGGAGCGCATCGGCGAACTGGACGAGCTGCTGCGGGCGCTGCGCGAGGTCGCCGCCGGGCGCTCGGTGGTCGACCCCCGCATCGTGGAGGTGCTGATGGGCAGCCACACCCGGGCCGCCGACGCCCCGCTCGCGGCGCTGACGCGCCGGGAGCTGGACGTCCTGCGGCACATGGCGGAGGGCAAGACGAACCGGGCCATCGCCCAGGCGCTCGTGCTCTCCGAATCGACCATCGAGAAGCACGTCAACTCCACCTTCGCCAAGCTCGGCCTGGCCGAGGAACCCCTGCTCCACCGCCGCGTCAGCGCGGTCCTCGCCTACCTCCGGCACGCCCCGCGCGGCCTGGGCTGACGGGCCCGTCCCGGAGGTCCTCCCAGGTGACGACGGGGCTGCCGGCCCGTAGCGCGTAGTCCAGCGCGGGCTCGCGCACCGGCCACTTCAGTCGCAGCCAGTTCGGCACCGTCGCCGGGATGCCGTCGTCCGCCGCCAGGTGCCAGAAGGTGTTGGAGTCCCGCCGGGCGAAGTACGGGCAGAGGAAGGAGACCACCACCGTCACCCGCCGCCCCCGGGTCACCGGGGAGACGGCGTGGAAGATCCTGCTGCCGTGGAGGAACAGCGCCGCACCGCGCTCCCCGCACGGCGCCTCCTTGATCCGGGGATCGCCCTCCCGGGCGCCGGTGAACTCGTCCAGGCGGCCCTGGAAGTAGCTGAAGCGACCGCCGTCGTAGTCCTCGTAGCCGTTCAGCTGGAGGGTCAGGACGTAGTCCATGCCGTCGTGGTGCCACTTGACGATGTCCGAGCGGCCGTCGGCCTCGAAGTAGTTGACCTGCACGGTGGGCAGCCGCAGCGGGTGCGGCACCAGCGGCACCCCGGCCAGCCGGGAGACGGCCAGCAGGAACCCCCGGTCGCGGATCATATTGCTGATGAACGCCGAGACCAGATCGGCCCCGCGCACCCGCCGGGTGGTGATGAACCGGGCGGTGGCGGCGGAGCTCTCCAGCCGGTCGCACACCTCGGTGAGGCACTCCAGGCCCTCCGGGGTCAGGATGCGCACCGGACCGGCGAGCGCGGTGTCGTCCACCATGCCGTGGCCGCGGTTCAGCTCGTGGCCGGCGTAGCCGAACTCCCGCAGGCCGACACGCGGCCCCTCGACCTCCGGACGCACGAACTCGCCGCGCCAGCGGGGCTCCCCGGGCAGCCCCGCCGGGCGCCGGGGTCTTCTGGCGCGCAGCGCGTGCGCGACCTGCTCCCATCCGGTGGCCATGCGCGGATGGCGGAGCGTGCCGCCCGGTCCCGTCCCGCTGCCGCCGTTCCTGCCGGTGCTCTCTCGGGTCGTCGTCATGAGCCGATTGCAGCGCCGGGCCCCGGCCCCGGCAAGGTCCGGTTCGCGCCACCGCGGAGGCCGCCACCACGCTCTGCCCGACGACGTGCCCCGGCGTCACACGGCGACCGTCCCGCTCGCCAGCGCCTGTGCGACCTGACGGGCCTGCCGGGTCACGTTGCGCAGGTGGTTGGAGAACGGGACGCGGAGGTGCGTGCCGACGCCGGCCAGCCAGACGGGTTCGGGCGGGGCGCCGGGGCCCGGGCGCACACGGAGGTCGGCCTCCAGGTGGCCGAGGGGGACCGGGCCGGCGGGCGGCGGGCCGTCGCCGGTGCCGGCGGACAGGAACAGCTCGTGGCCGTCGGGGGAGTGGTGGATCCCGGGCTGCTCGAAGCCGGTGGCGTTGACGACGTGGTCGAAGGCCTCGGCGCCGGTCGCCTCCGGCCACTCGACGTGCCAGGCGCCGTCGCGGAACGCCACGGCGCGGGGATAGGAGGGGGCGATGCGGAGGGTGCCGGTGTCGCACAGGGCCAGCAGCCGGCGCGCGTTGACGACGGTCATCGCGGTGGCGTAACGGCTGGTGAACCAGGAGAAACGCCGCAGCAGCGCCGCCCGCCGCTCGGCGGAGAGCCCGGCGCTGAGCTCGATGACCGCTTCGAGCGCGGCCACGACGACGCCGGGCCACGCGCACACCCCCGCGTCCACGAGGGCGATGTTCTCGCGCAGGCGCCGGACGGGGTCCGGTGCCGCCGACGTCTGGAGGCGCAGGGGGCGGTCGCTCACCAACCGGACGGCCTCCACCACGCGCCGCAGCACCTTCTCCTCCAGCAGCGGGTCGTCCGGATCGAGCCGCGCGACGGCGTCGATGGACGGGAAGGGCCGTACGGGCGCGGCGAGCGACACGCGGACGGCGGGCAGCAGACCCGACGGCGAGGTCATGGTGGGCCGGTGGCCGTCGCGGCACAGCAACAACGCGGCGTCGACGGCCGATTGCCGTGTCCCCAGGACCAGCACCCGGCTGCCGGGCCGCACGGCGCGGCGCACGCGTGCGGCGGGGTAGGGGCTGTCGAGGTAGCGGGGGTGCCCGGTGAGGCCGGCGAACCCCTCCGGGACCCGGGGCCGGTGGACCCCGGCACAGACGACGACCGCGTCGGAGGTCAGGTCCCGGCCCGTGTCGAGCCGCACGAGACGGCGGCCGTCGGGCGCGGCGCGCACGGACCGCGCCGTGGCGGTGACGTGCTCCGTCTCCAGGCCGAGCGCCGCGGCCTCCTTGAGGGCCTCGGTGTACCGGTCCCGGCAGTACTCCGCCATCCGGGCCCGGGGGACGCAGTCCCGGGGCGAGCCGGTCCAGTCGTGACGGCGCCGCAGGTAGTCGACGAAGTCGGCGGGCTCGTCCGCGAGGAGGGAGTTGATCTCGGCGGCGCTGTTGCACAGCAGGAGGGGATCGGGATCGCCGAACGCCAGTCCCCAGCCGACGGGACGGGGATCGACGAGCCGGACGGACCGCACGGTGGGGGCGGGGCGGGCGGGGTCGCCGAGCGCGCGCACGAGATGCAGGAAGACGCTGGTGCCCGCGAACCCGGCCCCGACGATGACCACGTCACGGGGCACCATGGGCTTCATGGAGTGATGTTAAGCCCTGGGCGATTTCGCTGAGAGCATGCCGATGTTCCCAAATCCGTGATGTGGATGCAGTGTTGGGACACATGAGACTCCTGGTGCTGGGTGGAACGGAATTCGTGGGACGCGCCGTCGTGGACGACGCCCTGAAGCGCGGCTGGGAGGTGACCGTCTTCCACCGCGGACGCCACGAGGCGCCGCCCGGCGTCACCGCGCTCCACGGGGACCGCTCCCACGAGGGCGGCCTCGCGGCCCTGGAGACGGGGGAGTGGGACCTCGTCGTCGACACCTGGTCCGGCGCCCCGTCGGCCGTCCGCGACGCGGCCCGGCTGCTGGCCGGCCGTGCCGGGCACTACACCTACATCTCCTCCCGCTCCGTCTACGCCTCACCGCGCCCGCCCGTCTTCGACGAGACCGCGCCGGTGGTCGACGCCTCGCCCGACGCCGGTCAGGTGGCGTACCCGGAGGACAAGCGCGGCGGCGAACTGGCCGCGACCGCCGCCTTCGGCGACCGCGCCCTGCTCGTCCGCGCGGGCCTGATCCTCGGCCCCGGCGAGAACATCGGCCGTCTCCCCTGGTGGCTGCTGCGCACGGCCCGCGGCGGCCCGCTCCTGGCCCCCGGCCCGCGCGACCTGCCCCTCCGGTACATCGACGTCCGCGACCTGGCCGCCTGGACCCTCGACGCGGCCGCCGGCGGCCTCGGCGGCCCGTACAACCTGGTCAGCCCCCCTGGCCACACCACGACGGCCGGCCTCCTCGACGCCTGCGTCCGCGCCACGGGCGGCACGGTGGACCTGCGCTGGGCCCCTCCGGAGACGATCCTCGCGGAGGGCATCACCCCCTGGCAGGACCTCCCGATCTGGCTCCCCCCGGGCGAGCTCCAGGAGGCCGTCCACGGCGGCAACGTCGACAAGGCCCTGGCGACCGGCCTCCGCTGCCGCCCGGTGGAACAAACGGCCCAGGACACCTGGACCTGGCTCCGCTCCCTGGGCGGCACGCCCCCGCAGCGGGAGGACCGCGACCCGGTGGGCCTGGACCCGGAGACGGAGGAGCGGGTCCTGAGGCGGCTCGCGGGCTGAGGACGAGGAGGGGGGCGCCGGCGACCGGCTAGGCCTCCGCGGCCCACACCGCGCGCATGTGCTGCCGTGCCGCCGCGGGCGCCTCGAGCCGCTCGAAGACACCCGCCGATACGCGGAACAGACAGTCGATGCCGTAGCGGTGGAGCAACGCCGTGTCGGCATCCGCGGGGCGCGTGGGGAACAGCCCGGCCAGGCGGTCCGCCGGCCGGGGGCTGTGGGGCGCGTAGTCGAGGAGCTGGGCCAGAGCGGCGCGGACGTAGATGTGATCGCTGCTGCTCTTGGCCTCGATGATCTCCGTCCCGTCCGGACCGGACACATGGATGTCCGTGATACCGGCAGGGGTGCGGAGGCGCTCTGTCGCGATGCCGCCGAGAGTGTCGGTGTATTCGCGGACGAGAAGGTTCTCGGCCCGGCTCACGACTATCCGCCGGGCATCACGCTGGTAGGCGGTCGTGGTGGTGTGGACCCCCTCCAGGGGGACGACCTGAGTTCCCTGGGAGATGGCGGTCGCCACGGCGACGTCCCGGGCGATCTTCCGCTGGGTGTCGGTGTAGGTGCCGATGCCCAGCCCCAGGAGGACTTCCTCGGCCTTCTCGCCCTCGAGGACCCGCAGCCCCATGAAGTTGTCGTTCTCGTTGAAGCTGGGGAGTGCCCAGATCTCGGCGTAGGGGATCTCGGTGGGCTCGAACGAGAGCAGACTGTAGACGTTGTGCCAGCTTCCCTTGACGGGATCGGGCGTCCACATGGTGTCCGCGAACGCCGCGTTCTGGAAGGTCACCCCGATCTCGCCGATGCCGCGGACGAGGTTGCCGCCCGTGAACAGCACCACGTCGCCGGTCCGGAGGCGCCGCATGTTCCTGTCCTGCACGGCGGTGGCGCCCCAGAAGCGGGCACTGCCCGTCGGGTGAGCGCCGAGCAACTGCTCACGCTGGGCAGGGGAGAGGGCTGTGGCGTGGGGATCCGTGGCGAAGGGCACCTCCTGGTCGAGGGTGTCCCGCCAGTGGCGCCTGGCGGCGGGATTTCCGTAGGAAGGCTGGATCGCGACGAGCGGCATGCCGGTGTCCCCCTGTTCTCGGATGAGTCCAACAGGCCGCATCGTCTCACCCGCCACTGACAGACGGGCCGGCCACTCACACCTGTTGACCCGGCATGAGCCCCTGAAGGTAGCGCTGTGTGGTCGCGTCGGTGGAGTACAGGCAGGTGCCGCGGGTGCCCCGAGTGGCCAGCACGCGGTAGGTGTTGAGCGCGTACGTGAGGTAGTGGGCGGGGCTGACGTTCCTCATCGTCGGGTCGTGGCTCTTCTCCGGGTGGGCTTCCCAGCCGGACGCGGTGCGGATCAGATCGGGGCCGATGATCACAGCCCCGTACTCGTACTCGAGGCCCTGAGCGGTGTAGACGCAGCCGACCTGTTCGTGACCTCCGTCATCGGTCGCCCAGAAGACACGGCCGGGGACGCGCGGCGCGTCGGGCGGGGTCCGGTCCGCACGGAAGTTCCACGGACGCTCCCACACATGGGGCATCCCTGTGTGGTCGCACGGGAGCGACACCTCGGCCGGTAGCGGCGGACGGGACGACGCCGTCCACGGCCAGCAGAAGCCGGCCGTGATCCGAGCGCTTCTTCCCGACCCGATACGGGCGTCGACCCATGAGCCCATGGCGCACGGGTGGGGTGCGAGGGACAGGCCGTAGTCCCCGCCTGCCCAGGGCAGCGGGCTGCCGTCCTTGGAGAACAGCGCGTCGACCCAGCGCTGGTACGCCTGGGAACCGCCGCAGCGGAACTGGGTGACAAGGTCGATGTGCTGGAAGTCGGCGCCGTTCCGAGCGGCCAGCTCCCGCAACTCTTCGACCTCCGCTCCCTCTCCAGGCCTGATGATCTGGCGCGGGTCGAGGAACATCACCAGCGCGGCGGTCTTTCGCAACAGCGCGGTCAGCAGCGATGAGCGGGAAGGGTCGACACGCGGCCGCTCCGTACGGGCGCGGTGCGCCTCGTCCAAGAGGACGACGCTCTTCTCGGTCAGCCCACTCGGGGCGCGGCGGTCCAAGGTGGCGATCAGACCCTTGGACTCCGGCCCGACAGCGCGCTGCAACTGCCGGGTCAGCGTTCCGGAAGGAGACAGCAGCCTGGGATTGGCCTCGGGTCGCTGGCACAGGTCTCCCAGCAGGCGAGCTGCGATGGCCGTCTTCCCTGTCCCGGGGCCACCCGTGATCACCAACAGCCTGCCCCTCCCGCCACCGGGCGGCGAGCCCAACGCCGCGAGGACGGCCTGCCGGGCCCGGTCCTGCTCACCGAGCAAGGTGAATCCGCCCTGGCCCGAGATCGCGGTGGAGAAGCGTTTCAGCAGTGTGTCCGACGGCCGATGGGGTGCTTCGAGGAACACCTCCACCTGCCCGGGCTCCGGCTCGAGCAGGTCGCCGCAGCCGATCCGCTCCGCGAGGGCCAGGGTGCTCGGACGCGGCAGCAGGTCATCACGGGCGAGCAGTGGGAACGCCCCGCTCGGCTGGTTCCGCACCGCTTCGCGCAGCGTCGCCGCGAACTCCGTCTCGGCGTCGTGCACGACAGCGGCGCCGCGGACCGACAGTTCCAGGCTTTCGGGGAGCCAGGAGCCGAGGTAGTGGACGTAGCCGCCCACTTGGCGGCACGGATGCAGGACATCGCGTCCGCCCACCCGGAGCATGCCCGTGCTGCCCGGGTGGAGACGGGCTCGTGTCCACTGTTTCAGCTCCAGCACCACCGCGGTCAGCCGCTCGGAACGCGCGCCGCGGCCCAGAAGCAGCGCGTCGACCCGCTCGCCGGTTCCCGGCAACGCGTATTCGAGCAGCAGATGCAGATCCCGCGCGCCCGCCGCCTCGAGAGCCCTCAGCAGCGCGGGCCAGCTCCGTTCCCAGCTCCTGCGCTCGTCGTCTCCCACGGGCTTCCGGTGAAGAGCCGAGAACCGTGCGGCGCAGAGGTCGAAGAAGCCCGGATCCTTGATCCGCTCAGCGACGTCGGCGACCTTCCCCCCGTAAACATGCACACACGAGCTATATCAGTGCTCACATCAATCCCACCACGTCACATCCAGCCCATGTGTCGCACAGGACTGGTAGGTATGGCCGACATGACGATCCGAAGCCTTCAGGACCAGCTGGCCGCCTTCGCTCGGGAACGGGACTGGGAACAGTTCCACAGCCCCAAGAACCTCACCATGGCCCTGGCCGGTGAGGCCGGTGAGCTCCTGGAGATCTTCCAGTGGCTGACGCCCGAGGAGGCTGACGCCGTCATGCACGTCCCGGACCGGGCGCGCGCGGTGCGTGAGGAGATGGCCGACGTCTTCGCGTACCTGCTGCGGCTGGCCGACGTCCTCGATCTCGACCTCGCCGAAGCCCTGCGGGCCAAGATCGAGACCAATCGCCGCCGGTACCCGGTTCACCTGGCCCGGGGCCGTGCCGACAAGTACACGGTCCTGGAAGAGCGTGAGTGACCCCTGCCCCCGCGGGCGCGGTCCTCCTCATCCCGATGGGTCACCCCGGCTGCGGGGCCGGCCGTCCGCTAGTGGACTGGGCTCCGGGTCCTGAGGCGGAAGGGGCGGAAGGGGTGACGCCGATGCGTGGGCAGGCCGGGTGGGTCGTCGTGGGGGTCGCCGTGGTGGCCCTCGTCGTGGGCGGGTGCGACGGTGGCGGCGGGGGGCGGCCGGGGGCGGCGTCCGCCGGGGGTGGGGCGCGGTCCGCCGCCTCGCCGCCGCCGGCGCCCGCGCGGGCCCTGCCCGCCGTGCCCGAGCGCCTCGCGCGGCAGCGCCTCGTATGGGACGGGTGCGTGCCCGAGGACGCCGGCCCGGAGAGCGCCACCCTGCGGCCCGACGCCGACTGCGCCTGGCTGACCGTGCCCGTCGACTACGCCGAGCCCGGCGGCGCGACGATCGAGCTGCGCCTCGCGCGGGTGCGGTCCGCCGGGCCGGGGGCGCGGGCCGGGACGCTGGTGTTCAACCCCGGCGGGCCGGGCGAGGCGGGGGCCGGCCTTGTGGCGGCCGGGGCGTTCGAGGCGACCACGCGGGTCATGGAGCGCTACGACCTGGTGGGCTTCGACCCGCGGGGGACCGGCCGGTCGGCGCCGCTCCGGTGCCCCGAGGGCGGCGGTGGCGACCTCATCCCGCGCACCGCCCAGCAGGCCGAGGCGGAGTTCCGGGCCGCGGCCGAGCAGGGCCGCAGATGCCGCGACGTCACGGGGGCGCTGCTGGCCCACATGGACACGGTGAGCGTCGCCCGCGACCTGGAGCTGCTGCGTGCGGCGCTCGACGAGCCCGAGATGGACTACCTGGGCATCTCCTACGGCACGTACATCGGCCAGCACTACGCGCGCCTCTTCCCCGAACACGTCGGGCGCTTCGTCCTGGACGGCGTCGTCGACCCGGGCACCGACCAGACCGGGACCGCCCGCAGCGACGTGACCTCGCTCAGCGACAGCTTCGCCAGCTACGCCCGCGGCTGCGTCGACCACCGGTGCGCCCTGGGCCGTACGCCGGAGGAGATCGTCGGCGTCACCACCGAGTTCGTCCGGAGCCTCGACGCGCACCCCCTGCCCGGCGCCGACGGCGTCAGGCTGACCACCGGCCTCGCCGCGCAGGGCATCAGGGAACCGCTCTACCAGGCCGAACGCTGGCCCGACCTGACGCAGGCGCTGCTGGACGCGCTGGCCGGGCGGCCCGACGCGCTGATCGGCCTCGCCGTCGAACGCGCGCGGGCCCAGCGGGCCGAGACGGCCGTCGACCCCACGATGGCCCGTAACGCGGTCGAGTGCCTGGACAAGCCCGGCCCCCGCACCTCGGGCGAACTGCTGGCCCGTACGGGGGAGTTCGACAAGGCCTCGCCCCTCTTCGGGGCGACCGTCGCCGCCGCCATGTACCGGTGCGCCGCCTGGCCGATCGCCGCGACGGGCCGGGCGGAGCCGCTGACGGCTCCCCGCGCGCCCGCCATGATGCTGGTCTCGTACGCCGTGGACCCGGCGACGCCGCTGGCCAACGCCCGTACCGTGCGGCACAACCTGGGCACGGCCGCCCTCGTCGTCCGGGAGGGGACGGGGCACGCGGCGTACGCGAGCGGTTCGGGCTGTGTGGACCGGGCGGTCGAGGAGTTCCTGCTCGAAGGGCGGTCGCCCGCGGGGGACGTACAGTGCCCGCCCACCTCGTGAGGCCGGCCCCCGGCGGCTCCCGCCGTCACCGCTCGTGGCGTACGACCAGCAGCGCGGCGTCGTCGGACAGATCGCCGCCCGTGTAGGCGCGCAGATCGGCCACCAGGCGGTCGAGCAGCGCCTCGGGGGCCAGGTCGGGGAACGTGGCCAGGCGCTCGGCCAGCGGGTAGAAGCGGCCGGTGGCGTCGCGGGCCTCGGTCACGCCGTCCGTGTAGAGGAGGAGCGACGCGCCGGGGGTGAAGGCGAAGTGCTCGCGGCGGTACGGGCCGGGGACCAGGGCGCGCAGGGCCAGCGGGGGATCGGGGACGGGTGCGATCACCTCGGTGACGTGCCCGTCCTGCCAGAGGAGCGGCGGCAGGTGGCCGCAGTCGACCAGTTCCGCGGGCCCGCCGGACAGGGGCAGGCCGACCAGGACGGCCGTCACGAACTCCTCGCCCGCCTGCCGCCGGCCCACCGCCGCGTCCAGCCGGCGCGCCACCGTGCCCAGGGACGGCTCGATCTGGGCGGCCTCCCGGAAGGTGCCGAGGACGTCGGAGGCGGTCTCGATGGCCGAGAGCCCCTTGCCCCGCACGTCGCCGACGATCAGCCGGGTCCCGTACGGGGTGGACAGCACCTCGTACAGGTCGCCGCCCACCCGGGCGTCCGCCGCCGCGGCCAGGTAGCGGACCGCCAGCCGCAGCCCGTCGACACGCTCCGGGAGGGGGCGCAGGAGGGTGCGCTGGGCGGCCTCGGCGACCGAGCGGGACTGGAGCAGTTCGCGTTCGCGGGTCGCCACGAGCACGACGTTGGCGGTGCTGACGCAGGTGATGGCCAGGACGGTGGCGGCCGACGTCAGGTGCACGGACAGCGCGACGTCGCGGTCGGCCAGGGCCAGCGGGGCGACGACGACGAGCGCGACCAGCCCGACGATCAAGGGCACGCGGGCACGCCGGGCGCCGATGCTGGCCAGGACGGGTGCGGTGGCGAGCACCGGCGAGAAGGTCAGCGTGGGGTTGGTCGCCAGGTCCATCGCGATGGCCACGGCGAGCAGGGCGTAGGCGGTGACGACGAGCGCGCGGGCACTGCTCGGCAGCGGCGGCGGCGCGAGCGGCCTGTCGCGAGCCGGGTCGCGGTCGCGGTTCATGGTTGTCTTCCACCCTAGGGGCGGGGTGCCGCGCCGCAACTCGTGGGATCGTCCGAGCCGGCCCCTGCGCGCCCTCGGCATGGCATAAGTGGTCGTATGCGGCAAAAAAAGGACATTACTCCATAAAGGTGATCGCCGTTCCATTCGGGTGTGCCGCCCCGGCCGGTCGCCGATGATGGCCACTGTGAACGGCAAGGTGACGCACGACGTGGTGATCGTCGTGTACGACGGTGTGCAACTGCTGGACGTCGCGGGGCCCTTGGACGTTTTCGACCGGGTCGCGGCCGAGGGGGGCGCCGGGTATCGCGTACGCCTGGCCTCCGTGGGCGGCCGGGCCGTCGCGGCCTCGGCGGAGGCGCAGCTGGGGGTGTCGGCCGACCTCGCCCGGATCCGTAAGCCGCCGGACACCCTGATGGTGGCCGGCGGCCGGGGATACGCGGCCGCGGCCGGTGACCGCGAGCTGGTCCGGCACGTACGCCGGCTGTCGGTCGGCGCCCGGCGTACGGGCTCGGTGTGCACGGGGGCGTTCGTCCTGGCCGAGGCGGGGCTGCTGGACGGGCGGCGGGCCACGACGCACTGGGCGTCCTGCGCCGAGCTCTCCTCCGGCTACCCGGCCGTCTCCGTGGAACCCGACGCCATCTACGTGCGCGACGGCGCCGTCGTGACCTCGGCGGGCGTGACCGCCGGCATCGACCTCGCCCTCGCGCTGGTGGAGGAGGACTTCGGGTCCGAACTGGCCCGGGCGGTGGCGAAGTACCAGGTCGTGTTCATGCAGCGGCCGGGCGGGCAGGCGCAGTTCAGGACCTGGTCGAGGAACGGGCCGTCGCACGGCGCCCTGAGCGACCTCGTCGACGACATCGACTCCGACCCGGCCGGCGACCGCTCGGTCCCCGCGCTGGCCGCGCTCATGGGGATGAGCCGGCGGCACTTCAGCCGGCTGTTCACCCAGCATGTCGGCACCAGCCCCGGCGCGTACGTGGAGCGGGCCCGGGTCGCCGCCGCGCGCGCCCTGCTGGAGAGCTCGGCCGAGGGCGTCGACGCGATCGCCGGGCGGTGCGGCTTCGGGACGGTGGAGACCATGCGGCGCGCGTTCGTCCGCGAGACGGGGGTCTCGCCGGCCGCGTACCGGGACCGCTTCCGGCGGGGGTGAGGCGGCGAGGGCGAGGCGGCGGGGCGGGAGGGAAGGTCGAGCGGGTTGGTACAGTCGAGAGAACTGTTAAGTTCATCGTACTGACCTGTGAGGAGAGGTATGGCAACCGACACCATCGACGCCGCGGCCTGGCTCGACACGGTGACCGTCGATCCCGCCGTACGCGCGCTGCGGCCCGACTACCGCGCCCTGATCGTCGTCGCCGAGGGCCTGCGCCCCGGCCCGAGCGACGAGGCGAGCGAGAAGCTGCTCGCCTCGGCCGAGGAGACCGCCCGCGCCCGGTTCGCCGGCACCGCCCCCGAGGATCACCCGCACCTGGCCGCCTGGCGCGATGCCTTCCGGGCCTTCGGCGCCAAGCCCCAGCGCACCCGCCCCAGCGCCGAGGCGCTGCTGCGCCGCGCCCCGGCGGGCCTGCCGCGTGTGGACCGGCTCACCGACATCTACAACGCGATCTCCGTCGCCCACGTCCTGCCGCTGGGCGGCGAGGACCTCGATCACTACCGCGGCCCCGCGCGGCTGATCCGGGCCACCGGTGAGGAGCCCTTCGAGACCACCGCGGGCGGGGAGACGGTGATCGAGCACTGCCCGCCCGGCGAGGTCGTCTGGAGCGACGACGCGGGCGTCACCTGCCGCCGCTGGAACTGGCGCCAGTGCACGCGCACCCGTCTGACGCTCGCCACCACACGGGCGGTCTTCATCCTCGACGCGCTCGGCCCGATGGACGACGCCGCGCTGGACGCGGCGGGGGAGGCCTTGACGGACGCGCTCGCGCTGAGCAGCCCGGGGGCGTCGATCGCGTCCCGCGTGGTGCGCTGAGGCGCATTCTTCGCGGGTCGCTCTTCGCGGGGTCGCCCTTCACGGTTCGCCTTCACAGGGTCGCCGCGAGGGCCTCGGCCGTCTCCCGCAGCAGCGCCTCGTACCGTCCCGCCTCCGGACCCGCCGGATCGAGCCGGTGGGCGGGGCCCGTCACCACGATCGCGGCGGCGGCCGGCTCGGGGCCCGGGCAGGGGAGGGCGATGGCGAGCGAGGCGACCGCGCCGCCCGCGCCCGGTTCCTCCGGCGCGAACACGCAGCGGTTGTCGTACGGCGCCGCCAAGGCCTGGGCGGTGGCGCTGCCGAACGGGCGGACCTCGCCGGTCCGCAGGTGCTGCGGGGTGTTGTCGGGGCGGAAGACGTGGTGGATGACCTGCGCGCCGTCCGGGTGGGGTACGGCCAGGCTGACGCTCATGCCGCTGTGCGCGGCGAGCCGGTCGGCCCAGGTCATGGCGGACGCGCGGACGTCGTTGCAGTCCGGCGCGTACGCGTACAGGGGGTGCTGGTAGCCGTCGTCGCGTGCTCGGTACTGGTACATGCCCGCCACGGTAGGGACGTGGGCGGGGTGAATGCCTCGGCCGATCGGACGATCCGGGCCGACGTCCCCCGCCGCCCGCCGCACACCCCCTGTCCGGCTACGCCGACATCGCCGTGTCCGGGCCCGCCTCGTCGAGGCCCTCGACGCAGGCGTGGGCCAGGACGTCCAGGGACAGGCCGAGCGTGGCCGCGAGCGCCGAGATCGTGAAGAAGGCGGGGGTCGGCGCCCGGCCCGTCTCGATCTTGCGCAGGGTCTCGGCCGACAGTCCCGCCCCGGCGGCGACCTCGACCATGCTGCGCCCGCCGCGCGCTTCCCGCAGCAGTGCGCCCAGCTGTTCGCCGCGCTGTCGTTCCCAGGGGGTCAGGGGAGTTCTCACCATGACCGTGATACTAATACCGGTATAAGAATTGGGTGCCGTCGCCGCGCCGGTCTGCGTACCGGCCGGCGCGGTGTGCGGTCGGGGAGGACGCGACATGGTGGAGATCAAGACGGACGCGGCACTGGAGGCCATGCGGGAGGCGGGGCGCGTCGTGGCACACGCGCTGGCGGCCGTACAGGAGGCGGCGGCCGTCGGCGTCGGCCTGGGCGAGCTGGACGGGGTGGCCCGCGACGTCCTGGAGAAGGCCGGGGCCGAATCCCCGTTCCTGGGCTACCACCCGGGCTTCGCACCCACCCCGTTCCCGGCGGTGATCTGCGCCTCCGTCAACGACGCCGTCGTGCACGGGATACCCGGCGCGTACCGGCTGCGTGACGGCGACCTGCTCAGCGTCGACTGCGGAGCCGTGCTCGACGGCTGGGCCGGCGACGCGGCCGTCAGCTTCACCGTCGGCACCGCCCGCCCCGCCGACCTCGACCTGATCGAGGCCACGCGGCGCGCTCTCGACGCGGGGATCGCGGCGGCCGTGACCGGCAACCGCGTCGGCGACATCTCCCACGCCATCGGCGCGGTCGTGCGCCGGGGCGGCTACGGGACACCGGCCGACTTCGGCGGTCACGGCATCGGCCGCCGGATGCACGAGGAGCCGAACGTCCCCAACCGCGGCCGCCCCCGCCGCGGTTTCCCGCTGCGGCACGGCCTGGTCCTGGCGATCGAGCCCATGCTGATCGCGGGCGGCCGCGACGACTACCGCACGGCCGCCGACGGCTGGACGCTGCGCACGACCGACGGCAGCCGCGCCGCCCACTTCGAGCACACGGTCGCGATCACCGACGAGGGGCCGCGCGTCCTCACGCTGCCGTAAGACTTTCGTCATCCGGTCCGTGGATCCGTTTCGGCCTCGGCGGTGTTCTTAAGGGTGAGAGCACAACGGATGCGGGAGGCGGACATGGGACGCGTACGACGGCTGCTGACCAGGCCCATCGTGATAGGGGCGCTGGCCGTGGTCACCCTGGCGGTGGGGCTGGGGGTGTACTGGTTCCAGCCGTGGAAGCTGTGGGTGGACGAGACGGTGCGGGAGTCCGCGCCCACGGCCGCCGGCGGGCCCGCCGCCGACGCGCGGGGCGGGGGCGGCGCGGGAGGGGTGCGGACCCTGGCGACCGGTCGCCTGATCAGCCACGAGCACACGACGAGCGGCACGGTGCGCGTCCTGCAACTGCCGGACGGGGCACGCACGGTGCGGCTGGAGAACCTCGACACCAGCAACGGCCCGGACCTCCGGGTCCTGATATCGGACGCGCCGGTCAAGGAGGGCCGGGCCGGCTGGTACGTCTTCGACGACGGTGCTCACGTCAGCCTCGGGAAGCTCAAGGGCAACAAGGGCGACCAGAACTACACGCTGCCGGCCGGCCTCGACCTCAACCGCTACACGAGCGTGAGCATCTGGTGCGACCGCTTCGACGTCTCCTTCGGGGCGGCCGCGCTGAGCCGTACGTGAGCCCGTCGTCGCGCGTCCTCGTGCATCGTCGTTCGTCGTTCGTCGTTCGTCGTTCGTCCTACGTCGTTCGTCGTCAGGCGTGCGGTGACGCCTCGGTGACCTCCGTCGTCGCGGCGACGGGGGCGGTGCCGGAGACCACGCAGTCGACGGTCAGGCCGAAGACGTGGACGGCGGCGTTGCCGGGGGTGAAGGTGGCGGTGCCCGGGGTGTCGAGCTGGACGGAGGCGGTGCCGCCGGTGAGCGTGACCGTGGAACCGCTGGGTATGGAGGCGGGGTTGGAGAAGCCGGTGGCGGTCACGCTGCCGGAGGCGGCGCCGCCCAGCTCGATGGCCATGTCCCCCGTCACGCTGCGGGCGGGGACGTTGAGGGGCACTCTCAGCTCGGTGGTGACCTCCAGTGAGAGCTCGGCGGTGCCGCCTCGCGGGACGCTCGCCGGCGCGGTCATGGAGACCTGGAGGGACTGGACGCCGCCGGGGGCGCCGGGGCCGGTGCAGGTGTAGCCGACGGTCACGGGATCGGCCGCGGTGGAGGCCACGGCCGAGGGCGCGCCCAGTCCGGCGCCCGCTCCGGCCAGCGCCGTGACGACGGCGACGGCCGCCAGTCCGCGCCGGCGGCGTCGGAGGAACGGGCGGGTGGCGGAGGGGGTGGGTGAGGGGAGGGGCCGGGAGAGGGTCGAGGGAGTGGTGGTGTCCGTGGTGTTCATCGCCGTGCTCCCTTCCGTCCGGACCTCGGCCGCCGGGGCGGCGGGGCCGGATGCGAGGGGGTGGGGGTCTGATGTGGACACGACATCAGTTGCACGGGGGGTCGAAGAAGTCAACACACGTCGTCACCGCGACACCACCGGCCCCGCACGCGCCGGCGGCGGGCGGGCGTGGCCACGCGATATTCCGGGCGGGAGCGGTACGGGTCTGGCATAGGGTGCGGGTATGGATACCGACGAGGGGACGCCGGTACGGATCGACGCCTGGATCTGGTCCGTACGGCTCACCAAGACCCGCTCCCTGGCCGCCACGGCCTGCAGGGCCGGCCATGTCCGCCTCAACGGCGAGCGGGCCAAGCCCGCGCAGATGGTCAAGCCCGGGGACGAGGTGCGCCTGCGGCACGCCGGGCACGAGCGGATCGTGGTCGTCAGGAAGCTCGTGCGCAAGCGGGTCGGGCCCCCGGTGGCCGCCGAGTGCTTCGTGGACAACTCCCCGCCGCCCCCGCCCCGCGAGGCCGTGGCCCCGGCTGGTCTGCGCGACCGGGGCGCGGGCCGGCCGACCAAGCGCGACCGGCGCGAGATGGAGCAGCTACGCGGCCACTGAGGACCACGGCCGGGCCGCCGCCCGGTCGTAGCGCCGCAGCACCAGCCGCGCCACCGCCTCGTGCGCGCCCAGCGGCTCGGAGATGAACGAGCCGCCCGCGCGGGCCGCGTGGCGTGCGAAGTGGCCCGGGCCGAGGAGGTAGCGGGCGACCGTCACCCGCCGGTGGCCGGCCGCGCGCAGGGCGGCCACCGCCGCGGCGGGCGTGGGCGTGCCGCCGCACAGATAGGCGGCGACCGCCGGGCGGCCCAGCCGGGCGGCGAGCAGGCCGGCCATGGTCCGGGTCGCGGCGTTCGCCACGGGGTCCGAGGAGCCCGCGGCGGCCAGCACCACGGGTCCGCCGCCCGCGCCACCGGCCCCACCGCCGTCCGGTTCCGCCTCCGCCAGGCGGGCCGCCAGGGCCTCGGCCAGCAGCGGGTGGGGGCCCAGCGCCGGACCCACCCGGGCACGTACCCGGGGCGCGGCGGCCAGGGCGCGGGGGATGTCGACGTGTACGTGGTAGCCCTCCCCGAGCAGCAGCGGGACGACCACCACCTCGCCCGTCAGCCCCGCCAGCGCCTCGTCGAGGGAGGGCCGGGCCACGTCCACGCAGCCCAGCCGGACCGTGAGCCCCGGCCGCAGCGCCGACACCCGCTCCAGCAGGGCGTCGAGCACGGCCATGCCCGCGGGGTCCCGGGTCCCGTGCGCCACCGCCAGCAAGGGCGGCCCGGCCGCCCCGACTCCCGCCGGGACCCACGGCCCCGCCCCCGGCCCGCCCCGCCCGGCCGTCACGGCGTCGCCGCCAGCCGGTAGCCCCGCTTCGTCACCGTGCCCACCACGTGCCCGTACGGTCCCAGGGCGGTGCGCAGGCGGGCCACGGCGGCTTCGACGGCGTGCTCCTCCGGCTGCCGGGCGGCCGGACCCGGCCAGACCCTGCGCAGGAGTTCCGCGCGGCTGAGGACCGTGCCCGGGCGCTCCGCCAGGGCCCGTAGCACCGCCGCCGGCAGGGGCGGCAGCCACAGCGTCCGGTCCCCGGCCAGCACCGCCGCACCCTGGAGCACCAAGGGCCCGGCCGCGGTGGGTATCTCGCGGCGCCGACGGGCCGTCAGTTCGCTCACCAGCGTACGGACGAGCGCGCCCAGCCGGCCGCGTTCGGGCCAGACGCAGGGCACGCCCTCGGTCAGCAGCGGCCGGGCGCAGATCGCGCCGATGCACACCGCCAGGACGTCGTGGCGCAGGGCGTCGACGACCTCCGGCCGGCGGCCGGCCTCCTCGGCGGCGGCCAGGAACGCCTCGATGGCGGGCGCGCTGGTGAACGGCAGGGCGTGGACCTCCCGCCGGGCCGTCTGTTCGGCCAGCCTGCGCAGCGCCTCCGGGTCCTCGGGCGGCCCCCAGCGGTAGACGGGCACGGTGACGACGACCGCGCCGGCGGCCCGCAGGGCGGCGGTGAACTCCGGCAGCGGAGCCCCGTGTTCCTGCACCGCGATCCGCCGCCCCCGCAGGTCGCGGGCCAGCAGCCACTCCAGCACGTCGTCCAGGGCCTCCGACTCCGGCGCGTAGCCCTCGCGCAGCCCGCAGGCGCGCAGCGCGCCCGCCGCCTTCGGGCCCCGGCTGACCAGCGTCGCCCCCCGGCAGGCGGCGATCAGCCGGGCGCCGGCGCCCCAGCCCTCCGCCGCGCTCATCCAGCCCCGCCAGCCCACCCCGGTCGTGGCCACGACGTAGTCCAGGTCGTCCGCCAGGCACGCCTCGGTCGCCGTGTGGAGCAGGGTGTCGTCGGACACGGGCACGATGCGCAGGGCGGGCGCGGCGACGACCGCGGCGCCCCGGCGTTCCAGCAGCGCGGCGAGCTCGTCGCGCCGCCGGTCCGCGGTGACGCCCACGGTGAACCCGACGAGCGGGCCATCGGCCGTCGGTGGACCACCGCGCGTCGGGCCGGCCCCGCCGGGCGTCGCACTCGTCCTCGCCCCGCCGCGCGTCACGCCCGGGGGCGTCGTCCTCGCACCGGGCGCCGAGTCCCCGGGTGTCGCTGTGCTCATGGGGCGAGGGTGGCCGATCGTCGTTAAGCCCCCATTGCGTCGGCGTGACGGGGACGTTAGTGCGAAGCCGGGTTCTCTACGCGCGTGTGTCGTACCGCGCACATCGCCCCCGGCCACGGGTGCGGACCATGTGCGCGCCCGGCAACACACGCGTCGCACCGGTGTAACGCCCGACGGCGACGCTTCTGGTCATGACCCCGGCCGCCCCCTCCACCGACACCCCCGCCACCACCCCCCACGCGACGCTCCTCACCACCGACACCCACTGCCCCTACTGCTCCCTCCAGTGCGGGATGCGGCTGCGCCCCCTCGAACAGCCCGCCGCGGGCGAGCCCGCCGTGGCGGTCGAGGAGCGCCCGGACTTCCCCGTCAACCAGGGGGCGTTGTGCGGCAAGGGCGGCAACGCCGCCGACGTCCTCGCCGCCGCGGCCCGCCTGCACGGCCCGCTCGTGCGCGACCACCGCACCGGCGCCCTCCGCGAGGCGGGCTGGGACGAGGCGCTCGACCGCGCGGCGGCGGGGCTGGCGGACACCGCGCGCCGGTACGGGCGGGACGCCGTGGGCGTGTTCGGCGGCGGTGGGCTGACGAACGAGAAGGCCTATCTGCTCGGCAAGTTCGCACGGGTGGTGCTGCGCACGCCCCACATCGACTACAACGGCCGCTTCTGCATGTCGTCCGCGGCCGCGGCCCAGCGCCGGGCCTTCGGGGTCGATCGGGGGCTGCCGTTCCCGCTGGCCGACGTGGCCCGCACCGGCTGCCTGGTCCTGGTCGGCGCCAATCCGGCCGACACCATGCCACCGGCCGTGCGCTACCTGCGCGAACAGCGGGAGGCCGGCGGGCACCTGATCGTGATCGATCCCCGGCGCACCCGCACCGCCGAACTCGCCGACCTCCACCTGCGCCCCGTCCCCGGCACCGACCTGGCGCTCGCCCTCGGCCTGCTGCACCTGGTGATCGCCGAGGGGCGCGTCGACGAGGCGTTCGTGGCGGAACGCACCACCGGCTACGAGGAGGCCCGCGCGGCCGCCATGGCGCACTGGCCCGAGCGGGTCGAGGCCCTCACCGGGGTGCCGGTGGCACAGATGCGCCGGGCGGTGGAGCTGTTCTGCGACGCGCCCTCCGGCATGGTGCTCACCGCGCGCGGCGGCGAACAGCACAGCAAGGGCGTCGACACGGTCGGCGCCTGGATCGACCTGTGCCTCGCCACCGGCCGCGCCGGCCGCCCGTACAGCGGCTACGGCTGCCTGACCGGGCAGGGCAACGGTCAGGGCGGCCGCGAGCACGGGCAGAAGGCCGACCAACTGCCCGGCTACCGCTCGATCGACGACCCGGCGGCGCGGGCCCACGTCGCCCGCGTCTGGGGCGTCGACCCCGCGGCGCTGCCGGGCGCCGGCCGGTCGGCGTACGAACTGCTGGACGGCCTCGGCACGGACGGCGGGGCGCGGGCCCTGCTGCTCATGGGCTCCAACCCGGTCGTCTCCGCGCCCCACGCCACCCACATCACCGAACGGCTGCGTGCCCTGGACCACCTGGTGGTGTGCGACGTCGTCCTGTCCGAGACCGCCGCCCTCGCCGACGTCGTGCTGCCGTCGGCCCAGTGGGCCGAGGAGGACGGCACCATGACCAACCTGGAGGGCCGGGTGATCCTGCGCCGCGCCGCCGTGTCCCCGCCCGGGGCCGTCCGCACCGACCTCGCGATCCTGCGCGGCCTCGCCGCCCGCCTCGGCGTGCCGGACGGGTTCCCGGCCGCCGCCGAGGAGGCGTTCGCCGAGCTGCGCCGGGCGTCGGCGGGCGGCCCCGCCGACTACTCCGGCATCACCTACGAGCGCGTCGCCGCCGAGGACGGGGTGTTCTGGCCCTGCCCCGACGCCGGTCCCGGCCGGCCCGCCCATCCCGGAACGCCCCGGCTGTTCCTGGAGCGCTTCGCGACCCCCGACGGCCGGGCCCGGTTCGCCGCCGTCTCCCACCGCCCGGCGGCCGAGGAACCCGACGCCGCCTATCCGCTCGTCCTGACCACCGGCCGGGTGGCGTCCCAGTACCAGAGCGGCGCCCAGACCCGCCGCAGCCCGGCCCTCCGCCGGGCCGCCCCCGAGCCCTTCGTCGAGCTGCACCCCCGGCTCGCCGACCGGCTCGGCGTCACCGACGGCGACGCGCTGACGGTCACCAGCCGGCGCGGGCACGCCACCGCGCCCGCCCGCGTCACGACCGGCATCCGGCCCGACACCGTGTTCATGCCCTTCCACTGGCCCGGCAGCGGCCGGGCCAACAACCTCACCAACCCCGCCCTCGACCCCGTCTCGGGCATGCCCGAGTTCAAGGCGTGCGCCGTCCGGGTCGAGAAGGCGGCCCCCACGGCCCCGGAGGAGGCGTCATGAGGCCCCGTCGCATCGCCGTCGTCGGCGGGGGCATGGCCGCGGCCCGCCTCGCCCACCGGACGCTGGCCCTCGCCGGGCCGGACGCGCCGGAGATCGTCCTCCACGGCCGCGAGCCGCACGCCCCGTACAACCGCGCCCTGCTCACCGGCGTCCTCGCCGGTGATTACGCGCCCGACGCGCTGACCCTGCCCACGGGCGGGGCCGCCCTCCGCACCGGCACCGAGGTCACGGCCCTCGACCCGGCCGCCCGGACCCTGCGCACGGCCACCGGCGAGACGGTCCGCTACGACGCGCTCGTACTGGCCACCGGCGCCGCGCCCCTCCCGCCCCCGCCCTGGCGGCGGGAGACGGCGGAGCCCGGCCTCCGCCCGCCGCACCGCGGCGTCCACGTGCTGCGCTCCCTCGCCGACGCCGTCCGGCTGACCGGATCCCTGGCCGGGGCCCGCCGGGCCACCGTCGTCGGCGGCGGCGTCCTGGGCGTCGGCACGGCCGGCGTCCTGGCCGCCCGGGGGCTGGCCGTCCACCTGGTGCACCGCGCCCCGCACCTGATGGAACGCCACCTCGACGCGGAGGCCGCCGCCGTCGTGCGCCGCGCGCTGGAGGCGGCCGGCGTCACCGTACGGACCGGCCACGAGGTCACCGGACTGCTCGGCGGCGCGCGGCTGACCGGCCTGGAGTTCGCCGACGGCGGCCGGCACGCCACCGACCTGGCCGTCCTCGCCCACGGCGTACGCCCCCGCACCCGCCTCGCCCGCGCCGCCGGACTCACCGTGCGCACCGGCGTCGTCGTCGACGACACCCTCGCCGCCTCCGCGCCCGGCGTGTACGCCATCGGTGACTGCGCCGAGCACCGGGGCGTCGTGCACGGCCGGGCGGAGGCCGCCTGGGCCCAGGCGGACGTGCTGGCCGCCCGGCTCTCGGGCGCCGGCCCCGAAGCCCGGTACACCGGATCGCCGCCGTACGTACGGCTCAGCGCGGGCGGCCTCCACATCGCCGCGATCGGCGACCGCGCCGAGGACGGCGGCCCGCCCACCGACACCGTCCGCCTCGCCGACGCCACCCGCGGTTCCTACAAGCGCCTGCTCCTGCGCGGCGACGAACTCCTCGGCGCGGTCCTCGTCGGCGACCTCGCCACGGCCGGGGACCTCGTCCAGGCCTTCCAGCGGCACGACCCCCTGCCGCGCGACCCCCTGCACCTGCTCACCACGGAAGGAGCCCGTCCGTGACGGACACCCGACGTCGTCTCGTGCTGATCGGCCACGGCATGGCCGGCCAGCGCCTCCTCGAGGAACTCACAGCACGCGCCCCCGGCGCCTGGCACATCACCGTCCTCGCCGAGGAACCCCGCCCCGCCTACGACCGGGTCAGGCTCACCTCGTGGTTCTCCGGCACCACCGCGGAGGAACTCTCCCTGTGGCCCGCCGGGTTCGCCGCCGAGCACGGCGTCGACCTGCGCCTGGGCGACCCCGCCACCGCCGTCGACCGCGCCGCCCGGACGGTCACCACCCGCTCGGGACGGACCGTCGGCTACGACGCGCTCGTGCTGGCCACCGGCTCCCGGCCGTTCGTGCCGCCCGTCCCCGGCCACGACACGCCCGGCTGCTTCGTCTACCGCACGATCGAGGACCTCGAGGCCATCCGGGACCGCGCCGCGCACACCGGCACCGGAGCCGTCGTGGGCGGCGGCCTGCTCGGCCTGGAGGCGGCCGGAGCCCTGCGGAAGATGGGACTGGAGACGCACGTCGTCGAGTTCGCGCCCCGGCTGATGGCCGTCCAGATCGACGACGGCGGCGGCGCCGCGCTGCGCCGCAAGATCGAGGAGCTGGGTGTCGTCGTCCATACCGGCGTGGGTGCCCAGGAAGTCGGCGCCGGGCCCGACGGGGGCGTCGCCGCGCTCACCCTCTCCGACGGCACGACCCTCACCCCCGGCCTGGTGGTCTTCGCCGCCGGGGTCCGCCCCCGCGACGACCTCGCCCGCTCCTGCGGACTGCCCGTGGGCGAGCGCGGCGGCATCGTCGTCGACGCCGGCTGCCGCACCGCCGACCCGCACATCTGGGCCGTCGGCGAATGCGCGCTGACCCCCGACGGCCGCGTCCACGGACTGGTCGCCCCCGCCTACGCCATGGCCGAGGCCGCCGCCGAGGAGATCACCGGCGGCCACGGCTCCTTCACCGGCCACGACCCCGCCACCAAGCTCAAGCTCCTCGGCGTCGACGTCGCCAGCTTCGGCGACGCCCACGGCACCGGCGAGGGCGCGCTCGAGGTCCTCTACGCCAACAGCCGTGCCGGCGTGTACAAGAAGCTGGTCGTCGGCCCCGACGGCCGCCTGCTGGGCGGCGTCCTCGTCGGCGACGCGGACTCCTACGACCTGCTGCGCCCCCTCGCCGCCACCGGAACCCCGCTCACCACGCCCCCGGAGCAGCTCGTCCTGCCCGCACCCGAGGGCGGGCCCGCAGGACCGGTGGCACTGCCCGACGAGGCCGTCGTCTGCTCCTGCCACAACGTCTCCAAGGCCGCCATCCGCGCCGCCGTGAGCGAGGACGGCTGCGCCGACGTGGCCGGGGTCAAGAAGTGCACCCGGGCGGGCACCGGCTGCGGCTCCTGCGTCAAGATGATCGGCACCATCGTCGGCGAGGAGCTCACCGCGCGGGGCGTGACGGTCTCCAAGGGGCTGTGCGAGCACTTCACGCACACCCGGGCCGAGCTCTTCGAGATCGTCCGGGTCAAGAACATCACCACCTTCTCCCGCCTCATCGACGAACACGGTGACGGCGGCGAGGGCTGCGAGATCTGCAAGCCCGTCGTGGGCTCCATCCTCGCCACCCTCAATCCCGACCTGGGCAACTCCGTCCACATCCTCGACGGCGAACAGGCCGCCCTCCAGGACACCAACGACCACTTCCTCGCCAACCTCCAGCGCAACGGCTCGTACTCCGTCGTGCCCCGCGTACCCGGCGGCGAGATCACCCCCGAGGGCCTCATCGTCATCGGCCAGATCGCCCGTGACTTCGGCCTCTACACCAAGATCACCGGAGGTCAGCGCATCGACATGTTCGGCGCGACCGTCGACCAACTGCCCCTGATCTGGCGCCGCCTCGTCGACGCCGGCTTCGAGTCCGGCCACGCCTACGGCAAGTCCCTGCGCACCGTGAAGTCCTGCGTGGGGCAGACCTGGTGCCGCTACGGCGTCCAGGACTCCGTCGCCCTCGCCATCGAGCTCGAACTGCGCTACCGGGGCCTGCGCTCCCCGCACAAGATCAAGGCCGCGGTGAGCGGCTGCGCCCGCGAATGCGCCGAGGCGCAGAGCAAGGACTTCGGCGTCATCGCCACCTCCGCCGGCTGGAACCTCTACGTCGGCGGCAACGGCGGCATGACCCCCCGCCACGCCGACCTCCTCCTCACCGACGCCGACCACGCCACCCTCATCCGCACCATCGACCGCTTCCTGATGTTCTACATCCGCACCGCCGACCGGCTGGAGCGCACCGCGCCCTGGATCGAGCGCATGGAAGGCGGCCTGGACCACCTGCGGGCCGTCCTCGTGGACGACTCCCTCGGCATCTGCGCCGAGCTCGACGCGCTGATGGCCCGGCACACCGAGACCTACCAGGACGAATGGCGGGCCACCCTGGAGGACCCCGAACGGCTGCGCCGCTTCGTCTCCTTCGCCAACGCGCCCGGCACCCCCGACCCCACCGTGCGGTTCCTGCCCGAGCGCGGCCAGATCCGCCCGGCGCCCGCCCTCGCCGAGGCGGTGGCGGCGCGATGACCGACTCCACGATCAGCCCCGTGGCCGGCCCCATGGCGAGCACCACGACCGGCCCGCTCGTCGAGATCGACACGCCCGACGGCTGGACGCCCGTGTGCGCGTACGGCGACCTGCTGCCCGGGCGCGGCGCGGCCGTACTCGTCGGCGACCGGCAGGTGGCGGTGTTCCGCGACCGCGCGGGCGCGGTGTACGCGGTGGGCAACCGCGACCCGTTCAGCGGTGCCCACGTCATCTCCCGCGGCATCCTGGGCAGCCGGGGGGAGGTGCCCGTGGTCTTCTCGCCCATGTACAAGCAGGCCTTCGACCTGCGGACCGGAGCCTGCCTCGACGACCCGGGGACGTCGGGGGAGGAGGGCGCGGGCACCGCCCTGCCCGTGTGGCGCGTCCGCGTCATCAACCAGGACACCGACGCGCCGACGGCCGAGCCACGACCGGTCGATCCCCCGCCCTCCACCGGGCCGCCGCCCGCCATGGGCCGCCCGGCCCGCCGCCGTATCGACGACTGGCGTCCCGAGGACCCGGCCTTCTGGGCGGCCGGCGGGGCCCGCACGGCCCGCCGCAACCTCGTGTACTCCGTGCTCTGCGAGCACATCGGCTTCTCCGTGTGGAGCCTGTGGTCCGTCCTGGTGCTGTTCCTGGGGCCGGAGTACGGCATCGACGCGGCCGGCAAGTTCACACTCACCGCGGTGCCGACCCTGGTCGGCGCCACCCTGCGGCTGCCGTACACCGTCGCGGTGTCCGTCTTCGGCGGTCGTGCCTGGACGATCGTCAGCGCGCTCGCCCTGCTGATCCCCACCGGCCTGACCGCCTGGATCCTCGAACCCGGCGTGTCCTACTCCACCCTGCTGGCCGTCGCGGCCGTCGCGGGGCTCGGCGGCGGCAACTTCGCCTCCTCGATGGCCAACATCAACGCCTTCTACCCGCAGCGCCTCAAGGGCCGGGCCCTGGGCGTCAACGCGGGCGGCGGCAACCTCGGCGTGCCGGCCGTACAGCTCCTCGGCCTGCTGGTCCTGGCCACCGCGGGCGCCGCCCACCCCCGGCTGGTGCCGCTCGTCTACCTCCCCCTGATCGTGCTGGCCGCGCTGGCGGCGGCCCTGCGCATGGACGACCTGCCGCGCACCCGGAAACCCGGGCTCCAACTGCGCGAGGTGGGCCGCGACCCCCACGCCTGGGTCGTCTGCCTGCTCTACATCGGCACGTTCGGCTCGTTCATCGGCTTCGGCTTCGCGTTCGGGCAGGTGCTCCTCGTGCAGTTCCCGGGCGACTTCCCGACGCCGGTACGGGCGGCGGCCCTGACCTTCCTGGGCCCCCTGCTCGGCTCCCTCGTCCGGCCGGTGGGCGGGGCGCTCGCCGACCGGTGGGGCGGCGCCCGCGTCACCTTCTGGGCCTTCGCGGCCCTGGCGGGCGGCGCCGGACTGGTCCTGGTGGCCTCCCAGGAGGGCTCGCTCCCGCTGTTCCTGACGGGCTTCGTGCTGCTCTTCGTCCTCAGCGGCCTCGGCAACGGCTCGACCTACAAGATGATCCCCGCCCTCCACCGGGCCGCCGCCCACCGCTGGACGGCGGCCGGCATGGACCCCGAGGCCGCCGAGCACCGCTCGCGCCTGCGGGCCAACACGCTGATGGGCGTCGCCGGAGCCGTCGGCGCCCTCGGCGGCGTCCTGATCAACACCGCCTTCCGGGAGGCGTTCGGGCACAGCGGCACGGGCGAGCCGGCGTACGCCGCCTTCCTCGCCTACTACGTGCTGTGCCTCGTCGTCACCTGGGCCGTGTATCTGCGCCCGGGACGCGGGGCCCCCGCCGGGAGCCCCGCGGCGTAGTCCCTCAGCGGCCCAGGACCTGGGCGATCCGCACGAACCCGTCCGCGCCGTGCCCCAGCCCGACGGCGCGGCGGGCCATGCCCTCGGCCGCGCGCATCACCCCCGCGTCGATGCCGTGGGCCTCGGACGCGTGCACGATGTGGGTCATGGACGACACCGCCGAGGTCAGCGGGTTGCCCTCGCCGGAGAAGGTGCCCTCGTCCGCCTCGGCGGCGGTCTCCTCGAAGAGCGGCGGGAGGATCGCCCCGATGCCCTGGGCGAACGGCGCCAGCTCCCGCGCGGTGATGCCCTCGGCCTTCGCCACCGCCAGGGCGTGGGCCCAGCCCGCCATCGCCGTCCAGAAGATGTCGAGCAGCGCGATGTCGTACGCCGCGGCCCGGCCGATGTCCTCGCCGAGATGGGTGAGGGTGCCGCCCAGCGCGTCCAGCACGGGACGGTGCTCCTCGTGGAGCTCGCGCGGACCGGAGAGGATGAACACCCCGGCGGGCGTTCCGATGGTGGGGGTCGGCGTCATGATGGCGCCGTCCAGGTACCGGATGCCGTGCCGGGCAGCCCACGCGCCGGTGTCCCGCGCCCGGTCCGGGGTGTCGGCGGTGAGGTTCACGAGGGTGCGTCCCTTGAGCGCGGCGGTGACCGCGTCGGTCCGCAGGACGGCGTCCGACGCGTCGTAGTTGACGACGCAGACCACGATCAGATCGCTCGCGGCGACGGCCTCCTCCGCCGTCCCCGCGCCGATCGCGCCCCGGGCGAGAAGCTCGCCGTCCCTGCCCGGCGTCCGGTTCCAGACCGTGGTGCGCACCCCGGCGTCCAGGAAGGCGCCGGCCAGCGCCCGGCCCATCGGTCCCAGCCCGAGCACGGTGACGGCAGACTGTTCGAAGCTCATGGAAATACCTGCGTCCTTATCCGGATGAAGAGTGATGAAGAGGGTGGAGATGACACGCAGTCGTGCCCAGGACACGAATGTCTGCGGGGTGACCGCCGCGATCGCCGTGATCGACGGCAAGTGGAAGACCGCCCTGCTCTGGCGGCTGGAGGCCGGCCCCATCCGCCCGGCCGAGCTGCGCCGGCAGGTGCCGGGCCTCAGTGAGAAGGTCCTGACCCAGGCGCTCCGCGAGATGGAGGCGGACGGGCTGGTGCACCGGGAGGTCCACGATGTGCTGCCGCTGAAGACGGTGTACTCGCTGACCGCCTTCGGGCGCGAGCTCTCCGAGGCCCTGGCCCCCCTGTCGGACTGGGGACACCGCCGCCTGGAACAGCTCGCCGAGGCCCAGGAGGCCTCCTGACGCGACGCCACCTCCGTCTCTCTCCCGCGTCACCGGGCGGCCCCTCCGGCCGCCCACCACCAGGTTCTCCCGACCGTGATCCGCAGCCAAGTACCCACAAAAAAGTGGGTACGGTCCGCCCCGGGAGACGACGGTCCGTCACCGGACCGGGGGGCCGGACGAAATTGATGGGATTTCCGTTCCCTGTGGGGAACCATCAGCTGTGGAAGGCGCTCTCTGAGGCCAGAGGCGTACGGACGTACGGAACAACCCACATGCGGGGGCGGTAAATGACGCGAAATGTCGGACAGCAGCGGTCGTCGGTGGCCCGGAAGGCCGCCGGGCGGACCGCCGCGGCGCTGGCGGCCGGACTGGCGCTGGTGATGGGAGCGGCGGGGACGGTCCAGGCGGCCCCCGCCGCCGGCGCCCGCGCCGAGGCGGGCTGTGACGCGCCGGCGGGCGCGGGCAGCGCCACCGCCGCGCGCACGGCCGCGAACGAGTCGGCCGCGGCGCCGGTGGCGGCGGCGATCGGCACCGCCGCGCAGAAGGTCTCCTACACGGTGGACTCCCAGCTGCCCATCGGCCTCTGGGCGGCCTCGGGCGTCACCCTGCGCACCCCCGTCACCAAGGGCAAGGTCCGGCTCGACGTCACCAGCAAGGGCTTCAGCACCGACTCGCTCGTGATCCAGCGCTTCGACCCGCGCTCCAAGCGCTGGATCGACCTGGACACCGGCCCCGGCGGCGGCAGCGCCCCCACCCACGGCGTCTTCACCTTCCCCGTGACGGCGAAGGACGCGAGCCCCCGGCACCCGTACTCCGTGGCCCTGCGGATGCAGGACCTCGACCGGCCCGGCACCCTGACGGTCACCGCCTCCGTCGCCGACGGCCGCGGCCACACCTACCGCGCCCCGGCCCGTACGGCCACCGCCACCCGCCCCGAGGTCACGGTCTCCGGCTGGCAGCGCGGCACGACGCTGGAGCGCGGCGGCGCCTCCCACGAGGTCACGGTCACGGTCCGGAACACCACCAACCGCCCGTACCCGGCCCTCGGCGCGTCCTACTTCGCCTACGGGGCGGGCACCAGTCACGCCCTGACGCCGAAGGACCTGGTGCTGCGTCAGTACCGGCCCGGCCACGGCTGGGAGCGCGTCGCGCTGGTCGCGGGCGGCTGCGACCCGGGCATGAGCGCCCGGCTGCTCCCCGCCGTCAAGGGCCCGCTCGCGCCCGGTGCCAGTGCCGTCTACCGGCTGAGCGTCGGCGTCGCGGCCTCCGCGCCGCGCGACGTGACCAGCGCGGACGCGGGTGTCGCGGTGGCCAACGGCGACGCGTCCTTCTTCTCGAAGGAGCTGCCGTTCACTGTGCGGGCGGCCAAGTCCGCGCAGTGAACGGACGGTTGTTCGACCGGAGGGCCGCTTGTCAGCTGTGGCGGACGGGCGGTTTGATGGGTCCACACGTCATGTACACCTCCGGGTAAGGGCGGCCGATGACGAGCGGTGACCGAGTACCTCGCCAGGGCGAACGGCCACTGCTGCGCAGGTTCGACCAGCGGCTGAACGAGCTCATCGCGGCCATCTACCCCGACGAGCGCAAGCGGCCCGGGTACGCCCGGCTGGCCAAGGAGATCCGGGAGACGACCGGGGGCACCATCTCCGGTACGTACCTGTGGGAGCTGGCCACGGGCAAGAAGCGCAACGTCACGCTGGAACAGCTGGACGTCCTGGCGGAGTTCTTCGGGGTGCCGCCGGAGTACTTCCTCAGCGACGAGGTGGCCGAGCGGGTCAACGCCCAGCTGGCGCTGGCGATCGCCCTGCGCGACACCCGGGTGCGCAATCTGGCGCTGCGCGCGGACGGGCTGTCGCCGGCGACCCTGGACGCGCTGCTGACCATGGTCGACGAGGCCCGCAAGGTGCAGAACCTCCCGCCCGACCAGCCCGCCTGACGAGCAGGGCACGACCGGGCCCGACCGAGCATGACCGGGCACGAGCGAGGGCCCCCGGGCCGGTGGCATCAGCCACCGGCCCGGGGGCCCTTGTCATGTCGTCGTGCCGGACGTCAGCGCTTGGCCGCGGCCTTCGCCTTCGGCGTGTTCGCCTCGGTGACGTTCACGGCGGACCAGGCGGCGTTCACCGTGCGGTACTCCGTGCTGTCCTGACCGTACATGTCCGCGGCGGCCTGCAGCGTCGCGACGCGGGCCTCGTGGAAGTCGGTCGTGGAGACCATGTACCGGGTCAGGGCGCGGTAGAAGATCTGCTCGGCCTTGTCCCGGCCGATGCCGGTGACGGTCGAGCCGTCGTGGGTCGGCGAGTCGTACTGCACGCCGCCGATGTTCTTCTTGCCGCTGCCCTCGGCCAGCAGGTAGAAGGCGTGCGAGGAGACGCCCGAGCCGGCGTGGACCTCGCGGTCGTACGAGCCCTCGTCCCAGTAGTCGACCGTGCCCTCGAGGGTGTCGAGGGAGGGCTTGTCCAGGCGGCGCAGGAACGTCTGGTCCAGGCCGAGCTTCTCGCCGAGCAGGTAGTTCGGCTTGTTGGCGGGGTTGTTGGTGCGGAACTCCACGCCCACGCCGAAGATGTCGGCGAGCGACTCGTTGAGCGAGCCCGCCTCGCCGAACTGGTTGCCGTCCTTGTCGACGCGCGTGGGCTGGAAGTCGGCCGTCGCCTCGACCACGCCGTGGCTGAGCTCGTGGCCGGTGACGTCCAGGGCCACCAGCGGCTGCTTGAACGTCACGCCGTCGCCGTCGCCGTAGAGCATGCAGGCGCAGTCGGGGGACCAGAAGGCGTTGCCGATCTTGTTGCCGAAGTGCACGAGGGCGTGCGGGCCGACACCGTCGTTCTTGATGCCGTCGCGGCCGAACGTCTTCTTGTAGTAGTCGAACGTGCTGGTGATGCCGTACTGGGCGTCGACCGCGGCGCTCGCCGGGTCGGCGGCGGTGCCGTTGCCCCACTTGTTGTCGGCGTCGGTGAAGGCCTTGCCGCTGCCGAAGGTCTCCAGCTCCTTGCGGCCCGCGTCACGGGTCTCGCCGTCGCCGCGGCTGGGGTCCTTGAGGGTGAAGGAGCTCTTCGCCGTCTGGGTGGTGAGCAGCGGCACACCGCCCACGAAGATGGAGGCGCCGGTGCCGTTGGCGGGCGCCGGGAAGGCGCCGGCGGCGGGCTTGGCCGGGCTCGGCGTGGTGGGCTTGGCGGCGACCCGCGGGGTGGCCTTCTCGCCCTTGCTGCGCAGCGTGGACTTCAGGCGCGGCGAGATGAAGCCGTCGCTGAGCGGGGTGCTGCTGATGACCTTGCCCGAGCCGGCGTCGACGACGACGGCCTTGGCGACGCCGGTGCCGGCGTCGTCGGTCTTGACGGTCACCTGGTAGGCGAGGACCGGGCCGTTGCCGCGGGCGTCGACCACGAGCTCGGCCTTGCCGGCGGTGCCGCCGGCGGCCTTGGCGGCCTTGGTGGCCGCCTCGTGGGCGCTCAGCTTGGGCGTGACGCTCGGCAGGGAGACCTTGCGGCCGTTGGCGCGGGTCACGCCGGTGTACTGGTTCTTGGCGTCGAGGTGGACGACCATGTCGGCGCCGATGACCGTGACGCCGCGGTGGACCCGCTCGAAGCGGACGTGCCGCTTGCCCTCCGGGTCGACGAGGGTGTCCTTGACCTTCAGCGTGTCGTCCGTGCCGACGCCGGTCTCCTTGGCGTGGGCGGCCGCGGCGCCGCGGGCCGCCTTGACGACGTCCGCCTGCTTGGCGGCGGCGGCCGCGCCCCGGGCGGAGCTCGCGGCGGCGTCACGGGAGGAGCCGGAGGGGATGGCGACGGCCGTGCCGGCCATCGTCGCGGCGGCGGCCACGGCCACGGCGACGGTCACGATCCGTCTGCGGGGTGCTGCCGATATGGAGGATGTGGGGGATATACGCACTTTCAGCGCCCTTTGTCATCAGGGCGGTTCGGGCATGCCCGACCGCTCGCGTGCGCGTGGCGCCGTCACCAGCGACACCACGGGGACCTGTGGTCCGCGATGACTCTGCACGCATTGGCATGCGCATGAAAAGCGAAAATAGTCCGACTGTCGAACAATTGACCAGGAGTTAACAAAAGATCCACGTTCGGCAACCGCCGGGTGACATCCCGTCAACCCGGCGATGAGGACGGGCCGATCGGGCCCGAGGTTGCCCCGGATATGCGACTGCTCAGTATGTGAGATCGGAAGGCGCGTTCTGTGGGACAGGTCACCCCTCCACGAGACAGGTCACCCGGCCCCGAGACAGGTCACCCGGCCCCGAGACAGGTCACCCGGCCCCGAGACAGGTCACCCGGCCCCGAGACAGGTCACCCCTCCCCGAGACAGGTCACCCCGCCCGGAGACAGGTCACCCCGCCCAGTCGCCGCCCGGCACCCGCCTGCCGTCCACCCGCAGCCGCCGGGCCACCCGCTCCGCCGCGAGGTAGGCCCACCCGCGCGCCCCGCCCCCGCCCCGGACCGTCACCTCGCGCACGACGCGCTCGTAGAGGTTGCGCGGGTCGCCCGGCCGGTGGTCCTCCAGCGCGTCGAGGGCCGCCAGCACCTCGTCGTACGCCGCCGGGGCCACCGTGATCAGCTCACCCCGCACCTCGCCCGGGCCGGCGACCGCGTACGGGTAGCCCGGCCCCTCGTACAGCACCGCGCCCCGCAGCGTCGCCGGCTCCTCCGTCACCACCCGGCCGCGCAGGAAGCGGTCGTGGTTGTGCCGCCCGGGGCGCAGCGTCCCGTAGACGAAGAAGGGCAGACGCGGGGAATCCTCGCAGGTCATCGCTGTGTCCTTCCCCGCCGTCGCCGGAAGGCGGGCGCGGTCCGCCGGTCGTACCATCAGGAGTATGGGTGAGCGGTCGGTCGTGTCCTCCGCCCCATCCGCCCCCGAACTCGTCGTCGAGGCCGATGGCGGCTCGCAGGTGATGAGTCCGAGCCGGATCTACCACGTGGGGCGCGACCCGTCGAGCGACATCGTGCTGCGGGACACACGCGTCTCGTGGCACCACGCCGTCCTGCGCCCGGTCGAGGGCCACTGGACCCTCGAGGACACCGGCAGCACCAACGGCACCTTCACCGAGGGCCACCGCGTCCAGTCCCTGGACGTGGAGCCCGGCAGCGTCGTCCGCTTCGGCAACCCCGCCGACGGCCCCGCCGCCGTTGTCACCGGCATCCGCCCCCACCACCCGGACGAGCCCCCGCCCGTTTCCCACCCCGCCGCCACCGGGACCTTCCGGCGCCCCACCTCGGTGCGCCCGCTGCCCGCCCGGACCGTGCGTATCGGCCGCGGCTTCGACAACGACCTCGTCGTCGACGACCTCATCGTCTCCCGGCACCACGCCGAGCTGCGCGCCCGCCCCGACGGCGCCCACGAGATCGTCGACCTCGGCAGCCACAACGGCACCTACCTCGACGGCGTCCGCGTCCAGCGCGCCCTCGTCGGCCCCGGCGACATCGTCGGCATCGGTCACTCCACGTTCCGCCTGGTCGGCGACGAGCTCCAGGAGTTCGTCGACACCGGTGAGGTCTCCCTCGACGTCCAGAACCTGTCGGTCCACGTCGACAAGGGCCGCAAGACGCTCCTGGACGACGTGTCCTTCCCCGTCGGCGCCCGCTGCCTGCTGGCCGTCGTCGGCCCCAGCGGCGCCGGCAAGTCCACCCTGCTCAACGCGCTGACCGGACTGCGCCCCGCCGACCACGGCACCGTCCTCTACGACGGCCGCGACCTCTACCACGACTACGCCGAGCTGCGCGCCCGCATCGGGCTCGTCCCCCAGGACGACATCCTCCACGCCCAGCTCACCGTGCGGCGCGCCCTGCGCTACGCGGCCGAGCTGCGCTTCCCCGGCGACACCGCCAAGCACGAGCGCGACGCGCGCGTCGAGGAGGTCATCGGCGAACTGGGTCTGGACCAGCGCGCCGACCAGCCCATCCACAGCCTCTCCGGCGGCCAGCGCAAGCGCGTCAGCGTGGCGCTGGAGCTGCTGACCAGGCCGTCCCTGCTCTTCCTCGACGAGCCGACCTCCGGCCTCGACCCGGGCATGGACCGCTCGGTGATGAACATGCTGCGCGGCCTGGCCGACGACGGCCGGACCGTCATCGTCGTCACCCACAGCGTCCTCAGCCTCGACGTGTGCGACCGGCTGCTGGTCCTGGCCCCCGGCGGGCGCGTCGCCTTCTACGGGCCGCCCCGCGACTCCCTGGAGTTCTTCGGCTTCGGTCAGTGGCCCGAGGCCTTCGAGGCGTTCGAGAACGACAGGGAGCGCGACTGGGCGGGTCAGTACCGTGCCTCCCCCGCGCACGGCCTCTACATCGCCGCCGCCAGCGAACAGCCCTGGCTCGCCGGCCGTGAGGCCCCGCCCAAGGCCGCCCCCAAGCCCCTCAAGGGCCAGGCCTGGGGTGCCCAGCTGTGGACCCTCATGCGCCGCTACGTCTCCGCGCTGACCTCCGACCGGACGTTCCTGGTCATCATGATCGCCCTGCCCTTCGTCATGGGGGCGATGACCCGCGCGCTGGCCGGCGGGCAGCTCAAGGAGTCCGCGGCGTCCGCGCTGCTCATCCTGTGCGTCGGCGCGGTCCTCACCGGAGCGGCCAACGCGGTGCGCGAGCTCGTCAAGGAACGCGTCATCTACCAACGGGAGAGAGCCGTCGGCCTCTCCAGATCCGCCTACGTGGCCTCGAAGATCGTGGTGCTCGGCCTGATCACCATCGCCCAGGCCGTCGTGCTGACGCTGGTGGCGCTGGCCGGGGTGAAGACCAACGCGCCGAACGGCCGGGGGGTGTTCCTCCCACCACTGGCCGAGATGGCCCTGGCCGTCGCGCTGCTCGCCTTCACCGCCATGATGATGGGCCTGCTGGTGTCGGCACTGGTGCGCAAGGAGGAGGTCACCATGCCGCTGCTGGTCCTCCTCGCCATCGTCCAGGTCGTCTTCTGCGGCGCGCTCCTCGCCGTCCAGGGCCGGCTCGTGCTGGAGCAGCTCTCGTGGCTGGTGCCCTCGCGCTGGGCCTTCGCGGCCCTCGCCGCCACCATCGACCTCCAGCACCTCGCCCCGGGCACCCACGACCCGCTCTTCGACCACACCCCCGCGATCTGGCTGCTCGACATGGGCATGCTCGTGGTCCTCTCGGTGCTCTACGGCTTCCTCGTGGTCCGGCTCCTGCGCCGCCACGAGCCCTCCGTCATGCGGAAATGACCGGGAGGGCCCATGACCACCGCCTCCTTCCTGCCCACCCACGTGGTGCCCAAGGGCGGGCTGCCGACCTGGGCCGCCCCGGACGCGGCCGTGCCCACCGAGCCCCTGGACCCGCTGCTGCCCGTCCAGCTCCTCACCCGGCGCGGCGACTGGGGACAGGTGCTGTGCTCCAACGGCTGGGCGGCGTGGGTCGACGCCCGGCTGCTGCTCTCCCTCCCCGAGAGCCCGCCCCCGGCGGGCGCCCCCATGACCCGCACCGACGACGCCCGCCGCCTGCTGGCCCGGGCCGAGGAGACCCTCGGCCGCTACCGGCACGCCGTCGAGGAGCTGGCGGCCGGCCGGACGGACGGCGAGACGTTCCACCGGACCACCCACGGGCTGCGCGTCGGCGCCGTCGTCGACGGCGGGTCCGTCTGGCTCTACGACGCCGAGGAGGACCGCTGGTGCTACTGCGACGGCACGGACACGGCGACCTTCGCCACCGGCGAGAGCGCCCCGCGCCCCGCCTCCGTACCGCCCGAGGCCACCCGCCTCGACACCCCCGCCACGGGACCCCCGGCCGCCCGGCCCGGTGAGGCCTGATGGCGGCCGGCGACGACCGCCGCGCCCGACCGGACGCCACCCTGGCCCCCGGCCCCTCCGGGCTGATCGGCCGCCGGATCGCCGGCTACCGCGTGGAGAGCGAGATCGGGCGCGGCGGCATGGCCGTCGTCTACCGCGCCACGGACCTGCGCCTGGGCCGCACGGTCGCGCTCAAGCTCCTGGCCCCCGAACTCGCCCGTAACGACACCTTCCGCGACCGCTTCGCGCACGAGTCCCGGGTGGCCGCCGCCATCGACCACCCGCACATCGTGCCGGTGTTCGAGGCCGGCGAGGTGGAGGGCGTGCTCTACATCGCCATGCGCTACGTGGCCGGGCTGGACCTGCGCGCCCTGCTCGACCGGGAGGGCCCGCTGCCGCTGACCACCACCGCGCGCATCGCCGGCCAGGTCGCCTCCGCGCTGGACGCCGCGCACGCCCACGACCTGGTCCACCGGGACGTCAAGCCGGGCAACATCCTGGTGGCCGAGGGCACCGACAGCGACCACCCCGAGCACGTCTACCTCACCGATTTCGGCCTGACGAAGAAGTCGCTGTCGCTGACCGGCTACACCCGGGTGGGCCAGTTCGTCGGCACGCTGGACTACGTGGCGCCCGAGCAGATCTCCGGCCGGCCCGTGGACGGGCGCTGCGACGTCTACAGCCTGGCGTGCGTGGTGTTCGAGACCCTCACGGGCGCGCCGCCGTTCCAGCGCGACGACGACATGGCGCTGCTGTGGGCGCACCAGTACGATCCGCCGCCGCTGCTGTCGCAGCGGGTGCGCGGGCTGCCCGTGCGGGTCGACGAGGTGCTCGAACGGGCGCTGGCCAAGGCGCCGGAGGACCGGTACGCGGGCTGCCTGGAGTTCGTCACCGCCCTGCGGCTGGCGGGCCGGGAGCGCCCGGTGGCGGCGACGGCCGCGACGCCGGACCACCCGCCCACCCGGCTGGCGACCTCGGTGACCCCGCCGCCCGACCCGCCGGAATGGGCGGCACCGGTGTTCCCCGGGCCGGGGCCGGGCTGACGGGGCGGGGGCGGTTCGGCACGGCCCCGGACTCACGCCGTGGGCGGCTCGTCGGCGCTCTCCCGCCGGGCCCGCAGCCTGGCGGCCGCGAACCCGCCCACGAGGCCCGCCAGGAACCCCCACAGCAACCCGAACCCCACCAGCCGCAGCAGCCGCGCGTGCAGCGACACCTCGCCTCCGAAGTCCCCGAGGTCGCCCAGCCCCAGCAGCGACAGGCCGAAGATCGCCGAGACCCGGGTGAGCAGACCGACGAACAGCAGCGTCACCGCGACCGCCACGGCCAGCCGCACGGCGAGCCGCCGGAGCGGGGTCCCGGCGGGGGAGCGCAGGCCCAGCACGAGCCCGGCCGCCAGCAGGGCCAGCCCCGCGAGCAGTGCCAGCAGCCACGCGCGCCCGTCGTACGCGGACAGCGAGGAGAGGTCCACCGTGCCCGTCCCGCCGTCGGTCTCCCGCAGCACCGCCGCCAGCGGCTTGGGCACGGGCAGCCCGATGTCGCCCGGCACCCGGCCCTCCCAGGCGCCGCCCAGGCCGATGCCGAACGCCATCCAGGCGAGGTTGGGCAGGCCCAGCAGCACGACGGCGAACGTCTGCGCCGGGTGCCCCCGGGCGAGGGCCGCGACCACCCCGGCGACCAGACCCAGGGCCACGTACGCCAGCAGCACCGTCACCATGACGAAGGCCGCCGGCCGGACGGAGTCCTGGTACCGCAGCAGCCGGGAGGGCAGCGGGGCCTTGCGGGACGCGGCCAGTGCCACGGCCAGCAGCACCAGCAGCCACAGCAGGCCATAGCCCAGGGTGGGGCCGACGGCGGCGCGGAAGCCGACGACCGGCGTGGCCCCCAGGGCCTCGCCCAGCTCGTCGAGGAACTCCTCGCCCACCCGGATCCGGAACGTGTGGCGGGCGGCCTGTGCGATCAGCAGCAGCGCGATCAGCCACAGCACGGCCGTCCGGGCGATCCGGGCCGGCAGCTCGCCCCCGCTCGTCACCGCGTGGTGCCGCAGCGGCCGCAGGAAGAGGGCCGCGAGCACCAGCGCCCCGGCCAGCGTCACCGACAGCGGCACCACCGTCAGCCCGCCACCGGTACGGGCCACGAACCCCGCGCCGCCGGAGAGTTCGACCCGGCCGCCGACGGCGGTGACCACCGTCGCCGCGACGACGGCGGGGAACGCCCCGCCCGGCAGGTCGTCGGCGCCCGCCGCCCACAGCCCGAGGGCCGCCACCACCCCCATGGCGGCCACTCCCGCGGCCACCGCCGCCAGGGCCTGCCCCCAGGCGCGCAGCTCGCGCGCGGCACCCCGCGGGGCGCTGGACGTCGTCGGCGGGCTCACACCGTCCACCGTAGGCCGGACTCCGCGGGGCCACCCGTCCGCGCGGGCGCCCGGGGGAATCCGGGCCGCGCACCACCGGCACCCCGCACGCCCGCTTGCGGGGCGCCCCGGTCCGGGACACACAATGTGCGCGGGGGTGATGAAAAGGAATAAAGGCCCCAGCGTAGGAGAAGGCGTGTCATCCGAGCCGCCGTCAGGAAGCCGTCCCACCGGACCCCCGTCCGGCCCGCTGTCGGGACGGGAGCCCCAGCCGCCGCGCACGCCCGGCGAACAGGAACCCACCCGCCAGGACTGGCCGGCCCGGCCGTCCGGTCCGTCCGGCCCCTCGGGTCCCTCCGGCCCGCCCGCGCCGCCCACGGGGGAGCACGGCACGCCCGGCGGCCCGCCGCCCGGCAAGGGGCCCTGGTGGCGGTCGAAGGTGGTGCTGGTCGCGGCCGCCGCGGTGGTCGTCGCCGCGGCCCTCGCCGTCTTCTTCCTCCGGCAGAGCGGCACCGCCGTCGGTGAGGTCTACCTCCAGGCCGCGAACTCCGACGGCCGCGACCCGTTCACCCGCTCGTCCGCCAAGGGCACGAGCGCCGCGGCGACCGCCGCGCCCGCCTACCCGCAGGGCACGAGCGGCGGCACCCGTACGGTCTCCGGCTCCACACCCGGCCTCTACGGAGGCACCCGCAACGTGGCCAGCTGCGACGTCGAGCACCAGATCGGCTATTTGAACCAGGATGCGAACAAGGCTCGCGCCTTCGCGGGCACCGCCGGCATCGAGCCCTCCGGACTCGCCTCCTACCTGCGCGGTCTGACCCCCTTGCAGCTGCGCGCCGACACCCGCGTCACCAACCACGGCTGGCGGGACGGCTCCGTCACCAGCTTCCAGTCCGTCCTGCAGGCCGGCACGGCGGTGCTCGTCGACGACCGGGGGATGCCCAGGGTACGTTGCGCGTGCGGCAACCCGCTCAAGCCGCCGGTCGCCGTGCAGGGCACCCCCAAGGCCAAGGGCGACACCTGGCCGGCCTACCGGCCGTCGGACGTGGTGGTCGTCTCACCCGCCGATTCCGTCCTGGAGGTCTTCGTGGTCTACGACCCCGCGACGGGACAGTGGTTCGAGCGCCCGGTCGGCACCGACGGCGAGGCGGATCGTTCCATCTCCGCCCCCAAGGGCGGGATGCCCACCGCGGCGCCGCCGCGCCCGGCCACGCCCGGCGGGCAGCAGACCCCGCGTCCGCAGCAGCCGCCGCGGCCCCAGCAGCCCACCACCCCGCACACCACCGCCCCCACCACCGCCCCGCCGACGACACAGCCGGCGTCCCCGCCGCAGCCCCCGCCCCCGCCGGCCTACGGGCCCCCGCCCGCACGGCCGCACGGCTGACGGACGACGGCCATCGACACGACCCGCACCGAGACGACGAACAGCGAGACGAGGACCCCCATGCCCGAGTCGTCCGCCACCCTCCCCGGGGCCGCCACCAGGCCCCGGCGGGGGACGGCGGCGGCCCCGCGCGGCGGGCCGGCGCCCCTGCTGCTGGCCGTGGCGGCCGTGGTCTACAACGACTGGCTGCTGGAGTTCCTCCTGCCCACAGGCCTGGACGCCCGGCACTCCTACGTCAGCGAGCTGTACGCCGCCGACCAGCGCTTCCACCTCCTCTTCGGCGGCATCGAGATCGTCGCCGCCGTCCTGGTGGTGACGGGGGCCCTCCTGGCGCGCGACCGCGCCGCCGGCGCCCTCGCGGCGGCGGGCTGGTGGTCGCTGGTGGCCTTCGGGGCGTTCTCGGTGGCCGACGTCGTCGTCCCGATGCGCTGCGCGCCCTCCGTGGAGAGCGGCTGCGAGGCCGTCAACCCCTGGCACACCACCACCAGCGCCCTCGTCCACGCCGCGCTGTTCGCCTCCATGGCCCTGCTGATCCTGGCCTCCGGGCCCGCCGCACCCCGGCCTCGGCCCCTGATCCGCCGCCTGGGGCCCTGGGTCCTGGCCACCGCCCTGGTGTCGGCGCTGGCCACGGTCGGACCGCTGTTCGGCCGTCCGGGCTGGCACGGGGTCCCCCAGCGGGCCCATCTGGTGCTGGTCGGCACGTGGTTCGTGCTGCTGACCCTCGCCCTCGCCCTCGGCCCGCGTACGGCACGGGACGGTCAGGCGCCGAGCGGCCCGTAGACGTGCAGGGCCCCGGAGAACGTGGCCAGGTAGACCCTGCCGTCGGCGACGGTCGGCGGCACGAACTTCGCGAACAGCCCCGTGTCGTCGCGGGCCGCGTTCATCCGGCTGTTCCACACCTCGTCCGTCAGGTCCGTCGCCCGGTAGACCCGCAGCACGCCGTCGACCACCGCCTGGTTGGCGTCCGCGCGGTACGGGTGGGAGGCCCACAGCAGCCCGGAGGCGGGATCGGCGCCGTCCGCCGAGACGGACAGGAAGCCGCCCGGCATGCCCGGCGACCCGCCGGGCACCCCCGTGGGGTCCACCGTGGTGCTCACCGACACCGGGGCCGTCCCCAGCAGGCCGCCGGAGAAGCGGTAGGCGCGCAGGAAGGCGTTCTCCGGCCAGACGTACACCCACGCCCCGGCCCCGAAGTCCCAGTGCACCGCGCCGCCGTGGATGTGGTGGCGGGCTCCGTCCGGCGGCACGACCGGGAAGCTCTGCGGGATCTGGCTGTCGGACCCCTCGTGGAAGCGGCCCAGGTCGTCCATGTCCAGCAGATAGAACTTCCCCGCCTTGCCGCCGCCCAGCAGCCGCCGCGTCCCCGGCACGAGCAGCGGCCCCGACGAGCCCAGGTCGATGTCGTCGGCGTCCAGGTCGGCGTTGTCGAACGGCGAGAACCAGTCCGCGAGGCCGAGGCCGGGGCTCAGCCTGACCACGCAGTCGCCCAGGTCCGAGCCGTCGGGGCGGAAGCCGCCGTTGCCCGTCAGGCAGTACAGGAAGCCCTCCTCGTCCACCCCCAAGCCCTGGCCGGCCTGCCAGATCCCGCCCAGGCCCGTGTGCGGGGTGGTGACGAACACCGCCGTCCGGCGCAGCGTGGCCGCGTCGAAGGCGAACACCCAGCCGTGGTACGGGCGCCGGTCGCCGTAGGCGGCGAACGCCGCGTACACCTGACCGTTCGCCAGGGTCAGCGCGGCGCGCTGGATCTGCCGCCTGCTCGTGAACGCGATCCGGCCGCCCACCGAGCCCTCGCCGTCCCCGGGCACCGTGGCGGCGACCCGCACCGGCCCGCCGAGCGTGCCGCGCCCGGTGTCCAGGTCCAGGGCGTGCAGCGTGTGGTGGTACTCCCCGCCCTCCTTGGTGAAGGCCAGCACGTAGAGCACGCGCCGCTCCGGGTCGATGACCGGCGTACTGACGACGCCCACCTCGACCTCGATGTCGCGGTAGCCCCGGGGTCCGATCTCCGGATCGGGCAGCGGGCAGGCGGGCCCCAGGGAGACGTGCCACAGGGGGTCCACCGCGGCGGGGTCGGCGGCGTCGAACGCGTACACGCTGTTGTGCATGGTGGCGACGTACACGACGGGCCGGCGGCCGCCCACGTAGAGCGGCTGGGAGTGGATCTGGCCGTCGACCGGCCGGCTGAACAGCTTCCCGAAGGTCTCGGGGCGCACCGTCGACGGACGCAGGACCGTCTCGCGGAGCTGGGCGCCGGTGCGCCGGTTGTCGTTGTGCTGCGTCGTGACGGACACGGGCCCCTCGGGCCCCGGCTCAGCCGCCGTCGTCCTCTCCACCGTCCTCGCCACCGTCCTCGCCTCCTCGGTCCCGGGCTCCGTTCCAGGTGCGGGGCCGCGGGGCGCCGGGCGCCTCCTCGGCCTCGTCGACCGCCGCGCTCACCAGGGCGTGGTGCGGGGAGAGCCGGCACGCGGGATCCGTGGCGGCCGGGTCGCCGGTGAGCTGGAACGCCTGGCAGCGGCAGCCGCCGTGGTCGATCTCCTTGCGCGGGCAGCTCCGGCACGGCTCCGCCATCCACGCCGTGCCCCGGAACCGTTGGAACGCCCGGGACCCGGACCAGATGGCGGCCAGGGAGGCCGCGCGGACGTTCACCACGCCCAGGTCCGGGATGACGCCGGCGGCCGGGCAGGGCAGGACGTCGCCGCGGGGCGTGACGGTCAGCTGGCGGGCGCCCCAGCCGTGCGTACAGGGCTTGGGCACGCCCGTGTGGTGGTCGGAGAAGACGTAGACGATCTCCAGCCGGCCGGCCAGCCGCCCGCGCGCCTCCCGCACCACCTCCTCGGCGGCCGCCAGCTGTGCCCGCGTGGGCAGCAGCGCCCGCCGGTTGAGCAGCGCCCAGCCGTAGTACTGGGCGTTGGCGAGCTCCAGCCGGTCCGCCCGCAGCTCCTCGGCGAGGCCGATCAGCGCCGCCGTGCGGTCGATGGTGGCGCGGTGCAGCACCACGTTCAGCGTCAGCGGCAGGCCCGCCTCCTTGACCCGGGCGGCGGCCGCCAGCTTGCGCTGGTGGACGCGGCCGCCCGCCAGCGCGTCGGCTCCGGCGGCCTCCGCGTCCTGCACGCTGATCTGTACGTGGTCCAGGCCGGCGGCGGTCAGGGCGGCCAGCCGCTCCGGGGTGAGCGCCTGACCGCCCGTGACGAGACCGGTGTACAGGCCCAGACCGTGGGCATGGGCGACGATCCGGTCCAGATCCGGGCGGAGCAGCGGCTCCCCGCCCGACAGGTGCGCCTGGAGCACCCCGAGGGCGCGGGCCTCGTCGAGGACCCGGCACCACTCGGCGAGCGTGAGCTCCTCGGCGTGGGCGGCGAGATCCAGGGGGTTGGAGCAGTACGCGCAGCGCAGCGGGCAGCGGTACGTCAGCTCGGCGAGCAGCCCCAGCGGCCTATCCACCGGGGGGCTCCGGGGGCTCCTGGGACCGCGGGGGCTCCGGGAGCTCCGGGGGCTCCGGGGGCGGGCCGGCGGGTTCTATCAGCCGTCGTTCGGCGAGGCGGGAGAGGAAGGCGCGGACGTCCTCCTCCGCCACCGGGTCGTACCGCCCGGACAGGGCCCCGACGATGCCGGGGACGTCGTGCCGGCCGTCGCACAGGGCGAGGACGGCCGTGCCCGTGGGGTTGAGCAGCAGGACGCCCTCCGGGTGGAGCAGCACACCGGCGTCGCGCACCGGGTCGTGGCCCAGCCGGACGCCGTGGCGCAGCCGCCACCGCGTGCCCGGCCCGTCGGTGCCGGACACGGCGTCAGTCCGTCCTGCTCGCGTGGTCCAGGGCGTCGAGCATGCTCCACAGCACGTCGCACTTGAAGGTCAGCGCGGCGAGCGCGGCGTCCTGCAGCTGCCGCGTGGTGCAGTACGACAGGACGAGCCCCAGGGCGTGCTGGGCGTCGCCGGTGGCCGCGGCGGGCCGGGTGGTGAAGTAGTCGTGGCCGGAGGCGTCGACCCAGGGGTAGTGGGCCCGCAGCGCCGCGAGCCGGTCGCGCATCAGACCGGGCGAGAACAGCTCGGTCAGACAGGCGGCGACGGCCTCGATCCAGGGCCGGGTACGGCAGAAGGTCACATAGGCGTCCGCGGCGAAGCGGACGCCGGGCAGGACGTGGCGCTCGTCCAGCACCTCGGCGCGGGTCAGCCCCGCGGCCTCGGCGAGCGCGAGCCACTGGGCGTTGCCGCCGCGCCCCTCGGCCGTGCCGTCCTGGTAGGTGATGCGCTGGGTCCAGCGGCGGCGCACCTCCGGGACGGGGCAGTTGGCGACGATGGCCGCGTCCTTCTGGGGGAGCAGCTTCTGGTAGTACCAGCGGTTGGCGATCCACCGCTGGAGCTCCCGGCGCGTCAGGCCGCCCTGGTGCAGCCGCAGGTGCACCGGGTGCCGGGACCAGTACTGGTCGGCGTGCGCGTGCAACGCGGTGGTGAAGGCCGAACGGCTCAGACGTCCTCCGGGCCCGGCGTCCGTCTCCGGGCCGGCCTCGGTCACCACCGGCCGGCGTACGCGGTGATCTCGGCGGGGAGCTCGACCTCGGTGAAGTCCGGCGGCACCCAGGGCAGCCGCCCGGGGTCCGCGGCCTTCCCGGCGGGGCGGGGCCCGGCGGCCGGGAGCGGACGGACGGCGGCCGGAAGCGGGCGGACCACGGCGGGAAGAGGGCGGACGGCGGCGGCGGTCGGCATGGACGGGATCCCCCTCGGTGACTTCCCGGTGCCGGCGGCACCGCGGCGACGACAGGGGTGCGCGAACCCCCCGTCCCAGGGTCCGCAATGCCGGGTACCGCTCGCAATCGCCGGAACGGGTGAACGAGCCGTTTGCCGTGATCGGCGCCGGGTACCCGGCGCCGATGATGAAGAGAACGAAGCCGTCCGTCGTGGTCGTCACCGGCGCCAGCGGTGGCGTGGGCCGGGCGACCGTCCGGGCCTTCGCCCGGCAGGGTGCCCGCGTCGCGCTGCTGGCCCGCGGCCACAAGGGGCTGGAGGCCGCCGCCGCCGAGGTGCGGGAGCGCGGCGGGCAGGCGCTGGTGGTGCCCACGGACATGGCCGACCACCGGCAGGTCACCGACGCGGCGAACCGGGTCGAGGAGGTGTTCGGCCCGGTCGACGTCTGGGTCAACAACGCCTGCGCCGGCGTCGTCGCCCCGTTCGTCGAGATCGAGCCCGACGAGTTCCGCCGCGTCACCGAGGTCACCTACCTGGGCTACGTGTACGGCACGCACGCCGCGCTGTCGCGCATGCTGCCCCGGGACCACGGCACCATCGTCCAGGTCGGCTCGGCCCTGGCCTACCGCGGCCTGCCCCTGCGGTCCGCGTGCAGCGGGGCCGAGCACGCCATCCAGGGCTGGCACGAGGCCCTGCGGTGCGAACTGCTCCACCAGCGCAGCAAGGTCCGCACGACCATGGTGCAACTGCCCTCCCTGAACACCCCGCAGTTCGGCTGGATCCTCAACCGGATGCCGCGCCGCCCCCGGCCCCTGCCACCCGTCTACGAGCCCGAGCTCGCCGCCCGCGCCATCGTGCACGCCGCCGCCCACCCCAAGCGCCGCGAGTACTGGGTCGGCGCCGCCACCGTGGCCACCCTCGTCGCCAACGCCGTCGCCCCCGGCCTGCTGGACCGCCACCTGGCCCGTACGGCCTACGACGCCCAGCAGCGCCCGGAGCCAGCGCCCGACCTGCCGGACGTGAACCTGTGGCACCCCGTCGACGGCGACGGCGGCCACGACCGCGGCGCCCACGGCGAGTTCGGCATGGGCGCGCGGGTGCACGGGCCGCAGCTCTGGCTCTCCGAGCACCGCGGCGCCCTGGCCTCGGGTGCCGCGGTCGCCGCGGCCGCGCTGGCCGCCGCGCGGATGCGCGTGGACCATGGACGCCATGAGCGGTGACACGACGAGTAGTGGCACGACGAGTGGTGACACGACCCCGACCGATTCCCGCCGGCGCACCGTGCTGGCCCGGCACGGCGAGGCCCTGGACCTCTTCACCGACCGGGTGCGCGCGATCCGCCCCGGGCAGTGGGACGCGGCCACGCCGTGCACCGAGTGGACGGTGCGCGACCTGGTCAACCACCTGACCGTCGAACAGCTGTGGGTGCCGCCCATGCTGGAGGGCCGGACCATCGCCGAGGTGGGCGACGCCTTCGACGGCGACCAGCTGGGCGACGACCCCGTCGCCGCCTGGGAACGGGCGGCCGAGGCGGCCCGGGAGGCCTTCCACGCCCGCGGCGCGATGGGCCGGGCCGTGCACCTGTCCTACGGGAGCACCCCGGCCCACGCCTACTGCGCGCAGATGGTCGCCGATCTGGTGGTGCACGCCTGGGACCTCTCCCGCGCCATCGGCGCCGAGGAACACCCCTCCAGGGCGCTGGCCGACTTCACCCGGCACGAGGTCGAGCCGTACGCCGACGGCCTCTCGGGCTCCGGGCTGTTCGGGAAGCCGGTGGAGGCGCCCCCCGGGGCCGACGCCTGGCAGCGCCTCCTGGCCCGCCTCGGCCGGGAGCCCTGAGCCGGGGAGCCCTGAACCGGGAGCCCGAGTGGCTCACACGGCGAGCCGCGGCAGCACCTCGGTGCGGTAGAAGTCGAAGAAGCCCTGCTGCAACGGCCCGATCTGGCCCACGTGCACCCGGTCGAAGCCGGCCTCGGCGTACGCGCGCAGCGCGGCCACGTGCTCGTCGACGTCGGCCCCGCAGGTCACGTTGGCGGCCACGCGCTCGCGCGGCACCAGCTCGACGGCCTGCTCGAAGTGGGCGGGCGTGGGCAGCACCTGGTTGAGCTCGCCCGGCAGCTGTTCCACCGCCCACAGCCGGTACGCGGTGGCCAGCGCCTCCTCGCGGTCCGGGCCCCAGCACACCTTCAGCCCGCCCTGCACCGGCTTCTGGCCGCCGCCGGCGCGGCGGAAGCGGGCCACCGCGTCCGCGTCCGGCACCATCGTCACCAGTCCGTCGCCGATCCGCCCCGCGACCTCCGTGGCCGCCGGGCCGAACGCCGACACGTCGATGGGCACCGGCTCCTCCGGCAGCGTGTAGAGCCGGGCGTTCTCCACGGTGTAGTGCTTGCCGTGGTGGCTGACCTGGCCGCCCCCGAAGAGCTGCCGCATCACCTGGACGGCCTCCTCCAGCATCTCCAGCCGCACCGCCGCCGCGGGCCAGGCGTCGCCCAGGATGTGCTCGTTGAGCGCCTCCCCGCTGCCCACCCCGAGCCGGAACCGGCCACCGAGCAGCACCGCGCTGGTGGCCGCCGCCTGCGCCGTGACCACCGGGTTCAGCCGCATGGTCGGGCAGGTGACGGCCGTCTCCACGGGCAGCGAGGTGGCTTGAGAGACCGCCCCGATCACCGACCACACCAGGGGGCTCTGCCCCTGCTCGCCGGTCCAGGGATGGAAGTGGTCGGAGATCCACAGTGAGGTGAACCCCGCCTGCTCCGCCATCCGCGCCTGCTCGACCAGGTCCTTGGGGGAGTGCTCCTCGCAGGAGAGGAAGTAGCCGTACTCGGTCATGGCGGTGGGTCCTCCGGGACGGCGCGGTGCGCTCGGAGGCGACGGGTATCCCCGGGAGGCCGCGGCGAAACATCTCAACATCTCCGGGCGTCGTGCGCGATGGCCGGGAGGGAGCGCAACCAAGGGATGGGCCGGCTTGTCCTACGGTTCATGACACGTTCATCAAAGAGGATCGTAGGACGCCGGATCGGCGTCGTTCTCGGCGCGGTCGGCCTGACCGCGCCCCTCACCGTGGCCCTGGGCGCCGGCACCGCCCAGGCGGCCGGCTCCGCCTGCACCGCCGGCACCGGCCCGTACCAGGCGAAGGTGGAGCGCTTCCTCGGCAGAACGGCCGACGGCCGGCAGTCCGTCGCCGACTGCCGGGCGATCCGCGAGTTCCAGCTGAACCACGGCATCAGCCCCGCCGCGGGCTACGCCGGGTCCGTCACCTGGGGCGTGATGGATCTCATGACCCGGCAGAAGGCCGCCGGGTCCCGCCCCAACGCCGACGGCGCGTGCCCGGTGAACAAGGGCCGCATAGCCTGCGTGGACCTCACCCGCCAGCTCAGCTGGATCCAGGACGGCGCGAAGCTGAAGTTCGGCCCGGTCCCCATCCGCTCGGGCCGTGACGGCTACGAGACGCGCACCGGCCTGAAGCGCGTCTACTGGCGCAGCGTCGACCACTGGTCGACGATCTACAAGGTCCGCATGCCCTACAGCCAGTTCTTCGACGGCGGCCAGGCCTTCCACTCCATCGACGGCAGCGTCTGGTCCCCGCCCGGCTCCCACGGCTGCGTCAACATGCGGCGCGGCGACGCCAAGACGTACTGGTCGCTGCTGCGCGACGGGGACGACGTCTTCGTCTACGGGCGCAAGCCCGGCACCTGAGGGGGCGCCGGGACCCCGATGATCAAGATAGATTCGGGGCCGGGCGTCTGCTGAGGAGAGGAACCGTGGAGAACACCGGCGACGGATCGATGCGTTTACCGCACCTTCGACTCGACGAGCTGCTGGAGGAGCTCCAGTCCCGGCTGGACGCCGCGCGCGGCACCCGCGACCGGGTGCACAGCCTGCTGGAGGCCGTGCTGTCGGTGGGGCGGGGGCTCGACCTCGAGCACGTGCTGCGCCGCATCGTCGAGGCGGCGGTGGTGCTCGTGGACGCCGAGTACGGTGCGCTGGGGGTGATCGGCCCCGACGGCCGGACGCTCTCCCAGTTCCTCACCGTCGGGCTGAGCGAGGAACGCATCGCGGCCATCGGACCCCACCCGTCCGGCCACGGGATCCTGGGCGAGCTCATCCGGCACCCGGTGCCGCTGCTGCTGCCCAGGATCGGCGACCACCCCGCCTCGTACGGCTTCCCGGCGGACCACCCGCCGATGCACAGCTTCGTGGGCGTGCCGATCCGCGTCCGCGACCAGGTGTTCGGGAACCTCTACCTGACGGAGAAGCGGGGCGGCGGCGGCTTCGAGGACGACGACGAGGTCGTACTGGCCACCCTCGCGGTCGCCGCGGGCGTCGCCATCGACAACGCCCGGCTGTACGAGGAGTCCACGCGCCGCGAGCAGTGGCTGCGGGCCGGCGCCGACGTGACCAACCGCCTGATGTCCGGCAGCCCGCCGGGCGAGGTCGTCGGCCTGATAGCCGAGCACGCCCAGCGCATCACCCGGGCCCGGCTGGCCACCGTGGCGCTGCCGCTGGCCGAGGGCACCGCGCTGTCCGTCGAGGTCGCCGTCGGCGAGCGGGCCGGGGAGATCCGCGGCCGGGTACTGCCGCTGGACGGCACCCTGACCGGCGCCGCGTACGCCTCCGGCGGCCCGGTGCACGGCCACGAGGTACGGACCACCACGGCCGGCACGCTCCCGGTCCTGCCCGGCCCCGCGGTGGCCGTGCCGGTGCGGTCGGGCGAGGCCGTACGGGGCGTGCTGCTGCTGGCCCGCGACCGGGGCGAGGCGGAGTTCACCCGCGAGGAGACCGAGCACCTGGCGGCCTTCGCCGGGCAGGCCGCCCTGGCCATGGAACTGGCGGAGCGCCGCGCCGACGCGGAGCAGATCGCGCTCCTGGAGGACCGCGACCGCATCGCCCGCGACCTCCACGATCTGGCCATCCAGCGGCTGTTCGCCACCGGCATGACGCTGCAGAGCGCCGACCGCTTCATCGACCACCCCGAGGCCGCCGAGCGCGTCCACCGGGCGGTCGACGACCTGGACGAGACCATAAAGATCATCAGGTCGACCATCTTCGGCCTCCGCTCCCGCGAGACCGCGCCCCAGCACGGCCTGCGCACCCGCGTCGTCCAGACCGTCGGCGAAGCCGGCACCCTCCTGGGCTACGCCCCCAGCCTGCGCATGGAGGGCCTGCTGGACACCCAGGTGCCCCGCGCGGCCGTCGACGACGTCGTGGCCGTCCTGGGCGAGGCCCTGGCCAACGTGGCCCGCCACGCCGGCGCCACGTCCACGGACGTGGCGGTGGTCAACGACGGCCACCACCTCGTCCTGACGGTCACCGACAACGGCACGGGCCTCCCCCGCACGGGCCACCCCCGCCGCAGCGGCCTCCGCAACCTCGCCGAACGCGCGACCCACCACGGCGGCGAACTCCACCTGACGTCACCACCGGACGGGGGGACGGCACTGACGTGGCGGATACCGCTGCCGTGATGGCGCATAGGCATTCTTTGTGAGACAGGACACAACGGTCGAATGCCGCCCTTGAGATGATCTCTCCCAGATCTTGCTGATTTTTCTGACGTAGACCACACACACCGTGTGCCCCTACTGTCACATCCCGCGACTGGATGTCAGGCTCTGGGGAGGGCTGGGGGGATGTTTCGTCATGCGCGCGTGCGCGCGTTGGGCGGTGCGGCAGCGTGGGGGCTCGGGCTGGCACTGCTGGCCGGGGCACTGCCGGATCAGGTGGTGGCGACGGCGGCGGGCCGGATCGAGGCCGGCGGGACGTCGTCGGCCGTGACCGATCCGGCCGGCGACGCGTCGGCTCCGTCGGAGGCCGAGGCGCTGGCCCTGGCCAAGCGCTCCGGCCGGAACGTGGAAGTGGCGTCCCGGCGTGCCGAGACCGCGGACGTGATCGCCAGGCCCGACGGGTCCCTGGAGGCCAGGGAATACCTGCGCCCGGTCCGGGCGCGGGTCGACGGCGAGTGGAAGCCGGTCGACACCACTCTGGCGAAGGCGCCCGACGGTGTCGCACCGCGTGCGGCGACCGTCGGGGTGACGTTCTCCGGCGGTGGTGACGGTCCGCTCGTACGACTGGACAAGGCCGGGCGCAAGCTGGCCCTGGGCTGGCCGTCCAAGCTACCGGCACCCCGCCTGGACGGCGACACCGCCACCTACCCGGACGTCCTCCCGGACGTCGACCTGCGCCTGGCGGCGCAGGCGGACGGCTTCACCCAGCTCCTGGTCGTGAAGTCCGCGAAGGCGGCGGCGAATCCCGAACTGGGCCGGTTGCGTCTGAAGATCAACGCGGAGTCCCTGGCCGTGCGGCAGACCGCGCAAGGCGGGCTGACGGCCGTCGACCAGGGCGCCGGAGGCACGGTTTTCGAGGCGCCCGCACCCATGATGTGGGACTCCAGCCCGGGCCCGGCCCCCGCGGGCAAGGCGAAAGCGGTCCGGCCCGCCGCGCGCGGGCTCACCGGATCCGGCGGCAGTGGCGCCGACGAGCCGGGGCCCGGGGAGTCCGGCAAGCAGGCCCGCGTCGGTGTGGACGTGACCGGCGGCGGTCGCGAGCTGGTGCTGACGCCCGACAAGGCCGTGCTGAGCGGGCCCGGCACCGTGTACCCGGTCTTCATCGACCCCCAGTGGTACACGCCGCAGGCCTCCACCTGGACCATGGCGACCAGCTATTTCGCCGACGAGCCGCAGTGGAAGTTCAACGGCAAGAGCGACGCCGGCATGGGCTACTGCGACTGGATGCACTGCCAGCCGGAGGACACCAAGCGACTGTTCTACGACATGGGCACCTCGAGGTTCGCGGGCAAGACCGTCCTGTCGGCGGAGTTCGTCGTCCGGGAGACCTGGTCGGCCTCGTGTGAGAAGAAGGGGGTGCAGCTCTGGCGGACGAAGGGCATCGACTCGTCCACCACGTGGAATTCCCAGAAGGCCTCCGGTTTCTGGATCAAGAAGCTGGGTGAGGAGTCCTTCGCCCACGGGTTCGAGGGATGCGCCTCCGCCGATGCCGAATTCCCGGTCCTGGACGCGGTGAAGGAGGCGGCTGCCAAGGGCTGGTCCTCCATGACGTTCGGGCTGCGCGCCTCGGACGAGTCCGACACCTATGCCTGGAAGCGCTTCTCCGACCGGGCCTACCTGCGCGTGCAGTACAACCAGACGCCGCCGCAGATCACCATGGCTCAGCTGTCGATGGAGTACGGAGGCCAGTGCCGGATCCCCGAGAAGGCGGTGCACGTGCGCAGCCTGGGAAAGGTCTACGCCAACAACGTCACGGACCCCGACGGCGACGACGTCGCGGTCGAGTTCCAGGCCGAGTGGGACGCCGGCGACGGCAAGGGCAACGTCGCCCGATGGAAGCCGGGGCTCACCCCGTTCAAGAAATCGGGCTCGGACTTCGCCGTCTCCCTGCCGGCCGACGTCAGGGTGGGCACTCCCGTGAACTGGTACGTGCGGTCCTACGACCGCCACGGGTACTCCCCCTGGTCCTACGCCGGCTCGCCCAGCGGCTGCTACTTCGTCGTCGATCCCAAGGTCCTTCCCGCCCCCAAGGTCACATCGGGGGACTACCCCGAGTCGAAGCCGGGGCCCTCCGGCGACGGGGACGACCCGTGGTTCGACGGTGTCGGTCGCTACGGCAGCTTCACGGTGGGCCCGGCGCAGAAGGGCATCACCACCTACCTCTACGGTGTCAACGGCGATGCCTCGGAGAAGAACACGCTGACCACGACGGACGGCGCGGCCAGGACCATCAGGGCCCTGCCCGGTGAGCCCGGGCTGAACTTCCTGACCGTCCAGGCCGCGGACGCCGCCGGAAACGTCAGCGAGCCGTACACCTACCGCTACAAGGTGCGCGCGGGGCAGCCGGAACGCGCCGTGTGGTCGATGGACGACGGCCCGGACGCCAAGGAGGCTCAGGGGTCGGCTCCTCCGCGCACCGCCCGGTTGCACGGAGGAGCGGACACCGGGGCCGAGGGCGTGACGGGCGCGGCCCTGACCCTCGACGGCAAGGACGGATACGCCGAGAGCGACACCCCGGTCGTGGACACCTCGGGCAGCTTCACCGTGTCCGCCTGGGCGAAGCTCTCGGCCATGCCCTCGGAGCCGGCCGCCGTGGCGGCCCAGGCCGGCAACCACTCGCCGGGCTTCGGGCTGTACTACTCCAAGGACTACGACCGCTGGGCGTTCAGCCAGTTCGCCTCGGACACCGATGGCGCACTGCCGGTGCGCGTGATGCAGCAGAAGCCCGGTGGGGTCCGAACGGGGGAGTGGACGCACCTGGTGGGCGTGTACGACGGCGGCGCCGGCCAACTGCGGCTCTTCGTCAACGGCCGCCAGGAGGCAGCCGTCCCGTACACGACACCCTGGGACGCGCGACGTGGGCTGCTGATCGGCGCGTCGTCGGCGAACGGCAAGCCGACCGCCTTCTTCCCCGGGCAGATCGACGATGTGGAAATCTTCAACAAGCCCGCGTCCGCCGACGAGATCTCCCGGCTGTACGCCAAGGAGCACGTCCGCGGTCCGGGCCGCCCGGCACGGGCGATCTTCCCGCTGGACGAGCCGGCGGGTGCGCGGGAGGTGACCGGACGCGCGGACGTCATGCCCGCCGTCCTCCACGGCGGCCCCCGGCCGGGTACGGCCGGTGTCGACGGCAAGGCGCTGTCCCTGGACGGCGCACACGACTACGCGACCGTGGACGCCCCGCACTTCAACACCATGGGCGCCTTCGCGATCTCCGCGTGGGTGCGCCTGCCGAAGGACAAGCCGTCGCACACCGCCGTGGTGGTGACCCAGGCGGGCGCGAACGCGAGCGGAGCAGAGCTCTACTATTCGCCCACCTACGACCGGTGGGTGCTCAACCAGCACTCCGCCGACACCGCCGATGCCGGGCAGAACAAGGTCGTCCAGAGTGCCGGGGCACCTCCCCGGGGCGGTGAATGGACGTACCTCGCCGGAGTCCACGACATCGTGGCGAAGACCCTGACCCTGTACGTCAACGGGGTGGAGGCCGGTTCGGCCCCCGTGTCCGCGCCGTGGTACGCGGACCGTCAACTGCAGATCGGCGCGGGCTCCTACGCGGGGAAGCCCGACAACTTCCTCGCCGGTGATATCGACGACGTACGTCTCTACGACCGCCCGGTGTCGGCCGGGGAGATCAAGCAGCTGTTCCAGCAGCGTCTGCTGGTCAAGGGACGCTGGAAGCTGGACAAGGCGACGGGAACTCCTCCCGTGTCCCCGGACGACCTCACGGACGACAAGGCGCCGCGCCACGACCTGACCCTGACGGGCGGGGCCACCATCGGAACCGGACACGTCGACAACGGAGGTCTGCTGCTCGACGGCTCCGACGACGCGGCCTCCACCAAGGGGATGCCCGTCGACACCAGCGGCAGCTTCACGATGACAGCCTGGGCCCAGCGGGTGGCGGACAAGCCGGGACGAGCGATGACGGTGATGAGCGCGGACGGAACGTCCCGCGACGCCTTCACGGTTCGCTATGTACCGGGTGCGGTGACCCCCGAGGGCGGCGGTTCCGAGGGGCAGGGGCGCTGGCAGGTTGCCCTGGCCGACAAGGACGCGGACAAGGGCGTGACCCTCACGACGGTGGAGAACCGGGCCTTCCAGGACGCGGGCGCCTGGAACCATCTGGCCCTCGTCTACGACGGGTTCGCCCATGAACTCCGGCTGTACGTGAACGGCGTCCTGGAGGAGTTCTCCTGCCGCGCGGACACCGGGACGACCTCCGGGGAGGCCGCCTGCGCGGACCGCTCCTCCAGGACCGGCAACGCCATGTCGTCCGGCGCGGGCAGGAACCTCCAACTCGGCCGTTCCGCGGTGGCGGGCACGGCCGGCGAGCACTGGTCGGGACAGATCGACGACGTGTGGGCCTTCCAGGGAGCGCTGTCCGGGAAGCAGGTGCAGCGACTCGCCGCCGGCTACCACGACCTCCCCACCGAGGTCCCGGGCGACTGAACCGGCCGAGCACCCAGCAGGTCGCAGGATTCCGCCGCACGCCGCCGCGCACAGGTCGCGCGTCGCGCCGTGCCGACTCAGCTATTCAGCGAGGGATGACGAGGAATGAAGCGCACAACCCATGCCCACAGGGCTCGGTGGCGCAGGAGCCTGGCACTGGCCGTGCCCACGGCTCTGGTGGCGTCGCTGTTGCAGGGCGTGGCCCTGCCGGCCATGGCCAAGGGCCACGCCCTGCCCGGGGCACCGTCTCCGGGGAAGCCCGTGGCCGGCAAGGTGGCCTGGGGCAAGCCGCGCAAGACCGACCCCGCCCCCAGGGTGCCACGGGGAAAGCCGAGGGCGGCATGGCCCAAGGACGGGAAGACCGTGGTCGACCTGTCCGGGACGGCCAAGGGCGGCGGAGGAGCCGTGAAGGCCGGTGACCTGCCGCTGAGTTTCCTGCCCGGCTCCCGCGACAAGAACGCGAAGGGGCTGGCGGCCGCTCCGGCCACGGGAAAGGCCGAGGTGCGGATCGCCGACCGCAGGGCGAGCGAACGGGCGGGAGTGCGCGGCCCGCTGATCGTCGTCGAGACGTCCCGAGCGCCCAAGGCAGGCCTCAAGGCCCAGGCACCCGCCTCCACCGGTGTCCGCCTCGACTACTCCGGCTTCGCCCAGGCGTACGGGGGCGGCTACGCGTCCCGGCTGCGCCTGATGGAACTCCCCGAGTGCGCCCTCACGACTCCGGACAGGACCGGCTGCCGGACGGCCAGACCGCTCGCCACCGTCAACGACACGGAGAAGCGGACCCTCACCGCCGAGCGAGTGGGCCTGCGAGTGGGCGCGAGAACGGTCCTGGCCGCGGCTCCCGAGGCCGGGGGAGAGACGGGGGACTACAAGGCGACACCGCTGTCCCCGTCATCGACGTGGAAGACCGATCTGAACAGCGGCGCCTTCACCTGGTCGTACGACATTCCGGTGCCCGAGGTTCCCGGCGGTCTCAAGCCCCAGGTCGGCCTGGGGTACTCCTCCGCCTCGATCGACGGCCGGACCGGCAACACCAACAACCAGTCCTCGTGGGTCGGTGACGGGTTCGAGATGTGGCCCGGCTTCATCGAACGCCGCTACAAACCCTGCTCCGAGGACGACGAGAAGCACGCCGACGGCAACAAGCCCGGCGACCTGTGCTGGGCCTACGACAACGCCACCATCTCGTTCAACGGCAAGGCCGGCGAGCTCGTCCCGGCCGGCGGCGACCAGTGGAAGCTGAAGAACGACGACGGCACCAGGATCGCCCGCCTCACGGGGACCGAACGCGACAACGGCGACAACGACAACGAGTACTGGCGCGTGACCACCCCGGAGGGTACGCAGTACTACTTCGGCTACCACAAGCTCGGCGGCTGGGCGAAGGGCAAGGACACCACCGACTCGACGTGGACCGTCCCCGTCTACGGCAACAACTCCGGCGAGCCCTGCCACAAGGACGGATTCAAGGACTCGTGGTGCCAGCAGGCCTGGCGGTGGAACCTCGACTACGCCGTCGACCGGCACGGCAACGCCGTCGGCTACTACTACGGCAAGGAGACCAACTCCTACGGCCGTGACCTGGAGTCCAAGGACGACACGCCGTATGTGCGAGGCGGCTACCTCAAGCGCATCGAGTACGGCCTCCGGTCCACGGACCTGTACGCCAAGCCGCTGGCCAAGGTCGACTTCGGCAACGCCGAGCGATGCCTTCCGCAGGACAAGGACAAGGTCACCTGCGCCGAGGACACGATCGACGACAAGAAGCAGTACTGGTACGACACGCCCTGGGACATGAACTGCAAGGCCGGGACGGAGTGCGACAAGGGACGCCTGTCGCCCTCGTTCTGGACCCGCAAGCGCCTGACGGACATCACCACCAGCGTCCTGCGGGCCGACGGCGGCTACGCGCCCGTCGACTCCTGGAAGCTGGGCCACCGCTGGGGCATGGCCGACACCGACTACCAGCTGTTGCTGGACTCCATCCAGCACACCGGGCACACCGCCAGCCCCGCCATCACCCTTCCGCCGACCACGTTCGTCTATACGCAGCGCGCCAACCGCCTGGACAAGACCGGTGACGGCAAGGCCCCCTTCATCAAGGAGCGCCTGTCCACCGTCACCGACGAGACCGGCGGCCAGACCGACGTCACCTACTCCCAGCCCACCTGCGACTGGGCGAAACCGCCGAAGCCGGAGAGCAACACGACGCGCTGCTTCCCGCAGTTCGTGGGCGGGAGCAGCAGCGACGACCCGACCCAGCAGTGGTTCAACAAGTACGTCGTGGACGCCGTGACGGCGACCGACCGCACGGGCGGGGCCCCGGATCAGGTGACCCGCTACGACTATCTGGACGATGCTGCCTGGCACTACGACGACGACAACGGGCTGACCAAGGAGAAGTTCAAGTCCTGGTCGCAGTGGCGTGGCTATGGTCACGTGCGCGTCCGCACGGGCGGTCAGGGCGCGGACGGCATGAAGAGCCAGCAGGACACGTACTTCCTGCGAGGCATGGACGGTGACAGGAAGGGTTCCGACGGCGGCAAGAAGGAGGTGAGCGTCGCTCTGGGCAAGGACGAGGGCGACGCGATCACCGATCACCCGTCGGCGGCGGGATTCACCTACAGGACCGAGAGCTACTCCGGCCCCGGCGGCAAGCTGCTCGCCAAGTCCGTCAGCCGGCCCTGGCACCACGAGACCGCCAAGAGCGAACGCTCCTGGGGAGACGTCACCGCGAACCTCACCGGCATCGAATCGGCACGGACCTTCACCTCCCTCGACGACGGGGGCGGGAAGAAGTGGCGCCAGACGTCCGCGGCCACGAAGTACGACACCGTTGCCGGGCGGCCCGTCGAGGCCGACGACTTCGGTGACCTTTCCACTCCTGCCGATGACCAGTGCACCCGGACCACGTACAACGACAACACCGATGCCAACATCCTCACCTTGCGTTCGCGTGTGGTGACGACGGCGACTTCCTGTGCCACCTCCTCCGTCGACCGGACCAAGGACGTCGTGTCCGACGTCCGCACCGCCTATGACGGCGGCGGCTACGGGGATCGGCCCACCAAGGGCGATGCCACCGGCGTCGCCACACTCAAGAAGGACGACAACAGCCGGGCGACCTACCTCGAGTCCGGCAAGACCTACGACGACTACGCGCGCGAGCTGACCAGCACCGACCTCACCGCCGAGGTCGTCTTCGACAGCTCGGGACGACAGGCGTCCACGACCAGGCGCACCGACGGGCGTACCACGAGGACCGCCTACGCGCCTGCCACAGGATTCGCCACCACCGTCACCACCACAACACCTCCCGTCAAGGCCGGTGACGCGTCGACAGCCTGGACCAGCACGACCGCTTTCGACCCGCTGCGCGGCCAGGTCCTCAGAAAGACGGACGCCAACAACCGGCGCACCGACATCGCCTACGACGCACTCGGCCGCTCCATCAAGGTGTGGCTGCCGAACAGGCCGCAGTCCTCCTTCGGCCCGCCGAGCCTGGAGTTCGCCTACTCCATCACGGACGGGAAACCTGTCGCGGTCGCCACCCGGAAGCTGAACGACAGCTACGGCCAGCTGACCTCGTACACGCTCTACGACGGATTCCAGCGCCCCCGTCAGATCCAGGCACCGGGCCCCGACCGTGGACGGCTGATCACCGACACCTTCTACGACGAGCGTGGCCTCGTCGCGAAGTCCTTCGCCCCGTACTACGCCTTGGGTGCACCCGGTATCGGCCTCTTCGGCCCGGACAACGCCCTGAAGGTGGAGTCCCAGACCTGGAACACCTACGACGGGCTCGGTCGCGTCACGGAGACCAGGCAGGTCGCCGGGAACAGCGACGCGGGCAAGCCCCTCGCCGTCACCCGCACCCTGTACGGCGGAGACCGGACGACGGTGATCCCACCCGTGGGATCCACCGCGACGACCACGGTCGTCGACGCACGCGGCAGGACCACCGAGCTTCGCCAACTGCACGAACGACGCCCGGACGCCGATGCCGACGTCGCCCGCTACGCGTACAGCCCGCAGGGCAAGCTCTCCCGGTACACGGACCCGGCGGGCAACAGCTGGTCGTACACCTACGACCAGTTCGGCCACCAGATCTCCGCGGACGACCCGGACAGGGGCACCAGCACCAGCACCTACGACGACCGCGGCCAGCTCATCAGCGTCACCGACGCGCGAAAGACCAGGAATACGCTCGCCTACTCGTACGACAACGTCGGCCGCAGGACGGAACTCCGCGAAGGTTCCCCCAGCGGGACCAAGCTCGCCGAGTGGACCTACGACACGGTGGCGGGTGGCAAGGGCCAGCTGGCCTCCGCCACGCGCTACGTCGACGGCAATGCCTACGTCAGCCGCGTGGACGAGTACGACGCGCTCTACCGGGCCACGCGTTCGGCCGTCGTCATCCCCGGGAACGAAGGCGCGCTGGCCGGCACGTACCGGTTCGGAACCAACTACAACCCGTCGGGCAGCGTCCAGAGCACATTCCTGCCGAAGGCGGGCGCACTTGCCGGCGGTGGCGTCCTCTACACCTACGACGCCCTCCTGCGCCCCACGGAAATCTCGGGAACGGGCGGCCTGAAGGCGGCGATCACCAGCTACGGCCTCACCGGGAAGCCTCTCCAGGCGAAGCTGACGGGCGACGGCAGGTTCACACAGATCACCAACGGTTACGAATGGGGAACCCAGCGCCTGTCCGGCACACGGGTCGACCGTGAGAACGCCCCTGCCGTCGACAAGGCCGCGACGTACACCTACGACGAGACGGGCAACATCCGGGCGATATCCGATGCCGCGGCAGGCGGCACCGACACCCAGTGCTTCACCTACGACTATCTGCGCCGCGTCACGGACGAGTGGACGCAGTCCACGCCGACGTGCGCCGCGACGCCGGCGGCGAACCTGACCGGCGGCCCCGCCCCGTACTGGAACTCCTACACCTACGACAAGACGGGCAACCGCCTCACCGAGACCCGGCACGACTCCGGCGGTGACAGCGGCAAGGACGTCAAGCGCACCTACACCTACCCGGCGGCGGGTGGTTCCCAGCCGCACGCCCTGTCCGCCGTGAACACCAGCGGTCCGACGGGCACGGCCAAGGACTCCTACGCCTACGACCCGGTCGGCAACACGGCCACCCGCGTCCTGGGCGGGGACACGCAGGCGCTCGAGTGGGACGCCGAAGGCCATCTGGCCAAGGTGACCCAGATGAAGGACGACAAGCCCGCCGGGACGACGTCCTACCTGTACGACGCCGAGGGCCAGCGGCTGATCGGCCGGACCGGCACCGAGACCACCCTCTACCTCGGCCCCACCGAGATCACCCTCGCCAAGGGGTCCACCACCCCGAAGGCCACCCGCTACATCGACCTCGGCAGCGGGGTCCAGGCGGTCCAGAGCGACGACGGCAACGCGTCCTTCGTCATCGCGGACCAGGTCGGTACGGGCCAGCTGGCCGTCGACTCGAAGTCGGCGACAGCGACGCATCGTCGTACCACTCCCTTCGGCACCCCACGAGGGGAGCAACCGAAGAACTGGCCCGGCACGAAGGGTTTTGTCGGCGGAACGAACGACGCGACGACGGGCCTGACGCACCTCGGGGCCCGTGAATACGACCCGTCGATCGGCCGGTTCATCAGCGTCGACCCGCTGCTGGACCTGGCGGACCCCCAGCAGAACCACGGCTACACCTATGCCAACAACAACCCGGCCACCCTGTCCGACCCGACCGGCCTGATCCCCGAGGGCTGCGGAACGCTCGGCAAGTGCTACGGATACTCGCCCAGTACAGGAGGCTGCCCGTACGGCTGCGGTTCCACGGCCAACGTGCTCTGGGGCGAGGCGGAGTACGACGACTACGACTACGACGACTACGAAGGCCCGGTCTACAACTACTGGGAGGACGCGGCCAGCCGCGGCAACGAGGTCATCTACGCGGGCATCGAGGTGCCGGCCCACTGGGAGGAAAAGGAGCAGTTCGAAAAGGCCTTCTACCGGGAAGTGGCCTCCTTCTGCCACGGCGAGTCGATCAACTGCCTGAGCGATGTGATCTACTCCGGCTACGAGAGCCAGGCGCGATCGGCGCTGAACCGGTTGAAGTTCTTCGCCTACATCGCCTGCCGGGACGTCGACTGCCCGGACAGCGTGAGCACGCCCATGGAGGCCTTCGCGGCCGCGGCGGTGATGCAACTCGAGAACGGGATGGGCGGCGGCCACGCCGGCCTCCGCGGTGCCCGCGGCGGCGGGGGGCGGTCAGGAGGCCGCGGTGGAAGCGGCGCGTGCCACAGCTTCATACCCGGCACGGAAGTCCTGTTGGAGGACGGCAGCAGCAAGCCGATCGAGGATGTCGGGACGGGTGACAAGGTCCTGGCGACGGACCCCGAGACGGGGGAGACGACCGCACGAGAGGTCGTCGCCACCTTCGACACGGAGCACGACAAGAACTTCACCGACCTGACGGTCGAGACGGACCGCGGCGTGGCGAGCATCATCGCCACGGACACCCATCCGTTCTGGGAGACCGACGGGGAAAAGTGGGTAGACGCGGGGAAGCTGCGCCCGGGCGCCCATTTGCGCGGCCCGGATGGCGAACCCCGGCTGGTGAAGTCGGTCCGCCACTTCGCCAAGCAGCAGCGCACGCATGACCTGACGGTCAGTGGGGTCCATACATACCATGTGCTGGCGGGGACTGATCCGGTCCTTGTTCACAATGCCGGTAATTGCCCGGTTGATGGCCTGCCGCACGGTGCTCTAGGTGAGGCGGCTACGCTTCAGAGACTTCAAAAGGGAGGATACCGCGATATTACGAGTGAGGTGAGGTTCAAGAACAGCAAGGGTAAAGTGTTTCGCGCGGATTTCGTTGCGCGAGACCCCTCAGGGAACTGGGTTGCGGTTGAAGTGAAGACTGGGAAGGGTGCATCCTTGACTGATAATCAAAGTTTGGGGTATTCCGAACTCGGTCATGGTGGTGCAGTTCTGAATACGAGCAGGGTTCCTGGCCTCCAGAAGGGTTCAACGGTCACCATGAAGGTGGAAGTGGATCTATGGCGTTGCCCTGCTTGTAATCCGTAGGATCCGAGGTTCGCTCAGTCAAATGACTTGGAGGTGCTTTTAATTGGGGTCTAAGTCGGCTATTCTGACGATTTCTCATGCGTGGCCACGAAGCGCGTTGCGTGGAGATCTGAAGATCGAGCGATCCAAGTCTCAGGTCCTTGCTGAAGAGTTGCTTGGGGCTCCAGTGCATGAGGTGGGAACACTGGCTCTGGATCAGGCGATCTATCCAGAAGTGGGTGCAGTGTGTGCGGCACACCTCGCTGGTGTCGATATCCTGTGTTCTCGTGAGCTTGCGCAAGATCGCCCAAGTGATTTGACCGAGCTCATTTCTCGGTTGGCGATTGACGGCATGGCTTGCGGAGTCTTTATGGACAGCGCCGAAGACTGGGCTGCACTGGCTGTGTGGTCGAAGGGTGAGCTGGTTCGATCGCTGAGCGTGAGACCGGATTGCGGCGTGCTTGAAGACGTGGGTGAGCGTCTTTCCTTCGAAGCTCCCTTCTGGGAGGGAGAGAGATCGGTCGTGCATGAGCCCATGTATGCTCTACCTTTCCACCCGATTGACCTTGGGAATGAGGCGCTCAGAAGCTTTTTTGGCTTCGTCCTCGAAGGGGAGGAGGACGAGGATTGCCTCGATCCTGAAGAGATTGAAATCCCTGCATTCCGAAGAAGGGCATGAGCTCCTGAACGTCTTCGCTATGCGCCTCAGCCCTCTATCTCGTCCAGGAGCATCCGCAGTGTCCCGCAGTGCTTCTCGGTGGGGAGGGCGGCCAGGGTGGCTCGGGCGTGGGCGTGGCCGGCGGCCTTGTCGCCGGAGCGGGTGAGCATCAGGGCCGTGTGCATGTCGAGGTGGGTCGCGAAGCGGGGGAGGCTCGCGGGGAGTTCGCTGCGGGCCTCCTCCTGGGAGCGTATGGCCTGGGCCTCGTCGCCGAGGCGGGCGGAGAGCAGGGAGAGGAAGCCGTTCAGCCGCCAGTGGGTCACCGCGTAGTCGCTGAGCTGGGTGCTGGGGCCGGAGGCGTCGAAGACCTGGCGGGCGCGGTCGGCGAGGTCGAGGGCGGTGGCCTTGTCGCCGCGCAGGGCGAGGGCGTAGGCCTTGCCGAGGGTGGCGTTGAGCAGGCCGGCGGTCGGTTTGTCGCTGAGGGCCATGGCCTGGTCGGCCAGGACGTCGGCGTAGCCCAGGGACTTGCCGCCGTAGCCGAGCGTCAGGGCGGCCCGGCCGCGGACCCATACGCGGGTGCGGAGGTCGTCCGAGCGGTCCGCGGCCTCGGCGGCCATGCGGAACCAGGCGACGGACTTGGCCTGGTCGGGCCAGGTGAAGGTGGTGGCGTACAGCGTCATCAGCCGGGCCGCCACCGACCACATGCGGTCGTCGTCGAGCTGCTGCTGGACGACCATCAGGTCGCGCGCCACGCGCCGCTGGAGCTCGGCCGCGCCCAGGGACATGTAGTCGGCGCCGTAGGAGGCCAGCTTCTCCTCCCACTCGTCGCGCGACGGGCCGCCCCGCAGGCGGGTGGCGAAGCCCACGCCGAGCAGGTCCGCCGCCAGCTGCGGGGCGACGGACGCGGCGGCGACACCGCTGGGCAGGCCGGGGCCCGCCGGGTCGCGGGGGGCGTTCTCCCCTTCCAGCACCGCCTCGGGCACGTCCAGCACCGCCGCCAGGCAGCGCAGATAGAACGGTCCGGGGCGGACCTTGCCGCGCTCCCAGCCGCTCACGTACTCCCGGGTCAGGCTGGTCGCGAACGCTTCGTTGATCTCGGATGCCAGTCGGCCCTGGCTCCACCCACGCGCGCTCCGCAGCTCCCTGACGACGTCACCAATTGCCACACAGACCATCTTCTCCCGGAAATCGCCCGCCGAATGCCACTAGGGATGCCACTACCGGGCGGCGGCGCTCCCGTGGACAGTGAGGGAGACGGGTGATCAGCTCGTCCGGGCCTGATCCGGGGGGATGCCCGGGCGCGGTGTGCGGAGCGGTCCGCCTCGCCCGTCCAGTGGTCCGGTGTCCGGGCCGCCGCCATGAGGAGGGGAGGCGGCGGCCCGGACGCGGCCGGATCAGACCCCGACGGCCTCCTCCATCTCCTCCTCGGCCGGGTCCGGGGCCGGGGGCGCGGAGCGCCGTTCGGAGGCCCACGCGGCCGCTACGAGGGCCGCGCCGGCGGTCAGCCACATCGCGAGGGTGGCCACATGGCCGCCCAGCCCCGTATGCCCGAAGTAGACGAGGGAGCGGACGCCCTCGACGAATCCGGCGCCGTTCCAGAAGGAGTGCAGCGCGGCGAAGAAGCCGTTCTGGAGCTCGGGCCGGTAGACGCCGCCCGCGCTGGTGAAGTTCAGCATGACGAACAGCACCATCATCCCGAGCGTGGTCCAGCGCTTCAGGAAGGTGTGGAGGCCGACGCCGGCGAGCAGGATGCCCGCCGAGTACAGCCAGGCCAGGCCCGCCACGCCCCACAGGCCGTGGTCCACGAGGTGGAAGACGGGTCCGGCGAGGACGGTGCCGATGGCGGCGACCACCAGCGAGGTGCCCGCGGCGAGCGCGGCGCGCAGCCGCATCGGCAGGGCCCCGCCCGCGCCGCCGATGACGGCCACCGACGCGTACGAGCCGATGCTGAGCGCGACCAGCAGGAAGAAGACGCCCTGCCCCGTCGGGTCGCCCTCGGCGGGCGGGACGACGTCGGTGACCTTCAGGGGCGCCCCCTGCCGGGCGGCGACGGGCGCGAAGGCCTTCTGCACGGCCACGGCGGTGGTGTCGGAGCCGGCCGAGGCGACGAGCAGCTCGGGGTGGTGCCGGTCGGGGACGTACGCGCCGAAGACGTCCTGGTCGCGGAGGCGGCGGACGGCCTCGGCGCGGTCGGCGACGGTCCGTACGGCGAGGCGGCCGTCGGCCTTGTCGTCGATGGTCTGCGCCAGCACCCTCGCCCCGGCGCTCTCCCCGACGACCGCGACCGGCAGCTCGTGCGGGGAGGGGTGGGCGAAGGCGCCCAGGTAGGCGAGGCCCATCCCGACGCACATCAGCAGGGGGGTGAGCAGATGGGTCAGGACGTGTCGCAGTGCGCCACCGGGGGTGGGTCTCATGGGCGGCTTCCTCGGATGCTTCGGGATCGGACGCTTCGGGATCGGACGCTTCGGGATCGGTTGCTTCGCGATCGGTCGCGTCGGGATCGTTCCAGATAGTTGGTAAATACAACTCATGCTTCAGGTTGTAATATACAACTACATGGCCGAAAGGAAACCCCGTGCCGTCCCGTGACGCCTCAGTGCGGACCATCCAGCGCGAGCTGACCGCCTTCGCCCGCCGTGCGCGGGCGGCGGCCGCGCGCCTCCACCCCGAGCTCTCGCTCGTCTCGTTCACCCTGCTCGCCCACCTGGAGGACCGGCGGGGCTGCCGCGCGACGGACCTCGCGGCGCACTACCTGCTCGACAAGTCGACGGTGAGCCGGCAGATCGCCACCCTGGAGCGGCTCGGGCTCGTCGAGCGCCGCGTCGACCCCGACGACCAGCGCGTACAGGTGCTGCACCTCACCGACGCCGGTGCCGACACCCTCGCCCAGGTGGCCGCCAGCCGCCTGGCGGCCTTCCGGGAGCGTCTCGCCGGCTGGGACGAGGACGACCTCGCCCGCTTCGCCGGCTACCTCCTGCGCTACAACGCCGGCTACGCGCCGGACGACGGCCGCTGACCACCCGCGTGGGTGGCCAGCACGGCCGCCTGGATGCGTCGCTCGACGCCGAGCTTCGCGAGCAGCCGCGAGATGTGGTTCTTGACCGTCTTCTCGGACAGGAACAGCCGCTGGGCGATCTGACGGTTGGTGAGCCCGTCCCCGATGAGGGCGAGCACGTCGCGCTCGCGCGGGGAGAGCCCGGCCAGCCGCTCGTCCTCCGGCCCGGACGCCTCCTCCTCCGCGGTCTCGCCGCCGCGCAGGCTGTTCATCAGGCGTGTGGTGGTCGCCGGGTCGAGCATCGACTGGCTGGCGGCGACCGTACGGATCGCGGCCACCAGGTCCGAGCCCTTGATCTGCTTGAGGACGTACCCGGCCGCGCCCGCCATGATGGCGTCCAGCAGGGCGTCGTCGTCGTCGAAGGACGTGAGCATCAGGCACGCCAGGCCCGGCATCCGCGAGCGCAGCTCCCGGCAGACCGTGATGCCGTCGCCGTCGGGCAGCCGGACGTCCAGCACGGCCACGTCGGGCCGCAGGGCGGGGCCCCGGACCAGGGCGTGGACGATGTTCCCGGCCTCACCGACGACGGTGATGTCCTCCTCGCCGTCCAGCAGGTCGTGGACGCCCCGCCGTACGACCTCGTGGTCGTCCAGCAGGAACACCCGGATCGGCCGTTCCTGGGAGAACGTCCTTGACTGCTCCACTACCCGCTCCCTGCCGTCGGTCCGCGCGCACGCCTTGCCACGCTGATTCGATCATGGACCGGAAGGGCGGCGCGCGCCATGGGCCGAACGGCCCCGATGTCCCGGTTCCCGGGCCGTGCCGCCCTCACGGCGCCAGGTCCCGGCGCGCCAGCAGCGCGAACGCCAGGGCGATGCCCAGCACCCCGACCCCGGTCAGCACGGCGAACGCCCCCCACGGGACCGCGCCGTGCGCCAGGGCGTCCCCCGGCGCGTAGTAGTGGAACGGGCTGGCGTAGCGCAGCGGAGCGGCCCGGGACCAGGCCAGGGCGACGAAGTTCACCGCGAACCCCACCGCCCCGATCCCGATCGTCGCCCCCACGACCCGGGACCGGCGCCGCACCGCCGCGGAGACGGCCAGCGCCGGCCCCGTCACGCACAGCGCGAACGCCCAGCCCAGCAGCCCGGCGGCGAACACCCCGCCCAGCGGCACCGCCTCGCGCAGCCGTGGCGCGAGCACCACCCCGGTGGCCACCGTCAGCGTCGCCGCGACGTTCAGCAGCACCGACACCACGAGCAGCGCCGCCGTCCGCTCGGCCAGCAGCCTGGCCCGCGACAGCGGACGGACCATCAGCAGCTCGATCGTGCCCGACTCGACGTCGGCGGCCACCGCCGCCGCGGCCAGCGAACCGATCGCGGTGAGCTGGAGCGCGATCCAGAACGGATGGATCAGGCCCGCCCCCAGCAGGCCGGGATAGCTGGCGATCGGCACGTCCCCGCTGGTGCCGCTGAACGCCCGGAAGACCGCCGGCGGCTGCCGCCCGTCGATCACGAGGAGCGTCGTGGGCGACACCGTGTTCGCGATGACGACGATGAGGGCCTCGAAGACGACGATGCCGAGCAGCAGGGACACCAGCATCCGCCTCCGCCGCACCAGCGCCAGCCGGAACAGCGGGAGCACGGCCCCGGGGTCCCCGTTCACCGCGGCACCTCCCCGTCCGGCGCCGCCCGGTACAGCTCCAGGAACGCCGCGTCCAGCCCCGCCTCCTCGACCGTCAGGTCCGCCACCGGCAGGGCCAGCAGGGCCCGCAGCGCCACCACCAGCTCGTCCGGCGGGATCACCAGCTCCACCCGGTCGCCCTCCCAGCGCGCGGCCCAGCGCCCGGCCCCGGGCAGCGGCCGCGCCCCCCGGCCGTCGGCGAACGACAGCCGCACCGTGCGTGCCCGGGCCTCGCGCAGCGCCGCCACCGACCGTACGGTCACCAGCCGCCCCTCGCGCACGATGGCCACCCGCCCGCAGCTGCGCTGGACCTCGGGCAGGACGTGACTGGAGAGCAGCACGGTGCGCCCGGCCGCGGCCGCCTCGGCCAGCAGCTCGTAGAACGTCTCCTGCACCAGAGGGTCCAGGCCCTCGGTCGGCTCGTCCAGCACCACCAGCTCCGGGTCGTGCTGCAGCGCCTGGACCAGGCCGAGCTTCTGCTTCGTGCCGTGCGAGTACTCCGCCACCGTCCGGCCGAGGTCGCCGTCCGACAGGCCCAGACGGGCGCAGAGTTCCGCCCGGCGCGGGGTGGGGGCGCGGCCCAGCCGGGCCAGCAGGTCCAGCGTGCGGGCGCCGGTGAGCTCGGGGTACAGCCGGAGCTCGCCCGGCAGATAGCCCAGCGCGGGGGCGAGCGCGCGGTGGTCGGCGACCGGGTCGAGCCCCAGCAGGCGCACCCGTCCCTCGGTGGGCCTCAGCAGCCCCACCAGGCAGCGCAGCGTCGTGGTCTTGCCCGCCCCGTTCGGCCCCAGGAAGCCGAAGACCTCCCCGGCGTCCACCGTGAGGCCGAGCCCCTGTACGCCCACCGTGCGGCCGTAGCGCTTGGTCAGCGCGACGATCTCGATGGCGGGCCCGTCCTGGCGCATCCGGTACCTCCTTCCCCGGTGGCCGGCCGCCCGGCCCGCGACGGCCCTTCAGTGGTCCGCCACCAGCACCGCCACGCCCGTGACCCGGCCCGCCGCCAGATCCGCGAGGGCCTCGTCGGCCCGGCTCATCCGGTACGGGCGGACGCGCACGACCGGCGGGTGGCGCGCCGTCTCGGCGAGATAGGCGCGGCCGTCCGCCCGCGTGTTGGCGGTGACGCTGCGCAGCGTGCGTTCCTGGAACAGGTGCCGCCCGTACTCCAGGGCCGGGATGTCGCTGAGGTGGATCCCGGCCACGGCGAGCGTGCCGCCGCGGTCGAGCGCCGCGAGGGCCACCGGTACGAGGTCGCCGGCCGGGGCGAAGAGGATGGCCGCGTCGAGGGGTTCGGGCGGCGGGTCGCGCGCGTCGCCCGCCGAGGCCGCGCCGAGTTCGAGGGCGAGGCGCCGGGCACGCTCGCCGCGCGTCAGCACATGGACCGTGGCGCCGCGGGCCCTCGCCAGCTGGGCGGTCAGATGGGCGGAGGCGCCGAAGCCGTAGAGGCCGAGCCGGCCGCCGGGCGGCAGTGCGGCCCGCTCCAGCGCGCGGTAGCCGATGATGCCCGCGCACAGCAGGGGAGCCAGCTCCTCGTCGGGAGGCCCCTCCGGGAGGCGATAGGCGAAGCGGGCGTCGACGACGGCGTGGTCGGCGTAGCCACCGTGGAGGTCCCAGCCGGTGTAGCGGGAGGCGGGGCAGAGGTTCTCCCGGCCGGCCAGGCAGAAGCGGCAGGTACCGCAGGTGCCCGCGAGCCAGGCGGCGCCGGCCCGGTCACCGGGCGCGAAGCCCCGGACCTCCGGCCCGGCGGCCAGCACCCGGCCCACGATCTCGTGCCCCGGCGTGCACCCGGGCAGGTGCGGTGGCAGGTCGCCCTCCGCGAGGTGCAGATCCGTCCGGCACACCCCGCAGGCGCCCACCTCGAGCAGCAGCTCGGCCGGGCCCGGGTCGGGCGGGGCGCGGCGCACCCGGCGCAGCGGACGCTCCGCGGCCGGAGCCGGATGGTCGACCACCCAGGCCCGTCCCGCCTCGTGCGTGGTCATCGCGCTCACCTCCGCTCCCTCCACCGTGCGCCGGGGACGCGGGCCCGGCAACGCGCGGGGCGGGGGAGCCGGCCGGTACGCCCGGGACGTGCGGGAACGGCGCACGGCGGGACACGCCGCGTACACCGGGTACACCATGCGGACCGGGCGGACCGGGCGGACCGGGGCGCTCCGGGCCACCGGAAAGGGGCCGCGTGTCCCCGTGCGCGGCCCCGTCCGGCCCCCGCGCGGGCCGCCGCCGCGCGGCGAGACTGGGCACAGCCCGGTCGGACATCCGTCCCGCGCCCGTCCCCCGCGCCGGGCTCCCGCCGGGGCCGCCGGATCCGGAACGCCGACCCCGCCCCGGCGGCCCGGCGGGACACTGGAGACAGGACCGGCCCGGAACAGGACCGGCACGGGCGACGGAGGCGGTCGCGATGGAGCCCGCACCCATCACCGCAGGACTCGACGGATCACCCGAGAGCCTGGCAGCCGCCGAGTGGGCGGCGGCGGACGCGGCCCGGCGCGGGCTGCGCCTGCGGCTGCTCCACGCCTGGATCCTCCACGCCCCCGAGCCCGCGGACGTCCCGCCGGAGCGGGACCGCGACTACTGGGCGAAACGCGTCGTGCGCGCCGCGCACGACGCGGTCGGCGCGCGCTTCCCCGGCCTGTCCGTCACCGAGGACATCGTCGCCGACGAACCCGCCGCCGCCCTGCTGACGGCGGCGTCGGAATCGGCGGAGGTGGTGCTGGGCTCGCGCGGCCTGGACCGCCTGGAGAGCTTCTTCCTGGGCGACGTGGCCCTCCATGTCGCCGGCCGGGCCGCGTGCCCGGTGGTGCTCGTACGGGCCGGGATGTCCCCCGAGGCCCCCGCGCCCGGCCCCGGCCCCGCCCACGACGAGGGCGAGGGCGAGGTCGTGCTGGGCCTGGGGACGCACCGCCCGGCGCACGACCTCCTGGACTTCGCCTTCACCGCCGCGGCGGCGCGCGGGGTGCCGCTGCGCGTGCTGCACGGCCGCCCGCTGCCCGTCCAGGCGTACGCGCCCTGGGGCGTCGACCCGGACGTCGCCCAGGAGATCACGGAACACGTGGAGCTGGAGGTCAGGGAGGCCCTGCGCCCCTGGCGCGAGCGGCGCCCGGACGTGACCGTGATCGACGTCGTCGCGCTGGAGAGCCCGGCGAAGGCCGTCGTCCGCGCGGCGCGGGGCGCCGACCTGCTCGTCGTCGGCCGGCGCCGGGACCGCCCGGCCCTCACGCCCCGGCTGAACGGGGTCGCCCAGGCCTGCGTCCACCACGCCCCGTGCCCGGTCGCGGTGGTGCCGCACGACTGACGCCGGACGGGCCTCAGCGCCGCAGGTCCCCGCTGTGGACGTAGCGCAGCCCGCAGCCGTCCTCGTACGGGTCGCCGTCGTCGCCGAAGATGGACAGGATCGGCTGCATCGGGAGCCATGTCAGGCCCAGGAGCCAGCGCTGCACGGCCCGCCAGAAGCGCGGGCGGCCCGCGTCGTCGGCGCGCACCACGCGGATCATGCACAGGAACTTGCCCACCGTGGTGCGGAACAGCACGGCTCCCAGCACGTGGTGGACGAAGGAGATGCCGAAGAACCCGATGGCGGCCCAGGTCCAGTAGGTGCCGGTGCTCTGGCCCTCCGAGAGCCGTACGGCGATGCCGAACCCGCCGAAGAAGGTGATCATGCCGTCGATGAAGGAGGAGAGCCAACGGCGCATGTCCCCGACCTCGCGGGGGACGTGGGGAGCCGGCGGGAAGGGCTGCTGGGGGTGGGGGTGGGCGTACGGGTGCTGCTGCTGGTACGGGTCTCCCTGCTGCTGGTAGGGCTGCTGATACGGCTGCTGCTGGTAAGGGTGCTGCGGAGCGTACGGCTGCTGGGGCGCGTACGGCTGTTGCGGCGGATATGGCTGCTGTGGAGCCTGGTGGTGCTGAGGATCGATCACGGGGTGTCATCTTGCTGTATTCGTGTGACAGCTGATGCACAGGTTGATATATGACCGGTATCGAACCCTAGTGGTGGAACGCCGTCGTCAGGCGTTCCGGGCGGGACAGCGGGGCCGGCTGGGCGTGGAGTTCCGGAAGGACGGCCACGAGGTCGTCCATCAGCAGGTCGGCCAGGTCGTGGGAGAAACCGTTGCGGCAGACGATCCGCAGGACCGACAGGTCCTGACGGTTCGGCGGGAACGTGTAGGCCGGTACGAGCCAGCCGCGCTCGCGCAGGTGCCGGGAGACGTCGAACACGTCGAAGTCCGTCACGTCCTCCGCCGTGGTGAAGGCGAACACCGGCAGCTCGTCCCCCCGCGTCAGGAGGCGGAACTCCGGCAGGTCGCCGATGCGGCGGGCGAGCGAGCGGGCCACCTCGCGGGCGTTGCGCTGCACGGCGCGGAAGCCGTCGCGGCCCAGGCGCAGGAAGGTGTAGTACTGCGCGGCGACCTGGGCGCCGGGGCGCGAGAAGTTCAGGGCGAACGTCGGCATGTCGCCGCCCAGGTAGTTGACACGGAAGACGAGCTCCTCCGGCAGCGCCGCCCGGTCCCGCCAGAGCGCCCAGCCCACCCCGGGGTAGACCAGGCCGTACTTGTGCCCGGAGGTGTTGATGGAGGCCACGCGCGGGAGCCGGAAGTCCCACACCAGGTCCTCGTCCAGGAAGGGCGCGACCAGCGCCCCGGACGCGCCGTCCACATGGACGGGGACGTCCAGGCCCGTGCGCTCCTGGAGGTCGTCGAGGGCCGCGCAGAGTTCGGCCACCGGCTCGTAGGAGCCGTCGAAGGTGGAGCCGAGGACGCCGACGACGCCGATGGTGTCGGCGTCGCACTGTTCGGCGGCCGCCCGCGGGTCGAGGTGGTAGCGGTCGCCCTCCATGGGGACCTGGCGCGCCTCGACCTCCCAGAAGTTGCAGAATTTGTCCCAGCAGACCTGGACGTTGCTGCCCATCACCAGGTTGGGGCGGGCGCCGGCCGACGGGTAGCGGTCGGCGTTGGCGAGGGCCCAGCGGCGCTTGAGGGCGAGCCCGGCGAGCATGCACGCCTCGCTCGAACCGGTGGTGGAGCAGCCGACGGCGGCGGCCGGGTCGGGGGCGTGCCACAGGTCGGCGAGCATCGCCACGCAGCGCTGCTCCAGCTCGGCCGTGCGCGGGTACTCGTCCTTGTCGATCATGTTCTTGTCGCGGCACTCGGCCAGCAGCACGTCCGCCTGGGGCTCCATCCAGGTGGTGACGAACGTGGCCAGGTTGAGCCGGGAGTTGCCGTCCAGCATCAGCTCGTCGTGGACGAACTGGTAGGCGGCGTGCGGCGGCATCGGTCCGTCCGGCAGGCAGTGGCGCGGCGGCTCGGCCGTCATGTCGGCCACGGGGTCGGCCTCGCCGTAGAAGGGGTTGAGGGCGTAGCCGCGCCCGCCCGCCCGTTCGTGTTCGCCCCGGTGCAGCGGCATCCGCCCGTACCTCCTCGGCCGTTCCCGGGACGGGGCCGTCCCGGCCGGCCGCGCTCCCGCGTACTCCTGTCCCCACTGTGACCGAAAGGGCTCGGCGGCAGCCGCCGAACACGCCGGTGTCCGGGGGTGGGGCCCGCCCCACCCCCGGACTGAGGACCGCCGGATGGCGGTCCCGGCCGCCCGGCCGGAAGCATGAACGGCATGGCACTCACCGAACGGACCAGGACACCCCGGCGCACCCGGGGCCGCCGGGCGGCGGCCCCGCTGATCGCCCTGCTGCTGTGCGCGGGGACGTCCGCGGCCGCCGTCGCACAGCCCGCCGCGGCGCTCCCGGCCGGCGGCGGGACCGCCGGCGGCGACCCCGTACCGGCCCTCACCCGCGCCGCCCACCCCCTGCGTACCACCGAACCCGTGGGCGACCGGCGGGACCTGCGGCCGCTGGGCCGCATGGTCGGGGACGCCGTGGTCGTCGGGCTGGGCGAGGCGACCCACAGCTCGCACGAGTTCTTCACCACCAAGCACCGCGTGCTGCGCTACCTCGTCGAGGAGAAGGGGTTCACCGCCTTCGCGCTGGAGGCGCCGTGGAGCACCGGAGTCCGGCTCAACGACTACGTCCTGCACGGCGAGGGCGACCTCGGGCAGATCATGAAGGAGGAGTTCCAGCGCGACTACGGCTTCTGGAACACCGCCGAGTACCGCGACCTCATCGCCTGGATGCGGGAGTACAACACGCGCCACGCGCGGAAGGTCCAGTTCGTGGGCGACGACATCGGCTACGCCGGGCCCCAGCCCTTCGACGCCGTCACCCGCTACGTGGACCGGCACCACCCCGACCTCCGCGACCGCTTCGCCGCGCTCTACCGCGGCCAGCGCCCGGCGGACGGCACCGGCGTCGGGGAGCACATGCGCCGCTACCTCGCCAAGCCCCTGGCCGAGCGGAAGGACATGGCCGACCGGGCCCGCCGGGCGCTCGACCTGCTCGGCGCGCGGCGGCCGGACGGGGACCGGGCGGAGTACGACCTCGTCGTGCAGCACGCCCGGAACATCGCCCAGGTCGCCACCGAGTACGCGTTCGACCTGAACGACGACGCCGACATCGCGCGGGCGATGCGCTACCGCGACGAGCAGATGGCCGCCAACGTCGCCTGGTGGCAGCGGCACACGGGCGGCAAGATCCTGCTCTCCGCGCACAACGCGCACGTGGCGTACACGAGCGACAGCCCCGCCCAGTACCCCCGGATGCAGGGCGCCTTCCTGCGGGACCGGCTCGGCAAGGGCTACGTCAGCGTCCGGACGACGTTCGGCGCGGGCTCGTTCAACGCGACGACCGACCCGGAGGAGTCGAAGGTGGAGGTCTGCACGGTCGGCCCCGCCGAACCCGGCAGCAACGAGCACACCCTCGACCGGGTGCCCTACCGCGACTACATGCTCGACATGCGCACCGCCCCCGCCGAGGCCCGTGCCTGGCTGAACGTCGCCCGGCCCACCCGCAACATCGGCACCGCCTACCCCGTGCCGCTGTACCGGACCGCGCTCGCCCCGTCGTACGACATCCTGATCCACCTCCACCGGATCGGCGCGGCCCGGCTGCTGCCCGGCACGACCGGCTGACGGCACCGCCCTCCCACCACAACCGCCTCTACCACAACCCCCGCCCTCCCGCACAGCCTTGGCCGATGCTGGCGAGGGCGGGGAACGCTGGTCCATGCTGGCGTGATGAACGATGAATCCCTGGAGCACTGGGCGCGCCGGCGCGAGGCGGACCGGGAGCGCAAGGTGGGCCGGCTGCGGGCCATCACGCTGGGCCCGGGCCCCCACCGCGGCGCCCATGTGCGCCCGGACGCGCCGCGCCTGATCGTGCGCTGGGACGGCTACGCGTGGCGGCCGGTGGCGGTCGTGGACGATCTGGCCGCCGCCAGGGAGATCATCGGCCCGTCAGGTGCCTCCGGCGAGCGGCCGGCGGAATGGGACCGTCCCGCCCCGGACCCCGGGACGGGACGGCACCGCAGGCACTCGGGCACGGAGCGCCGGGAGGACTGAGCGGACCGGGGGCGGCTCAGCCCCCGGCGCCCTCCTCGGCGGGCGCCGCCTCGCCGGTGGCCTCGGCCTCGCCCTCGGCGGGAGGCGCCGCGGCGCCCTCCTCCGCCTCCTCGACCTCTTCCTCCGCCACCGGCTCGGTCTGCGCGGCGACCACCTGGAGGAGGGCCGTGCTGCCGTCGACCGCCAGGGTGCAGCCGCGCGGCAGCTCCACGTCCTCGGCGCGGACACAGTGGCCGGCCTCCAGACCCTCGATGGAGACGGTGAACCCCTCCGGGATGTGGGTCGCCTCCGCCTCCACGGGCAGCGCGTCGAGCATGTGCTCCAGGAGGTTTCCGCCCGGCGCGAGTTCGCCCTCGGTGTGCACGGGGACGTCCACGGTGACTTTCTCGCCCCGTTTCACGGCGAGGAAATCCACATGGACGAGAAATCCCTTGAGCGGGTCCCGCTGGACCGCTTTGGGAAGGACCAGTTCGCCTTTTCCTTCGATGTCCAGGCGAATGAGGACGTTCGGCGTCTTGAGCGCCATCATCAGGGCGTGCCCGTCCAGCGCCACGTGCTTCGGGTCGGCGCCGTGGCCGTAGATGACGGCGGGAACCCTGTTCTCGCGGCGGGTGCGCCGGGCGGCACCCTTGCCGAAGTCCGTACGCTTACTGGCGCTCAGCTTTACCTCGGCCATGACGGGCACTCCTCGTAGGCAGGCGACGCCGCGAGTGTAACCAGCCGGAGAAGCCGGACGGTTCGCCCTTACTCCGTTCGGCCCATCGCCGGGTGTCGCCGTAATTCCCCGGCCCCTTTCCCCTGCGTTTCCCACCGGCTCCCGCCGACCGGAAACGCGTCGGCGCGACGCTCATGGCAGGCCGCCCGCGCGCGGGGGACACGCGCCGGAGCGTGCCCCGGCCGCCGTGCTTCCGGCCGGCGGGCGCGGCGGGTGCAGGTCCCACGGGCGGCGGGAAGCCATCCGGGGCGCGCCCCACGCGCCAGGAGAGATGAGGGGGCACCTTGCCGGACATCCGCCTCGGACCGCCGCCGGAACGCCCCGGACTCGGCGAGTTCCCCGCCGTCGTCGAACCCCCGATCAACGACATCCCCGGGCCCCCCGCCCCGCCCGGCCCCGCGCACGCCGTGCCCTGGGAGCCCGTGCCCGTCCCCTCCGGCCGGGAGCTGCTGGAGCGCGCGGCCCCCGTCGTGCTCGCCGACGAGCGGGTCCGGGCCGTGCTCGACGGCCACCCCTGCGATCTCCTCGGCGCGAGCCGCCTCGCCGACGACAGGGACCGGACGACGCCCGCGCTGCTGGTCCTCGTCCACGACCGCACCACCGGGCGCGCGCTGGAGGTCACCGTCGAGGACGGCCCCGAGCCGCGCGTCACGGACGTGGCGGAGAGCCAGGGCGGGCCCCCGCTGTCCGCGGCCGAGGCCGAGCGGGCCGTCGCGATCGCCCGGGCGCACCACCCGGCCGCCCGGGAAGCGCCGGCCGACTGGGTGCCGATGGTGCTGCTCACCAGCGACGTCCGTGAGGGCGACGAGCACCACGGCCGCCGCCGGGCCTATGTGGGCCTCGGCCCGCCCGGCAGCCGGATGCCCGTGGTGCGGATGGTCGTCGACCTCGGCGAGGAGCGGGTCCTGGGCGGAGAGGGGAAGCGCGATGAGTGAGTCCGGGCGGGTCTCCTGGCCGGCCGACGCGCCGCTGTGGACCTTCGACTGGCGGCTCGCGGACGCCCCCGACGAGGAGGGCATCGTCATCCTGGGCGCCGCCTACCGGGGCCATCAGGTCTTCGCCAAGGCCAGTCTGCCGTCGCTGCGGGTGCAGTACAGCGGCCCGTGCGGCCCGTACAAGGACCCCCTCAACTACGACAACTCCCGCCCCACCAGCCGCTGTCCGAACAGCCGCGTGTGCGTCTACTCCTACACCAGCGGCGGACTGCGGGCGGTGAGTGTGGAGTCGTACCACGTCATCAGCGCCTACCGGCTGACGCACCGCTGGGTCTTCTGGGAGAACGGCGTGGTGATGCCGCGGCTCTTCAGCGCCGGCATCCAGTGCCCCTACGACCACCGCCACCACTCCTACTGGCGGCTCGACTTCGACATCGACGGCTCCCGCCGCGATCTGCTGCTGGAGTACAACACGTACACCGGCGACGAGGGCTGGGGCGCCGGCTGGCACCCGTTCGGCACCGAGACCAACCGGGTGAAGAACCCGCCCTCCCGGCGCAGCTGGGCCGTGCTCGACGTGGACAGCGGCCGCGGCTACCACCTCCTGCCGGGCGCGGGCGACGGTACGGCCGACGCCTTCTCCGCCTCCGATCTGTGGCTGCTGCGCTACCGCGGCACCGAGGACCGCTACGGCCGGCAGGGCACCGCCGGCGACGACGGCCTGGGCGCGTACCTCGGCGGGGAGGACGTCAACGGCCAGGACCTCGTCGTCTGGTACTGCGGCCACCTCTTCCACCGCGTCGCGGAGGGCGGCGACGACTGGCACGCCGTCGGCCCCGACCTGATCCCCTTCGGCCCCTGGTGAGCGGGGGCCGCCTCACACCCGGTCCGCGGCGATGAGCAGGTACTGGAGGCCGCCCTCGGCGTACGCGGCGAGGAACGCCTCCTCGATCCCGGTGCGCAGGGGCGAGCGGGCGCGCAGCTCCCAGTAGGGCATCGCCGCGGCCGTCAGGTCGGCGACCTCCACGGGCGCGAGCCCGTGGGCCGCCAGCGCCCGGAAGTAGTCGCCGCGCGCGTGGACGCCGCAGAGGTAGTGCCGGTCGATACGGGCCACGGCCGGCGAGCGCCGGCCGAGGGCGTCGTTGGCGCAGCCGGTGACGCACACATAGCGCCCGCCGAGCGGCAGCAGACGGGTGAACTCCCGGAAGAGCGCGGCGAGGTCGACGTACATGGTGGTCTCGTTGGTCCACACGGCCCGGTAGCGGCCGTCGGGGAAGCCGGTGTCCAGCATGTTGCGGTGGTGGAAGCACACCTGGGACCGGCAACCCCGCTCCCGTGCCCGGTGGTTGGCGACGTCGACCCAGCGGTCGGAGAGCGACACCCCGTCGACGCGGCAGCCGAACCGCTCGTGGGCCAGGAAGGCCGTGCAGCCGCGCCCCGGGCCGACGTCCAGCAGCCGGTCCTCGGGCCCGACGTCGCCGATCCGGTCGAGCAGGGCCGTGGCCTGGGCGGTCTCCAGCCGGTGGAGTTCGTCGAGGACGCGGTCGTCGCGGGTCCCGGGCGGGCCGTCGAGCACGGACGGGTCGTAGGGGCCGAGGCCGTAGTGGTGGTGGTAGAGGTCGCCCGCGTCGCCGAGGAGCACATCGGCCCGGCCGGCCCGGGCCGGCTTCCACCAGGGGACGGCGTGCCGGCGGCGGGCGTGGGGGAGGCTCTGTTCCTTCCGGGGGATCTCCATGCCACTGTTCGCTTTCTCTGACTTGATGGTGGATTTCCGCTTTCGCCCCGGTACCACCTCTACTGGACACCACGACGGCGCGCCGCCGGGAGGCGCACTCCGGGGCGAACAGGCGTACCCGGTGCATTCGGCCGCCCGTGCCGTACGCCCCCACGCCCCGCCCGGCCGCCCCTCCGCGGGGACCCGGCGGGGATGCGGTGGGCAGTCAGTGGGCTGCTTCCCCGGGCGCCGGCCAGTGGGCTGCTTCCCCGGGCGCCGGCGAGAGGAGGACCCGCAGCCCGCCGCCCGTGCCCGGCAGCGGCGGCAGCGTCGCCGCCCGCCAGCCGCGGGCGTATCCGGGCACGGCCCGGCCGTCCTCGACCAGCACCGCCACCGGCCGGCTCCGGGCGGTCCGGACGAGCTCCGGCACGGTGATGCTGCCGTCGTGCCCGCTCGTCTGCCGCGACGAGCAGCCCGCCCGGAAGGCGACGCGCACCGCCTCGGTCCCGGTGACGACGCACGGCGGCCGCACCCCCTGCCGGCGCAGCGCGGCGGCGACGCGGTCGAGGGCGGCGTGGGCGGCACCGCTGCGGGCGACGGCCCGCTCCAGGACCCGGTACTGGATCGCGGAGTGCGCGAGCAGCCCGCCCGCGAGCGCCGCCGCGACCGCCGCGCGCGGCCACGGCCGGCGCGGGGCCGTGACCAGCGCGGCCAGGCACACCGCCACGGGCAGCGACAGCAGCGCGTAGGCGGGGAGCAGGAACCGGGGCGCCGCGTAGTCGATCAGCTGGTACGGGACCGCCGTGACCGGCCCGGCGAGCGCGGGCACCAGCACGAGGCCGAGCCGGCGGGCGCGGGCCGCCGCCACCAGCCCGCCGGCCGCCAGGACCGGCAGCGCGAACCACCAGGCGGCCGTGACGGGATGACGCCACGGCACGTCGCAGGGCCGGCACAGGGAGCGGCCCTCCAGGGCGCGGACGTGGTCGTCCAGGGCGAGGTGGGCGCCCATGCCGCCCTGGATCTCGGCCGCCCGGTGCAGCCGGGCCGCGAGGCCGCCGTAGCGCGCGTACGCCTCGATCGCCCACCCGCAGCCGCCCGCCGCCAGGCCGGCGGCCAGGGCGGCGAACACGACGGGCCGCCGCCAGGACCGTACGCACACGGCCGTCGCGGTCAGCGCCACGACCAGGGCGACCGCGTCGGCCGGGCGCATGAGGGCGGTGAACGCGACCGCGACCGCCAGGCCGGCCGGGGCGTGGCGGTCGCCGGGGTCGCGCACGGCCCGCAGGAAGCAGCCCGTGGCCGTCAGGGCGCCGAAGGCCACCCAGAGGTTGGGCATGGCCAGGGGACCGTAGAAGAGGGTGATCCACAGTCCGCCGAAGAGCGCGCCGGCGGTCGCGAGCACCGGCGGCCCGAACAGCGTGCGCCAGACGCGCAGGGAGAGCAGGAGCCCCAGGCCCGACAGCACGGCGAGCCAGATCCGCAGGGCGGTGACCGAGCCGGTCAGCACGGTGACGGGGGCCACGAGCAGAGTGATGCCCCGGGCCCGGGGCGCGCTGAAGAAGGCGGCCGGGGCCTGCCGCGAGACCTGGCTGACGTACACGGTCTCGTCCCAGCCGAGGCCGACGCCGGGCACGACGAGGACCAGCTGGGCGAGGGTGAACGCGACGGCGACGACGGCCGGCCAGGGCAGGGCTGCCGCCGCCGCGCCCGCGCCCCGGCCGGCCACCGTGCCGCGCTCCCGGCCGGCCGCCGGGCCGGGAGCGAGGGGTGCCGATCTCATGCGAACCTCATGCCGGCCTCATGGGGCCACGATCCGCCGTCCGCGGCCGGCGCGCGACGCGGGCGGGGCGGCCGGCCGAACGCCCGGCCGCTCGTGGCGCGCGGTCAGCCCAGCAGCGATCCGAGCAGGTCGCCCACCAGGTTGCCGAGGCCTCCGACCACGCTGCCGACGGTGTTGACGAGTCCGCCGAGCAGGTTTGTCACGGAACCGAGCAGTCCGCCGGCGCCGTTGTGGTGCTCGTGGTGCTCGTGGCCCCGGCCGTCGTGGTCGTGCCAGCCGCCCTCGTGGCCGTGGCCGTGCTCGTGGTCGTGACCGTGCTCGTGGTCGTGACCGTAGTCGTGACCGTGACCGTAGTCGTGCCCGTGGCCGCGGCCGTGCTCCCGGCCGTGGTCGTCGTCGTGGTCCGCGCGGTCCTTGGCGAGGCGGGCCATGGCCCCGACCGCGTCGAGCGTCGAGGTGGAGACGGCGTCGAGGTCAGGCCGCTCGGCGCCGGCCTGCCGGGACAGGCCGGCGCGGGCCCGGCCGAGGTCCTCCAGGTGGCCGCCGACGGTCGCGCAGTAGCTCCGCCGCCGCGCGTCGGGGGCCGTCTCGGCCCGGCAGGCCGCCGCGGTCGAGTTCGCCTGCCGGGTGATGAGGTTCTCGTCGATGGCCTTGACGCCCTTGGCGGAGGCCTCGCGCACCGCGGCGGCCGTGGGTGGGCGCTCGGCGACGCGGGCGCTCGCCGGGCCGGGCGCGGGGGAGACCGCGCCGGCCGCGACGACGGGTCCGGTCAGCCCCAGGACGAGCGCGCCGCAGGCGAGCCCGGAGGCGAGGAGACCGGATCTTCGGGAGGTACTCATGGGACCTACTCCTTCGAGCGGGGGGATCTTCACGATCACCCTGCGGCGGGCGAGGTGACCCCGCAATCCGGAGGAGTCTGACTGGGCACCAGGTGACACAGGGTCAGCCGAACGTCAGCCGAACGCCGGTCAGTACAGCGGTTTGTCGACAAATCAATCCGGTGGGCGGGGCCGGACCGGGCCCCGCCCACCGGGCGTCGTCAGACCTCCAGGTCGCCCTCGATGCGCCGCAGTTGGTGGCGCGCCATCGCGAGGTTGGCCCGTTTGCCGTCCAGGACGAGGTAGAGGAAGAGGCCCTGGCCGCCGCGCCCGGTCAGCAGCCGGATCAGGTGGTACTGGCCGCTGAGGGTGATGAGGATGTCCTCGATGCTGTCCTGGATGTTCAGCATCTCCATGGCCCGCAGCTTGGCCCGTACGACGTCGGTGTTGCCCGCGGCCGCGACGTTCAGGTCGAGCGACTGGGACCCGCCCAGGGTGCCGAGCGCCATGCCGCTGCCGTAGTCGACGAGGGCCACGCCGAGAGCTCCGTCGATCGAGCTCATCGCGTCCTTGAGGGCCGTTTCGGTGTTCGCCATGAGTGTGTGTCGCTTCCTCGTGGATGGGTGTCGGGATCGGATGGATGTCGGTTGGGGTGGATGTCGTGGATCGGATGGTGGGGAAGGGATAGGGGGAGGGGAGGGGCCCGCCGGCTCACGGTTGCCGCTGGCGCTCCAGGGCGGCCCCGGCCAGCGCGGCGATGCGCGTCCCGGCCCGGCGCGCCTCCAGGTTCAGCCGGCCCACGTTGGCATCGGCCGAGGCCAGCAGGGTCAGCACGCACGAGCCGCCGGCCGCGTAGGTGGCGACGTAGCCGCGCTCGCCGCTGACGATCAGTTCGCGGAAGCCGCCGTGCCCCACCGCGTCCGCCAGCCGGGCGCCCACGCCCAGCGCGGCCGCGGTGAGGGCGGCCACGCCGTCGGGTTCCATGTCGGTCACGACATGCGCGATCACCAGCCCGTCCGTGCTCGCCACCAGCGCACCCGTCAGGTGCGGTACCCGGACACGTAACCCCTGGAGCTCGGCGAGCACCTCGGGTGCGGCGGTCATCGACTGTCTCCTTCCGGTGAGCTGCCTCAAGGCGCGCCTCATCATGAGATCGGGTGGACCCGGCCGGGGCACGGTGCGGTCGCGGGACGGATCGGGGTCACAGGGCCTCCAGGGCGTCGCGGATCCGGTACAGGAGCGAGATCTCCGGAGCGCAGGCCGCCACGGTGGCCCGTGGTGGGGGCCCGCCGCGCGGGGCGTCCCGCGGCGGGGTGCGGACCAGGCCCGCGGCGGCCAGCCGCCGGACGTCGAGGAGCGTGGCGAAGGCCGAGCGGCCCAGCGCGCCCGCGATCTGCACCGGGGTGCGGACCCCGTCGGCCGCCTGGAGGACCGCGCGCCGGCCGCCCGTCGGCCCGGCCGCGCCCCGGCCCGCCGGCAGGGCCCCGGGCACCGGCACCACCGGCGCCGTGTCCACCTCGGGCCACGGCCAGGCCCGGCGCAGCAGCTCGCGGCGCCGGCGCACCTCCCGCTGGAGCAGCGGTACGGGCACCGGGCGGACCGGGCCCAGCCAGTGCCGGGCCTCCGCGAGGAAGCGGTGCGGCGCGCGCTGGGGTCCCTCCGGCGGGGGCAGCACGAAGTACGCCGCGTCGAAGAGGGTGCTCAGATGGCACAGCTCCAGCTCGCCGCGGGTGAGCCGGCCGCGCTCGACCAGCAGCCGGCCGGCCCGGTATCCGGGGCCGCCGTCCGCGACGGCCTCCGCCCACTCCTCGGCCGTCAGCCGGCCGCCCGCCGTCAGCCGCCGGCCGACGTCGGGGACCACGGGGCTCTCGGCGTGCGCCACGGCGCCGTCGGCGAGGTAGAGCGCGCCGGTGCCGCCGTGCAGCGCGCCCGTCGCCCCGGCGGCGGCCAGCCGGGCGAGTGCGGCGGTCCCGGGGTCCGCGCCGGTGGCGGCCGGGGTGACGGCGCTCATGACAGCACCAGCCGGGCCGTCAGGTCCTTGAGCCGGAACAGCGCCACCGCGAGATTGGCCTCGGCGCGGTCCAGCCATACGTAGAGGAAGACGCTGCTGTCGAACGCCGTCTCCACGAACCGCATCAGGTGGTAGCTGCCCCGGGCCGTGACGACCAGGTCCTCCACCGGGCCGGGCCGGGCGGCCCGGGTGAACGCGCCGTTCTCGAAGGCGAGTCGCGCCAGTTCGGCGGCGTCCGCCGCCGCCGTCTCGTGGTCGCCCTCCGGCCCCTCGCCCACCGCCCCCAGGGTGAGCCCGCTGGTCCAGTCCACGAGGCTCACGCCCCGGGCACCGGGAATGGTCATGGCCTCGGTCAGGCACCCGTCGATACCGGTCACACGGTCCTCTCCAGTAGCGCGCGGCGGCAGGGCGACGCCGCGACTCCGTACGGGTGTCTCGATCACCGCCGGCGTGTCGCCTGCGACGGAAGGTATTCGAAAACGGCGGTGTCCGGTGAGGGTTTGGCATTTTCTCCGGGCACATGTGGGGGGTTCGCGCAGGTCAGGGCGGCCGCTGGATGGCCGAATTCCGCTGCTCCTACATCGAAGGATGTAGACCCGTTTCATCTCCGCTTACGAGGTCTGTCGCACTGTGCGCGCCCGAGGATGAAGGGAAACGACCGCAAACGATCGCTTCGGAGGATTCCATGTCGGACATCGCGCGGACGACCCCCGGCACCCCGGCCGGAAGCCCGTCCGGGACCCCGGCCGGAACTGTCCCCGGAGCCGGGCCCGGAGCCGTCCCCGGAGCCGGGCCGGGGACCGCCGCCGGCCCGCCGGGGCGGCTGCCGCTCCTCGACGTGCTGCGCGGCACGGCCATCCTCGGCACGCTCATGACCAACGTCTGGATCTTCGCCGGGCCCGGGGCCGAGTGGGGCATACTCTCCGCCTCCAGCTCCACGGAGGGTCCCTCGCTGCGCCGCCTGTTCACCGAACCGAGCCTGCCCCACGCCGTCGAGGGCGTCCTCCGCTTCCTCGCCGACGGCAAGTCCCTGGCCATGCTCACCCTCCTCTTCGGCGTGGGACTGGCCATCCAGCACGCCTCCGCCACCCGGCACGGCCGCCCCTGGCCCGGTCGCTACCGGCGCCGCGCGCTCTTCCTCCTCGCCGAGGGCACGTTCCACTTCGCCCTCGTCTTCGCCTGGGACGTCCTCATGGGCTACGCGGTCACCGCGCTCCTCGTGGCCCGGCTGCTCAACCGGAGCGACCGGGTACGGAACGCGGTGATGTGGACGGCGGCGGGCCTCCACGTCGCCCTCATGTCCCTGCTCACCCTGGCCACCTTCGCCTCGTCGTCCTCGTCCGGCTCCTCGGGCTCCTCCGGCTCGTCCGGATCCTCCGCCGACGGGCCCAGCGCGACGGTGGTGGACCTCTATGCCCACGGCGGCTACCTCGACCAGGTCCTCTTCCGCCTGCGGAACGCCGGCGTGCTGCGCATGGAACCGGTGCTCTCCTTCGGCCTGCTGGTCTTCCTCTTCCTCCTCGGCGTACGGCTGTACCGCGCCGGTGCCTTCGGCTCCGACGCCACCGGACGGAGCCTGCGGGCCCGTATGCTCCGCTGGGGCCTCGGCCTGGGGCTCCCGCTCAACCTCGCCGCCTCCCTGGCCGGCCCCGACTTCTTCCTCGTCGGCCGCTACGTCGCCGCCCCCCTGGTGGCCGTCGGCTGCATCGGCGTCATCGGCCTGCTGACCGACCGGCCGGTCCGGCAGGGGCCGGTCGCGCGGGGCCTCGCCTCGGTCGGCCGGACCGCCCTGTCCTGCTACGTCGCCCAGAACCTGCTGTGCATGCTGGCCTGTTACGGCATCGGCCTGGGACTGGCGGCCCGCCTGGAGGGCACCGGCCCGTGGTGGGTCGTCGGACTGTGGGCGGCGGTCTGCCTGCTGCTCATGGCGGGATCGCGGCTGTGGCTGCGCCGCTTCCCCACCGGTCCGCTGGAGCTGTTCCAGAAGCGGCTGCTGCGCACCTGAGACCCGCCGCGGGCCGCGGGCACGGCGGAACGCCCGTACGGTGCTCGACGCCTGGGGCGCCGGGGGAAAGAGGAACCGGAGGTGGGTCGCGTGTTACTCAGAACTCTCTCAAATCACTTGTCCCACCTCCCGGCGCGCCCGCAGGATCGACCTCGCGGGCCGGGGACCCCCAACAGCCCGCGCATCGTGACTCGTTGGGGGACGGGGAGGAAGACGTGAACCGTCGCAGCGCCATCAGAGCCATCGCCACCCTGGGTACCGCCGCCGTCCTCGCGGGCGGCACCGTCACCACCGCCACCGCGGCCACCGGCGCCGCGTCCGGCGCCGCGCGCACCGCGCCGACCGCCACGCCCGCCGCCTACGCGAAGTACCTCGCCTCCTCGCGGGAGGAGGGCGCGGGGCAGGCCCTGAAGGAGTTCAAGAAGCTGTCGCCCGACCGGCAGCGGAAGTACCTCGGCTACCTCGACGACCCGAAGGTGCTGCGGGCGTTGCTGCAGGAGACGACGCGGGCCGGCGCCGCCGAGCGTTCGACGTCGCTGTACAAGGGCGACATCGTGCTGGAGACCAAGCACCAGGCCGCCTTCGCCCCCGGCGCCGTGAACGACCTGCGGGCCGGCGGCAAGCTCTCCCGTGGCACCTGGGAGTCCTGGTACGAGGTGTCCCAGAAGATCCTCGGCGTCACCGTGACCAAGCTGAAGGTGTGGGTGAACTACTACACCGACGGCAACCGGATCCAGCGGGTCAACTTCGCCGACGGCGCCAAGCGCAACTTCAAGGCTCTGACCGCGTCTCCGTGAATCCGCAGGTCGGCATGGGGAACGCAAGATCGTTTCACCGGGGTGTTCTGCTCCGTGACGACCAAGACGATCGAGGATGTGCTGTTCCCCGGGATCGGTGTGCGGGTGGGGAGCGTGGTGGAGTCCTCCGGAGGGCTCGTGGTGGAAGCGGTGGCCGTCGGTCGGCCGGGCCGTTGCCCGGACTGCCGGGCCAGCGCGAGGCGAGTGCACAGCTCGTACCACCGTCGGCTTGCCGAACGGCCCTTGGGGCCGCGGCAGGTCGTGGTCCGGCTCAAGGTCCGCAGGTTCTTCTGCGACCGGAAGTCCTGTCCGCGCCGGACCTTCGCCGAGCAGGTCGCCGGCTTCACCGAGCGGCACCGACGGATCTCTGTGGGGCTGAAGCAGCGGTTGCACGCGGTGGCCGTCGAGCTCGGCGGGCGCCCTGGCGCCCGTCTGTGCGGGAAGGTGCAGCTGAAGGCCGGGCGGACCCTGCTGCTGGGGTTGTTGCAGGCCCCGCCGGTGCCCGCACGGGCACCGAGAGTTCTCGGGGTTGATGACTTTGCTCTGCGGCGCCGGATCCGGTACGCAACTGTGCTCATCGACGTGGAAGCCAGCCGGGTGGTGGACGTACTGCCTGACCGCACGGCGGAGACTCTCGCCGACTGGCTGGCCCAGCACCCCGGTGCCGAGATCATCTGCCGGGACCGGGCCAGCGCCTACACCAAGGCCATCCGGAAGGCCGCACCCCACGCCCTGGAAGTCGCCGACCGATGGCACCTGCTCCAGAACCTCTCGAACGCACTGGAGAAGACATGCCACCAGCACCGCAGCTGCCTGCGGAAACACGCGGAGAACGAAGCAAGGCCCTCCCCGCCGACGATCGAGCCACTGCAGGAGCTGCCCCGGACCGCGATGGTCGAACGGACCCGCCACCGCTACGAGGACATCCACCGGCTCCTGGACGAGGGCATGGCGGTCAACGCCGTCGCCCGCCGTCTGGAGCTGGACCCCAGGACGGTGCACAAGTACAAGAAGACGCCGCTCGAGGACCTGCTCGCCTCGGCAGCCAACCGCCGGCCGAGCACCGGCATCTCGCCGTTCAAGCCCTACCTCCATCTGCGTCTGCTGCAGCTCGGCAGCAAGGCGGTCGGCGCACAGCTTCACCGCGAACTCTGCGAACGCGGCTTCCGCGGCCACGTGAGGACCGTCGAGCGATACCTCGCACGCTTCTCCATCGGCGAGGCCGAAACCGTCCACGCCCCCATGCCCAGCCCCAGCACGATCGCCGCCTGGGTCACCCGGCTCCGCGAGACCCTCACCGACGAGGAGGAGGCCCAACTGCTCCGCGTCCGGCTCGCATGCCCGGACATCACCCGGGCATGCGACCTCACCTGGGCTTTCCTGGACATCACCCGAAACCGACGCGGCACCGTCCTGATGGAGTGGATCCACCAGGCCGTCCAGGATTCCCCCAAGCCGATGCGGGGCTTCGCCAACTCCCTCCTCCAGGACTTCGACGCCGTCACCGCCGGCCTCACCCTGCCGTGGAGTTCCGGCGTCGTCGAAGGTCATGTAAACCGCATCAAAACCCTCAAAAGGGCCATGTACGGAAGGGCTACATTCAAGCTCCTCCGCACCCGAGTCCTCACCCACCACTGACTTCACGGAGACGCGGTCAGAGCCAACTTCAACGCCGCCGTCTCCATCTCCATGAGTGTGCCCAAGGCGTGGCAGGACGGCTCGTACGCCCACGGTTCGGTCAACTGGGAAGGCAGCATCATCTACAAGGGCTTCGGCATACAGATCGACAAGCGCCAGGAGGTCTGGCCAATGAGTACGGCTACCGGGGCGGGTACCTGAAGAACATCTGACCTCGAACGAGGGAGGCCGCATGACCATGACCGCCAAGACGGTCCTCACCGTACTGACCGTGATCCTCGCGGTGCTCGTGGCCCTAGCCGTCGGCGGGTTCGCCCTCTTCGCCTCCGACGGGGGCGAGGGCGGCGGCGGCGACCACAAGATCAGCGGGGCGCCCGCGGCAACGGTCGCGGTCGCGCTCGCGGGGAAGGGGGCCACGGCATGAGGCAGTCCGCCGCCACCGGCCGGCAGAAGGCGGCCATCACCGTGCTGGCCGTACTGATCGTCCTGATCCTCAACGGGATGGCGCACAACATCACCTGGTGACCCGGGTGTACGAGGAAGGGCCCCCGCACACACCGTGCGGGGGCCCTTCCTCGTACCGGATCTCCGTCAGACCGCGAGCTCGTCGCGGACCTCGCGGAACGCCGCGACCGTGCGCAGCACGTCCTCGCGCGAGTGGGCCGCGGAGAGCTGGACGCGGATGCGGGCCTTGTCCTTGGGCACGACGGGGTAGGAGAAGGCGATCACGTAGATGCCCTTCTCCAGCAGCGCCGCGGCCATCCGGGCGGCCAGCGCGGCGTCGCCGACCATCACCGGGCTGATCGCGTGCTCGCCGGGCAGGACGTCGAAGCCCGCGGCGGTCATCTCCTTGCGGAACAGCGCGGTGTTCTCCCGCAGCCGGGCCCGGCGGTCGCCGGACTCGGTCAGCAGCTCCAGGACCCGCAGCGAGGCGCCGACGATGGAGGGGGCCAGGGAGTTCGAGAAGAGGTACGGGCGCGAGCGCTGCCGCAGGATCTCCACGATCTCGGCGCGGGCGGCCACGTAGCCGCCGCTGGCGCCGCCGAGCGCCTTGCCGAGGGTGCCGGTGATGATGTCGACCCGCTCGGTCACGCCGAACAGCTCCGGGGTGCCCCGGCCCTCCTCACCGACGAAGCCGACCGCGTGCGAGTCGTCGACCATGACCAGGGCGCCGTAGCGCTCGGCGAGGTCGCAGATCTCGTCCAGCGGCGCGATGTAGCCGTCCATGGAGAACACGCCGTCGGTGACGATCAGCTTGTGGCGGGCGCCGGACGCCTCCTTGAGGCAGCGCTCCAGGTCGGCCATGTCACGGTTGCGGTAGCGGAAGCGGGCCGCCTTCGACAGGCGGATGCCGTCGATGATGCTGGCGTGGTTGAGCTCGTCGGAGATCACCGCGTCCTCGGCGCCGAGCAGCGTCTCGAAGACACCGCCGTTGGCGTCGAAGCAGGAGCTGTAGAGGATGGTGTCCTCGGTGCCCAGGAACTCCGAGATGCGCCGCTCCAGCTCCTTGTGCGGCGACTGGGTGCCGCAGATGAAGCGCACGGAGGCCATGCCGAAGCCCCACTCGTCGAGCGCGCGCTTGGCGGCGGCGATGACGTCGGGGTGGTCGGCGAGGTCGAGGTAGTTGTTGGAGCAGAAGTTGACGACCCGGCCGTCGGCGACGCTGATGGCGGCGGACTGCGGGCTGGTGATCACGCGCTCGGACTTGTAGAGGCCGGCGTCGCGGATGCCCTGCAGCTCGGTGCGCAGGTGCTCGCGCATGCTGTACACGGGGGACTCCTCGTCGTGTGGTCGGGGCTGCGTCAGGGGAGGGTCGGCCGGGTCCAGTCGATGACGACCTTCCCGCACTGGCCGGAGCGGGCGGTGGCGAACGCCTCCGCGTGCTGCTCGAAACCGAAGCGGTGCGTTATCACCGGGGAGATGTCGAGGCCGCTGCGCAGCAGGACCGACATCGCGTACCAGGTCTCGAACATCTCGCGGCCGTAGATGCCGCGCAGGGTGAGCATGCGGGTGACGACGGTGGCCATGTCGATGCTCACGTCGCCGGCGGGCAGGCCGAGGGCGGCGATGCGGCCGCCCGGCGACATGGTGGCGATCATGTCCTGGAGGGCGTCGGCGCGGCCGGACATCTCCATGCCGACGTCGAAGCCCTCGGTCATGCTGAGCTCCGGCATGACGTCGGCGATGCGGCGGGCGGAGACGTCGAGGGCGACGGTGGCGCCCATCTTCTCGGCGAGCGCGAGCCGGTAGGGGCTGACGTCGGTGATGACGGTGGAGCGGGCTCCGGCGTGGTTGGCCACGGCCGCGGCCATCATGCCGATGGGGCCGGCGCCGGTGATCAGCACATCCTCGTTGAGGACGGGGAAGGAGAGGGCCGTGTGCACGGCGTTGCCGAACGGGTCGAAGATCGCGGCGACGTCGATGTCGATCTCGTGGCGGTGGACCCAGACGTTCGACTCCGGCAGCACCACGTACTCGGCGAAGGCGCCGTCGGTGTTCACGCCCAGGCCGACGGTGCGGATGCACAGGTGGCGGCGGCCGGCCATGCAGTTGCGGCAGGTGCCGCAGACGAGGTGGCCCTCGCCGCTGACGATGTCGCCGGTCTTCACGCCGGTCACGCCGGGGCCGGTCTCCACGACCTCGCCGGCGAACTCGTGGCCGAGCACGAGCGGGGCGCGGACCACGCGGGCCGCCCACTCGTCCCACGCGTCGATGTGCAGGTCGGTACCGCAGATGCCGGTGCGCAGCACCTTGATCAGCACCTGTCCGGCGCCTGCCCGCGGCGTCGGTACCTCGGTCAGTTCGAGACCGGGTGCGGCGGTCGTCTTCACCAATGCCCTCATGAGGGATCACTGTGACGCCTGGGGACTGTGAAGTCCATCAACGTTTTACGAGGCTGCCTGTGAAGTCGTGCTTCATGATCTGGGACACTGGACACATGATCGACCCCCGCCGCCTGCGGGTGCTGCGCGCCCTCGCCGAGCACGGCACCGTCACCGCCGCGGCCCACGCCCTCTACCTCTCGCCCTCCGCGGTCTCCCAGCAGCTGGCGGCCCTGGAGACCGAGACCGGGCACACCCTGCTGGAGCGGCGCGGCCGCACCGTCCGGCTCACCGCCGCCGGCAGCGTCCTCGCCCGGCACGCCACGGAGATCGCCGCCCAGCTCGAACGGGCCGAGGCCGACCTCGCCCGCTGCTCGACCGGACTGGCCGGCGAGGTGGCCGTCGCGGCGTTCGCCACCTCCATCACCGAGGTCGTCGCCCCCGCCGTCGCCACCCTGCGCGAGCGCGCGCCCCAGGTACGGGTGCGCGTCAAGGACGCCGAGGGGCACACCAGCGCCCGGCTGCTCATGGACGGCGAGGTCGACATCGCCGTCGCCGTCGAGCACCGTGACTCGCTCGGCGCCATGGACGGACAGCTGCTGCGCACCCCCCTCTACGCGGAACCCTTCGACGCGGTGCTCCCGCCCGGTCACCGGCTCGCGGGGGCGGCCGAGGTCGACCTCGCCGAGCTGCGCGACGACCTGTGGATCACCCCGTGGCCCGGCAACCCCGTCCACGAGGCCGTCGTACGCGCCTGCGAGGAGGCACGCTTCCAGCCCCGCGTGGAGTGCCTGTCGGACGACTTCTCCGCCGTCTGTGCCCTGGTGGCCGTGGGCGCGGGCGTCGCCCTCGTGCCCCGCTCGGCGCTGCACGGCATCCGCCCGGCCCTCACCCCGGCCGTCCTGCCGGTCCGGGGCCCGGGCCCCACCCGCAGGGTCTTCACGGCGGTGCGCCGGGGCAGCGAGAGCCACCCCCTGCTGCGGCTCGCCCTGGACGCGCTGCGGGCCCAGGCGGCGGTGCTCACGACCTGAGGGCGGGAGCCGCCGGTCCGGCGGTCGGTCCGGCGGTCGATGCGGTGGCCGATCCGGCGGTCGATGCGGTGGCCGATCCGGCCGGTTTTCCGGCAGGGCCGGAATGCGCGCGCCGCCGTTCGCCGCCCCGGCGCCCGGACGGCACGATGGGTGCGGTTCCGCCCGGAACACCGGGAACACCGGGAACGCCAGAACGACGACCGCTGGAGCACCGCATGATCTTCATCGCCGTGAAATTCACCATCCGCCCCGAGCGCAGCGAGCGGTGGCTCGAGGACGTCGCCGAGTTCACCCGCGCCACGCGCGAGGAGCCGGGCAACCTCTTCTACGAGTGGTCGAAGAGCGTGGACAACGAGCACGAGTACGTGCTGCTGGAGGCCTTCGCGGACGGCGCGGCGGGCGAGGCGCACGTGAACTCCCAGCACTTCAAGGACGCCATGGCGTGGATGCCCGACGCCGTCGCCGAGACGCCGAAGATCATCAACGTCGAGGTGCCGGGCAGCGACTGGTCGGCGATGGCCGAGGTCCAGCCGCGCGGCTGATCCTCGGCCACCTGACGGGCCGCGGCCGTGGGTCAGTCGACCCGGACCTCCTCCAGGCCCAGGTACATCACGTTCGGCCGCGCGGGGTGGAAGGCGATGGCCGAGATGCCGTCATGGGCGTTGTGGGTCTTGGTGACCCTGCCCGTGGCGGCGTTCAGGCGGAAGAGGTCCGTTCCGTAGCCCGCGTAGTACGTGCCGTACTCGAAGTACAGGACGTCCCGGTCGACGGGGCTCGCGGCCAGCAGGGTGCTGTTGGTCAGCTTGGTCTCCGCCGTGTCGTCGACGACCTTGGCGAACGTCCGCCCACCGTCCGTCGAGCGGTACAGGTGGCGGCCCTCCTTGCCGGAGCCCGGCGCGGCCTCGACCAGGTCGACGCCCAGGCCGTGGACGACCGAGGAGTCGGCGGGGGAGACGACGGCGGAGAAGAGGTTCGCCGAGCCGGTGGACAGCCCGGTGGACGGCTTCCAGGTGGCGCCGCCGTCCGTGGTCACCTCGCCGCCGCGCACCATGCCGCCCGCGACGGCGTGGTCGAGGTCGGACGGGTCGAATGACACGGCGTACACGCTCGTCCCGCCGCCGAATGCGGCCGTGCCGACGGCGCGCCAGGTGGCGCCGGCGTCCGCCGAGTCGTAGAGCCGGCCGTCGCGCCCGGCGATCCGTACGTGGTCCGGGCGCGCCCGGTCGGTGCCCAGGCCCACGATGTCCGCGGTGGGCGACGTCAGCAGGGTGACGGTCCGCCCGTCGGTGCGGGCCAGGAAGCGCCCGCTCATCTCCCAGGCGAAGGCCCGGCCGCCCTTGGCGGCCGTCAGCCGGGTCGAACCGCTGCCGAGCGCGGCCACCCGGGTCCAGGTGCAGCCGGCGTCCGTGGAGCGCTGCAACTCGCCGTCGCGCGTGGCCAGCAGGGTGCCCGGGGTGTCCAGCGCCACCAGTCCGTGGGTGTAGCTGGTCGTCCTCAGGGTGCCGGTGGTGGGCGCGAGGCTCGCCCCGTCGTCGGTGGTGAAGGTGACCCCGCCGTCCCCCGTCACCCGGGCGCAGGACGGAGCCGGCCACGCCGGCGCGCCGGGTCCGGCCGCGAGGGCGGTGGACGGCACGGCGAGGACGAGGGCGGCGGCTGCCGTGGTGACGGCGGCACCGAGGCGCTTCATGGACTCTCCCTTGTGGGGCACGGTGGGCGCACGGGTCGTGCGATGTCGGTCGACGATCTTGTTCTACGCGGCCGATCCTTCGTCGCACAGCCCGATTCAGCGTCAGATTTCCTGGCGTAAAAGGTGCTTGACGCAAAAACGCGGGGCGTGCCGACGCGGTGACGCAACGTGCCGGTCAGCCGGGCGTGGCGCTGACTCTGACGGCCGTGGATAACCCGCCGCCTCCGGGGGTACGGCTGGGACGAGACCCTGTTGCGGGTGCTGCGCCCCACGACGTAAGGGCCCGGATCCGGCACCTCCCGGGCGCCGCCCGCTGAGCAGCCCGGCTGCGACCGGGGCGGAGGCCGCGCTGTCACGCTAAGCGGTCGACCAACCAGCCCACCCGGTCGTTCTCGCGCGGTCTCCGCTCGGCACGTCATCGCCCCCAGCGGCATAGGGGGCGCACCCCGGAGTCGACGCGCCGGGTGGTGGCGCAAGGCCCTCGCCAGGGGGCAGGATCTTCGGCATGGACGTTCTGATCATGGGCGGATCGCATTTCCTCGGACGCTGCATCGCGGAGGAGGGTCTACGGAGAGGCTGGCAGGTTTCCGTCTTCAACCGGGGGCGCACTGGCGTCAATCCAGAAGGCGTTGTCGCGCTGAAGGGGGACAGGACCAGTGAAGACGACCTGAAGAAGCTCGCATCGCGTGGCCCGTGGGACGCGGTGGTGGACACGTCGGGGATGGCGGCCGACACCGTTGATGCCGCTACGCGGATCCTAGGACCGGTCATGAGCCGGTACGTCTACCTGTCGACGGTCTCGGTGTACGCAGGATGGCCGTTGCTGCCTCTGTTCGAGGACATGCCCACCCTCGCAGAGGCCGAGCCGACGGAAGGGATGCCGGCGGACGTCAACGTGCCCTACGGCCAGGACAAGGCACAGTGCGAGGAGGCCGCGAAGGCCAACGTCCCCGACGCCCTGACGATCCTGAGGCCCGGCGTCATCCTCGGGCCGCACGAGTACGTCGGGCGGCTGCCGTGGTGGTTGCGGCGCATTGCCCAAGGTGGCGTGGTACTTGCCCCCGGACGGCCGGAGCAGCCCCTTCAGCCCGTGGACGTGCGAGACCTCGCGAAGTTCACCTGTGACCAGCTCGGTCAGGCCGGCGGCAACGCCGTCTTCAACGCCGTCGCTCCCATCGGGCACTCGACCATGGGGGAATTCCTGAACGCCTGCATCGAAGTCACTGGCCGATCCGACGTCGAATTGGAGTGGGTGGACGCCGACTTCCTCGTCTCCCGTGGGGCGAGGCAATGGACGGAGATCCCGTTGTGGCGGACCTATCCCGGGACGTGGCAGGTATCGGGGAAGCGTGCCCAGGAAGCGGGTCTCGCGTGTCGTTCTCTTATCGAGACGGTGACGGACACCTGGGAATGGCTGTCCGGTGGAAACAGTGCCGTCGAGCATGAACGGGCGGCTGCCATGGGCCTCGATGCCGGAAAAGAAGCGGCGCTCCTGGCGGAATGGCGAGCCGCCCGCGGGTGAATCTAGGTGAGCGCTCGGGGGGCCGGCAGAGGTAGCAATGTCCTTGCGGAGTTCAGACTGAACTCTTCGATGCGCTCGCCCAGTTCCGAGGCGATTCGAGCCTGCCGGAAAGGTGCCGTCAGCAGCTGAGAGCGGACCCCGGCCATGCGCAACATGAGGCCGTCTACGCGCTGGTCGGGGTTGAGGCGGAACACCGCCTCCAGGGTGTAGGCGGCAGCCTCCAGGTCCTGGTTCAGCAGATGGGCGAGCGCCAGATCGGCAGCGGCTTCGGCACCGACCTTTGTGGAGCGTTGATCGGCCGGCACCCCTTGCAGGATCGTGATCGCCTTGGTTGAGGCATGCACGGCCTGATGGCCGTTGCCCAGGAGGACCCACGACGTACCGGCCGACATGGCGGCTCGCTCCAGGGGGAAGGCGAACTCTCCACCGACGCCGTCGTGGAGCTCGTCCTGGTGGCTCCGGTCCGCTTCTTCGGCGTCATGGAGTTCGCGCTCGACGGACCGTGCGTCGCCGAGGTAGGCGTATGCGCGGGCGGCGATGCTGTGCAGGCGGGCCTGGCAGGTTCCCGACGTTGCTATCTCCTGTGCGGCCCGGACGTGCCCGACGGCTTCAGCCGGTCGGTTGCCCCAGTAGGCCAGGAGCCCGAGATTGCCGCTGCTCCAGGCCATGAGGGGATGATGGTCGATCGGCCGGGCGTATCCGAGTGCGGCGTAGGTCAAGGTGCGCGCTGCTTCTTGGGAACCGAGGTCGAAAGCGGCTGAGGCCATCAGGGCACATGCCTGCCCCGCAATGACGTACAGGTCGGTTTCTTGGTCGGGTCGGTGGGTGAGCGGCATGTGCCGTTCGACCTTCTCGCGGACGGCACGTGCGGCCCGGAAAACGTCGTCGGGACGCTTCAGGTGGTACTTCTGCGCGAGGGTCACGACCTCGTTGTGGAGGAGGTCAAGGGTTGCGGGGGAAAGCGCTTGGGAAGCGGCGTCGCCAGCGTGGGAGGCGGCATCGTGTGCAGACATGAGTAGCTCGTCTTCCGTGATGGTCGGCGGTGCCGGTACAGCACAAGTGATCTGCGGGCGGAGCTCGGTCGGCGGTGCCAAGGTGAGGAGGTCACCGGCCGAGTGGTGGAACATGTGCCGCAAGATGCGGCAGGCCACGGGGTAGGGGGCTTCCTTGACGTCCCCGGCCAGCCATCGGGAGTACTGCCGCTGGCTCAGCGTGGCCTGGCGGATTTCGGGGTCGTTGTCCTGAGTGCTCAACTCGCGAGCTGCGCGTTCGTACTCCGGGCGGAACGCGGCATACGGCTCGATGCCGCGTGCACGCGCCAAGCGCCTCAACAGGGTCTCGGGAGCGCTGTCCACCCCGGGCTCTCCAATCGTCGAGTGAGCACACCTACTCACCGGGATACCACCGGCGAGCCGGAAACGGACCTCGGCCGTGAAGATGGCGGCAAGAAGGCGTCGCCGTGACCTGTGGCCTCCGCGAGGTCACTCGAAGGCGATGCAGATGACCAGTCCGCGGCATCGAGATGTCAGCCGTAATCCCCGACGCTGGAGCGCACACACCAACCGCCGAGCACGAGGGGTTCCGGTGAGACCCGAGGACTCACAGCAGAGGACTTTCGAACGGCACGACGTCGTACGCGACAAGCGTGACCACAGGGTGGGGTTCGTCATGGACCGGTGCGGTCCGCGCTACCAGTTGCGCCCGCCCGGTGGCGGGAAGGAATGGGAAGCAGCCCCGTCCGACATCGAGCCGGCCCCGACGTCTGTACAACTCGGTGCTCGGCTGGCGGAGAAGAACCGGGCCAGCCGGGACGGAGGCGGCCGCCGGTGACTCCTCGACTGCACCTGATCATCGCCAACTGGGCACTGCGACTCCTGACAGGTGATGGTGTACCTGACGCCATCTATTCCATGGAATGCGTGGCTTGCGGCGCTGAGTCGGCGGCCACGGACAACGACGCCGGCCCGGCCCAGGAATGGACGCTTAACCACACCGGCCGCAGCCCCGAGTGCCGGGTCTTCAAGTTGCACGCCGAGACGTTCTGGCGGACCGAGCCCTGTCGCGACAACCCGTACGCCGACGTGGAGCAGCGCGAGCCGCCCTCGAAGGTGACACGGTGAACCGCCCGTCGTACCGGTTCTGGTGCGAACTGCACGGCTTGGCGCGGGACGGCTCCCGGCTTCTCGCCCTGGCGGGAGAGCCTACGAGGACTCCCCGCCTGGCGGTCCGCTGGTTACGGTGGCACGCCCTGCACGCGGCCAGCCGGCTCGACCCCGCCCCGGAAGACCCGCAGCACCTCGGGCTCCTCCGAGCCGGCTACCCGGTGTCGAGGCCGGACCCGACCCAGATCCTGCGGACGTGGGAATGCGATGTCCGGGCGCACGAGCAGGCCATGGCCGAGTTACGCCACGGGGAGGCGTACGCACTGGTCGTCGCCCCGTTCGCCTTCCTGACGGCCGCGCCGCTGTATCCCCGGGCTGTAGAGCCTTCCTACCCCCGGGCGGTGGCAGCGCTGTGACCACCGACTCCCCGCGCTCGCCGGAAGACCCCGAGAACTTCCCCTCCCCCTCGGGAGGCCCGGCCGGCGCGGGGCCTCAAGCCTGCCGGGCAGTGCGTTGCACCCACCCACCGCAGGCTCGCATCGCCGAAAGCGGCGTCATGCGCTGCCGCTGCGGGGTCCGAGCCTTCACGGACTACCGGGCACTCGCCGGTGCCGCGCTCGGTATCGCAGCCCGCCGCGTTGAACCGCCTACCGGCCGCACGAGCACCACCACCGGCACCCTCACGATCCGTGAGGAACTGCCCCTTCGACTCCCGCCCCGGCTATTGGTTGAGGTCCATTCCGCCGGGGCGGGTCCGCAAGAGCACCACCACACGGGGACGGACCCCGCGTTGGAAGAGCACCAGGAGTGAGACCGTGCACGAGTTCACCCCGCCGCTCAGGCGCGCGCGAAGTTTCGAGAGGCTGTTCACCACCAAGGCACACCGCCGGGTCCAGACGCCGGCGGAGACCCACGAGTACAAGAAGACTGCGGGTTCCTCCGACGGCGCGAAGACGTACGACACCACCGCCACCTGATCCACAGATCGTCTCCACCACCCGAGGGGCCGGCTCGCCGCGCCCCTCGGGCCTTCGAAGGGAGAGCACCCGTGATCAAGTTGCGCCTCACCCCGTACGCAAGCACGACATGGACGTGGGACGGACGCCGGTACGCGACGACCGACGGTACGAGCGAGATCGCCCCGTTCGACCACCCGCTGGTGGAACAGGCCGCCGTGACCGACGGCACCCGCACACTCATCGTCGTGCGTGAACGGGTCGCAGGCCGCCCGCCGGCCCAGCCCGACCCCGTCGACGTCACCCCGGGCGACTTCGACAAGGCGGCCGAGATGGCCCAGCAGTGGCCCACCGACTACGTTCTGATCGAGACGACCCCGGGCCTGCCGTGCCGGGTGACGGCGGGCCCGGGAGGAATCGCACCGCTCTACGTCGCGAGCGACACCGCGAGCCTCTACGGCTCGTGGGACATGGCCGACCTCGCCGACCACGCCGCCGCCCTCTCGCCCCGCGAGGTCGCGCGCCTGCTCATCTACCGGCCGCGCTACAGCACGGAGACGGCCTTCCGTGGCATCCACCGCGTCACCGAGCGCACGACCGCCATCTACGGAGGCCACCTGCACCTGCACTATCCCGAACCCGTTCTGCACAGCGGCCCCCGCGAACTCACCCCCGACGCCGATGTTCTCGCAGCCTTCGTCGGCGCCATGGACGACGCCCTGGATTTGCGCCCGCTGGATGAGGCCGACACCGTGCTGCACCTCACCGGGGGCTTCGACTCCGGCACCGTCGGAACCCGCCTCGCCGAGCGCCACCCCGGCCGGTTCTCGACCGCCGCCCTCCTCATCGCAGGCCCCGGACGCGCCCACCAGATTCGGCGGCGCGCCGAGATCCTGAAAACGCTCCCCTTCGCCGAGCCGGACCACCTGGTCGACGCGATGGAACACGCCCCGCTCAACCCGGAGTGCGTCCGGGTGCGGGGCGAGCGCGTCAGCCCGTACGAGGAGCCCTTGCACCGTCCCTTCACCCGCTTGACCCAGACCCTGGCCGAGCACGGGGCACGCGTGGTCGTCACGGGTCTGGGCGGCGACGAAATGGTGGCCTTGTCCCAGGACGAGTACCCGCACAAGTCCATGGGCGAGATCAGCGACGAACTGCCGTGGATCGGGCCTCGGGCGCGGGCCGCGCTGGAGTACGCGGACGACAACATCGCCCCGCCCGCCGCCGTCAACAGCATGACGCTGCTGTCCCTGGAGACCACGGCGCCCGTGCTGATGCGAGCCGGTATCTGGCCCGTCCACCCCTTCGCCGACCCCGGCATGGTCCAGCTCGGCGAGTGGCTGCCGATGCACTGGCGCGAACTCAAGCAACTCCAGCGTCGGCGACTCGCCGCGCTCGGGCTGAGCCCGGATGTCACCGAGTCCCGTGAGCGCGAGTCCTTCGCCGAGGTCGTCCAGCACACGCTCACCACCCACGCCCGACCCCTCTTCGCCCGCATGCTCCACGACGGCTCGCCCCTCTTCGAGGAACAGGTGGTGGACCCGGACGGACTGCGTAAGGCCGTTCGCCGGCTGTCCGAGGGGCCGTACCGGGAAGATGGCGACGCCCAGCTTCTCGAAGTGCTGGACCTGCACTTCGCCGCCCAAGCCTTTCTCTCATGACGCCACGAAACAGGAGAGACATGTTCGCCATGCGCCCGGCCACGGCCGACGACATCCCCGCTGTCGAAACCATGATCCTCGCCCGTTCGGCCTGGCTGGAGGACCGGGGCCTGCCCAGCTGGCGGGAGAGTGCCGCCGACCTCGCCGGGCAGGCCGAGAACCCCGACGGCGATGTCTGGCTTCTCGCCGACGACGATGCCGGCCGGATCATCGGGTTCATCACCGTGCAGGACCGGACTCCGCCGTGGGGCTGGACGGACGAAGAGCTGGCTGAGCCCGCGCACTACCTCTACTCCAGCGTCACCGACCCCGCGTACCGCCACCGCAAGCCCGGAACCATGATGGCCCTGTGGGCCGTGGACCGAGCCGCCGCTGAGGGAAGGACCTGGGTTCGGCGCGGCTGCAACTTCCCCGGGCTGGTCACCTACAACGCGACCCAGGGCTTCGAACTCGTCCACGATGTTCAGCGCACGCACACGCGCGTCTACCTCATGGCCCGCCGGGCCGAGCCCGTCACCGATCTGGCCGAGAGGCTTCGCGCGCTGTAAGGCGGGGTCGTAAGGCCGAGGAAGGGGGACCGCTGATTCAGCGGCCCCCTGGCCGCAGAAAGCGGCGCAGCTTCTGCAGCGGCCACGTGTTGATGACGTCGTCCTTCGTCAGCCAGCCACGCTGGGCCGTGCCCACGCCGTAGCGCATGTACGGCAGGTGCGTCGTGGCGTGCGCGTCCGTGTTCACCGCGAACTTCACGCCGTACCGTTTCGCGCGCAGGATGTCCTCGTCGCCCAGGTCCAGGCGTTCGGGGTGGGCGTTGATCTCCAGTGCCGTGCCCGTGCGCGCGCACGCCTCGAAGACCGCGTCGAAGTCGGCGTCGATGCCGGGGCGTTTGCCGAGCATCCGGGTCGTCGGGTGGCCGATGACGGCCACATGCGGGTTCTCGCAGGCACGTACGAGGCGCCGGGTCAGCTCCTCGCGGCTCTGGTTGAAGTGGGAGTGGACCGAGGCCACGCACAGGTCGAATCCGGCGAGGAATGCGTCGGGCCAGTCCACTTCTCCCTCCGGCCCGATGTTGAGCTCCGTGCCGTGCAGCAGCCGCATCCTGCCGTGTTTGCCGTCCAGTTCCCGCACCTTCTCGCGCTGGGCGAGCATCTTGGCGTCGGTCATGCGCTGCATGTACAGATTCGGGGCGTGGTCGGTGATCGCGTAATAGGAGTATCCGCGCCGCGCGGCCGCCGCGACCATGTCCTCCAGGGAGGCGAGCCCGTCGGTGAGGTCCGTATGGGTGTGCAGATCTCCCCGGATGTCGCTCTCCTCGACCAGGTCGGGGAGTTCGTCGCGCAGCCCGGCGGCGATCTCGCCCCTGTCCTCGCGCAGCGTGGGCGGAATCCACGGGAGGCCCAGCTTCGCGTAGATCTCCTCCTCGGTCCGGGAGACCACTTTCCTGCCGCTCTTGGCGTGGAAGAGGCCGTACTCCGACAGCTTGAGCTTCTGCCGTACGGCGATCTCGCGCACCCGGATGTTGTGCGCCTTCGAGCCCGTGAAATACAGGAGGCCGGCGCCCCAGGAGTCCGGTGGCAGGACCCGGAGGTCCACTTGAAGGCCTTTCGTGGTGCGGATCGAGGTCTTCTTCTCGCCGTGGGCGATGACCTCGGCGGTGTACGCCAGGCCGCTGATGGCCTCCATGAACTCCGCCGACCGCTCGGCGGCGACCAGGATGTCGATGTCGCCGATGGTCTCCCGCATGCGCCGCAGCGATCCGGCGTACGCGCACCCCTCGCAGCCCTCCACCCGGGACAGCTCGGCGACGACCTGCTCGGCGACGTCCATGGCGCTGTGGAGGAGGATGCGCCCGCCGGCCTTCTGCATGAGCGCGATGCCGTGGAGGATGTTCTCCTCGGTCTTCTGTCCGAATCCCTTGAGGTCGCGCAGCCGTTCCTCGTGGATCGCGTCGAGGAGTTCCTCGACGGAGGAGACGCGCAGTTCCTCGTAGAGGGTCATGGCCTTCTTCGGGCCGAGCGTGGGAATGGTGATGAGCTCCCGGACCCCGGCCGGTACGGACGCCCGTACGTCCTCGACGTCCGAGACGTGGCCGGTCCGCAGGAATTCCACGACCTTCTCCGCGATCGACTTCCCCACGTTGGGAATGTCGCGCAGGCTTTTCACGTCGAGCGTGGAGACGTCCTCGGGATATCCGCCGACGGCACGGGCGGCCTTCTCGTAGGCGCGTGCCTTGAAGGCGTCGCCGCCCGTGATCGCGATCAGGTCGGCGTACTCCCGCAGCAGCGCCTCGACCTCCTCGTTGGGCCGGGCCATGGATCCAGCCTGCCATCCGGCGCGGGGCCGTGCACGGCGGCCCCGCGCACCGCCGTCACTTCCGCGGCCGGTTGTGCCAGGCGGCGTAGACGCCCGTCAGTGCCGCGGCGTAGTCGGTGAGCGGGACCGGGGAGGCGCGGCCGGCCAGGGCGAGGGCGAGACAGGCGGCCATGGTGACGGTGAAGGCGTAGACCTCGTCGCGGTCCTCCGGGGACAGGGCCGCGGGCGGGTACGGGGCGGCGGGCGGGAGGGGGACGGGGGCCATGTACGGGCTGTGCTGCATGTCCGGGCTCCTTCGGGTGACTACGGCTCTGCGGCTGACTACGGCTCCGCGGCGGTACGTGCCGCTTTGTCCGACACCCCGAGTTTCGGTAGGTGAGGGGGCACGAGCACAGGGGTTACCCGTTGCCCAGAGTCACCGAGTACCGGGAAACCCCTCCCGAGCTGCGGGTTTCGGTCAGGGGCAGCCGGGTCCGTAGGGCACGTCGGGCAGGAGCCGGCCCCAGGCCGGACCGTCGATCCGGCCGACCGCCCGGCAGGTGGCGGCCAGGACGCCCGGGACATCGAGGCTCCACCAGCGCACCGACCCGTCCTCCGAGGCGGACACCACCGGTCCGTCCCCGGCCAGGAAGGCGGCGGCCCGCACCCGGTCGGTGTGCCCGGTCAGGGTGAGCAGCAGGCGCCCCTCGCGCGCGTCCCACACGCGTACGGTGCCGTCCCGGCCGGCGGTCACCAGCCGGTCGCCGGTGGGGCTGAAGGCGACCGAGGCGACCGGCCCCGTGTGACCGGCCAGCGTGCGCAGGCTCCGCCCGTCGCGCGGGTCCCAGAGCCGGACGGTGTAGTCGCGGCTGGCGGTGGCCAGGACTCCGGACGGGCTCACGGCCAGGCCCAGGACGGTGTCGGCGTGGCCGGTCAGCCGGTGCAGCTCGCGGCCGTCGGACACCCGCCAGATCCGGGCGGTGTTGTCCAGGCTGCCGGTGGCGAGCGTGCCGCCGTCGAGGAAGAGGACCCGGTAGACGGCGTCGTCGTGGCCGGTCAGGACGCGGTCCGGGCGCGGCGCCGACGCGGAGGTGCCGGTGGTGCGCCACACCTTGGCGGTGTGGTCCTCGCCGCCGGTGGCGAGGGTGTCCGCGTCGCCGGGCCGGAAGGCGAGGGAGGTGACGGCACGGCCGTGGGCCCGCCAGGCACGCACCGGCCGGCTCGCGCCGTCGTCCGCGCCCCGGAGGGCGTCCGTGCGCCAGAGCGTGACGTCGCCCCGCTCGTCGCCGGCCGCGAGCAGCGCGCCGTCGTGGCTGAACGCCACGGCCCGTACGGCCTTCGGCGCGACCCGCAGCGTACGGAGCACGCGGTGCCCCGGCTCCCGCGTGCGCCACAGGCGTACCGTGCCGTCGCGTCCGGCGGCCGCCAGCAGCGACCGGTCGGGGCTGAGGGCCGCGTCCAGCCAGGCCGTCCCGGGCGGTGGGGTGCTCACCGAGGTCTGCGGGGACCACAGCCGGACGGTGCCGTCCTCCCCGGCCGTGGCCAGCGTCCGGCCGTCGGGCGAGAACGCGACGCCGTGCACCGGGCCGAGGTGGCTGGCCAGCACGGCGACGCGGCGGCGCCCGGCGACGTCCCAGACGGCGGCGGTGTCGTCCTGGCTGGCGGCGGCCAGCCGGGTGCCGTCCGGGGAGAACGCGACGGCGAACACGGAGTCCTGGGCGCCGTCGAGGGACGCCTCCCGCTGCCCGGTCGCGGTGTTCCACAGGCCGACGGCGTCGTGCCATTCGCCGGTGGCCAGGCGGCGGCCGTCGGGCGAGAAGGCCAGGGACCGGATCTGCCCGTGGTCGCGGTCGCCGATCACCCTGCCGTGCCGGGTCCGCACGTCGTACAGCCACACCCGGCCGTCCAGCCCGGCCGCGGCCGCCCGGGTGCCGTCGGCGGTGACGGCCACGGCGGACAGCGGCCCCAGCCCCGGCCAGCTGACCGTGGCGCCCGCGGCGCGGTCGCCGGGGCGGGAGAGGCGGACCGTGCCGTCCCGGCCAGCCGTCACCAGCAGCCGGCCGTCGCCGGACAGCGCCACGGCCCGTACGGGCCCGCGGTGCCCGGCGCCGGCCGCCACCGGCACCCGCCGGCCGGTGCCGGCGTCCCACGCCGTCACCGTGCCCGTGTCGTCGCCCCACGCGGTCAGGCCGCCCTCGCGCGCCGCGGCCAGCGCGTTCACGGCGGGACGACCGCTCGCGACGACACGGCCCGCCCGGCCGGCGACCGGGTCCCAGGCCCGTACGGTCCCGTCGGCGCCGGCCGACAGGAGCCGGCCGGCACGCCGCCCGCCCGGCTGCCAGGCCACGGCCAGGACGGCGCCGTGGTGCCCCGTCAGGCGGCCCGCGTACGGCTGCGCCTGGGAGCTGAGCACGGCGCTGGCGGCGGCCGGGGTGTGCGCCCGGCCCCAGGCGGCGGTCGCCAGCAGCATCGACACCTCGGGCCGGGAGGTGCTCAGGGACGCGGCCCGGAAGGCCAGTTCGTCCGAGCGGGCCGCGGCGCGCTCGGCCATGGCGCGCAGGCCCTGGTGCACCGCCACCGCGCCGCCGGTCAGCGTCAGCACCAGCAGGACGGCCAGGCAGGCCAGCAGCCGCTGCAGCCGCCGGGTGCGGCGGCGTTCGGTCTCCCGTTCGGCGGCGGCGTGCGCGACGGCGGCGTCGAGGTAGGCCTGTTCGACGCGGGTGGGGGTGGTGACGGGGTGGGCGGCCAGTTCGCGGGCGGCGGCGAGCCGTTCGCCGCGCGGCAGCAGCGCGGGGTCACGCCCCTCCGCGTCCCACTGCTCGGCGGCGGCGCCGAGCCGCTGCCGGTCGTGCAGCAGGGCCGCGTGGTCCTCGATCCACTCGCGCAGCCGGGGCCACGCGTGCGGCACGGTGTCGTGCGCCAGGGCGATCCGGTCCGCGTCGACGGTGAGCAGCCGCGCCCGGGTGAACTCCTCCACGGCCCCGGGGTCCAGCAGCTCGCGGGGGACCCTGCGGCGCGCGGCCCGGCCGTCCGCGTCGACCCGTACCAGCCGCAGCAGCGCGGACCGGGCGGCCTCCTGACGGTCCGGGGGCAGCCGGGCCCAGACCCGTTCCGCCGTCGCCGCGACCGCGCCCGCGATGCCTCCGGCCTGCTGGTAGCCCTCCACCGTCAGGGTGCGGTCCCGGCGCCGCTGCCAGGTGGCCAGCAGCGCGTGGGACAGCAGGGGCAGGGCGCCCGGCTCATGCCCCCGCTCCCGCCCGTCCCCGCCGCCCTCGGCGCCCAGGTCGCGCAGGACGATCTCCACCAGCCCCGGCTCCGGCGCGAGGCCCACGGCGAGGGCGGGCCGCACCACGGCGTCGCGCAGTTCCCCGGCCCGCAGGGGTTCGAGGGGCAGTTGGCCGTCCCGCAGGGCCCCGGCCAGCTCGGGGAAGGCGAGGCAGCGACCGTAGAAGTCGGCGCGCAGCCCGAGCACCACCAGCGCCGCCGACGCCGGACCGCCGGGGCCGGGGGCGGGGCCGGTGGCCAGCGCGTGCACGGCGCGGACGAAATCCGCCCGCTCGCCGGGGTCCGGGCAGAGGGTGAACACCTCCTCGAACTGGTCGGCGACCAGCACCAGCCGCAGGGGATCGCGAGCCGGGCCCCGGACGGCGTCGAGCGCCTCCCGTACGGCCCGGGCGAAGCCGGCCGGGCCCGTGTCCGCCAGCGCCCGCCGCAGCCGGTCCGAGTCGCCGCCGGTGGCGGCCACCACGCTGGAGGTGAGCTCCTCCAGCGGGTGCTCGCCCGGCTGGAGGGTGACCACGGGCCAGCGGCTCGACCCGCGTACGGGCAGGACGCCCCGGCGCAGCTCGGGCACCAGGCCGGCCTGGAGCAGCGACGACTTGCCGGTGCCCGAGGCGGCCACCACGGCGACGGGCCCGGAGCCGTCCAGCCGCTCGGTGAGCAGCCGCACCAGGGCCGCCGTGGCCCGCTCGCGCCCGAAGAACCAGTCGGCGTCGTCGGCCCCGAAGGCGGCGAGGCCCCGGTACGGGCACACCTCCAGTGGCGTCCCGCGCCGGCCCGCCGCCGCCCGGTCCACCAGCCGGGTCAGCTCGTCGCCCGCCTCCAGGGCCTCCTCGCAGCTGCGGGCGACCGCCGCGGTCATGAGCTTCTTGCCGGTCTCGACCCGGCTGAGATAGCTCTTGGTGTAGTGCACCTTCTGGGAGAGGTCGGCCAGCGACAGCCCGCGCTCCTGCCGCAGGCGGCGCAGGTGCTCACCGGGCTCGACGGGTGGAGCGGCCGCGCCGCCGCCGTTGTCGCTGTCGTCTCCGCGTGGGGGCATGCCGGAGGCCCTTCTGTGCGAACGATCCCGATTTATCCAGTCCCGTCGCAGTCTGTCCCTCGGCGTGCCCGCGCACGGCCGCCCCGGGAGGTGCCACCGGCAAATCCGGTCCTTCGGGTGACCGGCGGGGGCGGGAGGTGACGGCGGACCGGCAGGGGCAGCGGTCCGGCGAAGCCGAGCGGACCGGCGGAGGTCACTCCTGTTCGAGCGCCGCCTCCAGGTCGGCCAGGCCCTTGAGCTGCTCGGCCGTCAGGCCCTCCGGGACCGGGGCCGGAGCGGGGGTGCGCAGGGGCGGCTGCCAGCCGGCCTCGCTGTCCCAGGTGCGGACGATCCGGGCCGGGGCGCCGGCGACCACGGCGTGGTCGGGAACCTCGCCGCGGACCACGGCGCCGGCCGCGACGACGACGTTGCGGCCCAGGCGGGCGCCCGGGAGGACGACCGCGGCGGTGCCGATCCAGCTGCCGGGGCCGATCTCCACGGGGGCCTGGCGGGGCCACTGCTTGCCGATGGGCACGTGGGGGTCGTCGTAGCTGTGGTTGGTGGTGGTCACGTACACACCGGGGCCGAAGAAGCAGTCGTCGCCGATGGTCAGCGGCGCCTCGGCGACGACGTGGCTGCCGCGGCCGAGGACCACACCGTTGCCCAGCCGTACGACGGTGTCCTGCCCGAGGTCGAGGTCGGGCATCATGCCGGCGGTGAGGGTGACACCCTGCCCGATGATGCAGTGATCACCCAGTTCGATCCACTGCTCGCCGAAGATCGTGCCCTGCGGGAACGCCAGCCGGGTGCCGGTGCCCAGGGCGCGGAAGCGGTACGGGCCGGGGCGCTCGGCGCTCACGGCTCCGGCCTCCCGGACCCAGCGCGTGCCGCGGTGCACGGCCCGGGAGACGGCACGGCGCCGCCAGGAGGCGAGGGACGAGAACAGGTTCTGCTGAGTCGGCACCCGGACACCGTACTCAGCGGGTCCCGTGCCGCTACCCGCCCTGACCTGTGATCTTCGCCCCACGCGCGGCGTCCGCGAGGATGCGGCGGGCCGCCAGCCGGCCGGAGATCAGGGCGCCGTGGACGGTGCTGCTGTGGTCGCGGACGGTCGCCTCGCCCGCGAAGTAGAGGCGCTCGCCGACGGGCTCGGCGAGCGCCGCCCAGTCCCCGCCCCGGGTGCCGGCGGCGGGGAAGGAGTAGGAGCCCAGCGCGTAGGGGTCGGTTCCCCAGCGGGTGCGGCGGTGGGCGACGGGGTCGGGCACCGCGTCGCCGTACAGGCCGCGCAGGGACGCCAGTGCCTCACGGACGAGGGCCGTGTCGTCGAGGGCCTCCAGGCGACGAGCGGCGGGGCCGCCGTGGAGGGCGGCCAGGACGGGGGCGCCGTACACCCGCCGGAGGTTGAACCAGTTGGCGAAGGCGCCGTGCGGGGTGTCCTCCTGGCGGATCAGGTCGCAGTCGTCCCAGAAGACATCCGGGAAGCGGAGGAAGAGCTTGTCGTAGACCCCCATGCCCAGTCGTTCGACGGCGTCCCGCTTGGGCCCGGGGAGGGCGGGGGTGAAGCCGACGGTGCCGGCCTTGAGGACTCCGAGGGGCAGGGTCAGCAGGACCCGGTCGGCGGTCAGGACGCCGTGGTCACCGGTGTGGACCCGGACGCCGGGGCCGTCGTGCTCGACCTGGGTGACCCGGTGGCCGAGGCGGACGTCGAGCCCCTCGGCGAGGTGGTCGGTCAGTCGGGCGTACCCCTTCGGGAGGACGACCTCGGGGCCGGGGAAGTCCTCGCCGGTGAACATCAGGGACAGCGACAGCTCCTCGACGCCGGCGGCCCAGTCGTCCTCGACCATGCGGGTCCGCGCCTCGAACACCCGTCGCGCCCGCGCGGGGTCCAGGTCTCCGGCGGCCAGCACCGCGCGCAGCCCGTCGGCGGTGGAGAGGCGGGGGTCGGCGTGCTCGGCGCGCGCCCGCAACGCCTCGGCCGCGGCCTCCTCGTCGGCCTCCCGCTCCCGCGCCTCGGCACGGGTGAGGCGGCGCCCGTCGGCGGCGTGGCGGACGACGCCGCCGGGGCTGTCGTAGTCGTGGTCGAGGGTGCCGACGTCGTAGACGACGGTGGGGGCACCGGCCTCGGCGGCGAGGGCGGTGACCGGGTTGCCGTCGACGCCGTGGATCCAGGACGCGCCCAGGTCGACGCGCAGCCCCTCCCAGTCCTCGCTCCACAGGCGGCCGCCCGTACGGTCGCGGGCCTCCAGGACGGTGACGGTGTGTCCGGCGCGGTGGAGGTCGCGGGCCGCGGTGAGCCCGGCCGTGCCGGCGCCCACGACGAGGGTCCTGGTGCCGGTGGGACGCGGGGGAACGGCCGGATCGTCCGGGGAGGGCGGGAGTTGTACGGGCATGCGCCCATTACACACCGCCCGGCGGTGGGCGCCGGGACCGGGCGGCACGACCGGCGGCCCCGCGGTGCCGTTGACGGCACCCTGGACCGTGCACGCCCGTTCGGACACACTCGGGCCATGCGATGGACTGACATCGAACAGATCGCGGCGGACCTCGCCGCGAAGCACCCCGGTACCAAGCCCCTCTCCGTCAAACCCACGGAGGTCCGCGACCGGGTGGCCGCGCTCAGCGGCTTCACGGACGATCCGACGCTGTGCAACGCCCGCATCCTGGAGTCGATCCAGCTCGCCTGGAGCGACAGAGCCAGATGAGCGGCGCCTGAGAGCCGGGTGAACGCCGCCCGCCCGAGAGCCGGGTGGGCGGCGCCACGACGCGGGGCGCCCGGCACCCCGGTGGACGGACCATGCCGTTCCGCCGGGGTGCCGGGCGCTGTCGTTCCCGTCGTGCGCGGGCGGTGCTACGCGGCCGTGGGCGCCGTGGACGCGGCCCCCTCCGCGGCGGCGGCCGCTTCCGCCGCGGCCGCGGAGGCGGCGAGTCCGCGGGCGCGGGCACGCTTGGAGTAATTGATGGTCCAGGCGATCAGGACGGCGGGCATGCCGTAGGAGAGGACCGAGTTGACGGTGACCATGCCGGACGTGGACAGGACGTAGGACAGGGCGACGCGGGCGAGCGCCTCGACGACGTAGCCACCGCCCCATACGGCGGTGATGGTCTTCATCGTGCGCCGGAAGCCCGGCAGGTCCCACATGGCGTTCCATTTGGCGAGGCCCTGCGCGGTGCCGTCGGTGCCGAACTTGCGGCCCAGGTAGAACATCAGGGGCCGCTGGGTGGCGAGGCTGATCAGGCAGACCACGCCGAACAGGCCGGTGACGGCCGAGTCCTTGACCAGCAGCAGGCGGGCGGAGTGGGGGCCGACGCCGGTGACGGCGAGGGTGAGCGCCATGAAGATCATGGTGAGGATGGCGAACTCGTCGATCCGGCGCTTCCAGACCAGATAGACGATCACGTCCGCGACCGGCCACAGGCCGGAGACCGCGAGGGCGGAGAACTCGCTCCAGTCCCGGTCGACCAGCTCGTTGTAGGTGACGATCGGAAGCACGATGTTGAAGACGATGGAGACGACCCACCCGATCACGGTGGTCGCCCCTATGCGCCGTGCCGGCGCGGACGGTTGAACGGACAACGGATCCCCCTTGACAAGATCAGAATCAGACGAAGGGGGACCTTAAGGGGATGATCATGGCCACGGCAATTCCATATGGGGTCACCACGTGACCCAGAGTTCCTCCGGCCCCCGGTTGATCGAGCCCTGCCGCCACCTCATCTCCTCCCGCCCGCCCGCCAGTCGCAGGCCGGGGAAGCGTTCCAGCAGCGTGGAGAGCATGACGTCGGCCTCCATCCGGGTGAGCAGGGCGCCGACGCAGTAGTGGGCGCCGTGCCCGAAGGAGAGGTTGGGTGCCTCGTCCCGGGCGAGGTCGAGCCGGTCGGGCGCGCTGAAGACCTCGGCGTCCCGGTTGGCCGCCAGGTACGAGACGTAGACCACGTCGCCGTCGCGGAGGGTGACCCCGCCGACCTCCAGGTCGGCGGTGGCGATGCGCGGCAGGCCGACGCCGTTGCGGTGCGGGATGAAGCGCAGCAGCTCCTCGATCGCCCCCGGCAGCAGCTCGGGCTCGGCGCGCAGCCGGGCCAGCTGCTCGGGGTGGGTCAGCAGCGCGTACACCATGTTGGACACCTGGTTGCGGACGGCGTCCATGCCGTTGAGCACCAGCATCACGGCGAGCGAGATCAGCTCCGGCACGCTGAGCCCGCCCTGGGCCTGCTCGGCCACCAGGGCGCTGAAGAGGTCGTCCCCGGGGTGCTCCGCGCGGTGCCGGGCCATGCCCCGGAAGTAGTCGGCGATCTCGCGCTTGACCGCGTCGCTCTCCTGCTGGGAGTGACTGCTGGAGAGGATGACGCCGCGCCAGGCCTGGAGCCGGTCGATGTCGTGGGACGGCACGCCGAGCAGGTCGCCGATCAGCTGGGCGGGCAGCGGGCCGGTGAGACGCTCCGTCAGGTCGACGGGCGGGCCGTCCGCCAGCATCCGGTCGGTCATCCGCTCGGCGAGCTCGCGGGCGCGGGGGCGCAGGGCCTCCACCCGTTTGCGGCCGAAGGTCTGGGCGACCAGGCGGCGCAGCCGGGTGTGGTCCGGCGGGTCGGTGCGGCCGATGCCCCCGGCGGGCGCCACCACGTGCGGGGTCATGCTGGTGACCGGCCGGTCGACGGTGAGGGCGCGGCTCATGCCCGGGTCGGCGGCGACGGTCTTGACGTCCTCGTACCGGGTGACCAGCCAGGCGTCCCCCTCCCCGAACCGCATCCGGACGCGGGCCACCGGCTCCTCGCGCAGCAGGCGGTGCAGGAGCGGGTCGAACTCCAGGGCGGGCAGGTGGTCCACGGGCCAGTCGTGCACCACGTCCCCGGGCCGCCGGACGGGACAGGCTTCCTCGGTCATGCGCGCTCCCTGCCTCCGGCGGCCGCTCCCGGACCGGCCGGTTCCTGCCGCCCGGCCCCTGCCGGAACCGGATCCGGGCCGCGCGGCGGACAGGCCCGTACAAGAGGGGTATTCCCCTTGTGCCCCAGCCTGTCACGGAGTGAGCCGAATACACCCGCAGGTGTGAGCGGACACCTCCGGGCGGCGGCTGGTCCCTCCGGACCAGGACCCGGGGACCACGACCCGCGGCGTAGGGCCCTGGACCGTTACGCGCCGCGCGGCCGCGACCTAGCCTCGGGACATGACCACGACACCCGACACTCATGACGACGGCACCCTCGACGAGGCCCTGCGGCGGCTGCACCGGGCCGGTCCCGAGTTCGAGGGGTATCTGAGCAACCACGGCCCCATGGCGGTCGAGGCGCTGGTCCGCCACGGCCACGCCCCGGACGTCCACCGCTGGCTCGACGCCTACGAGACGCGGCTGGAGGAGTTACCCCCCGCGCTGTCGCCGATCGGCGACGCCGACTGGCGCGAGGCGCTGGGCGACCCGAAGCGGATCACCGACTGGACGGGCCACTTCTCCCGGCTCATCGCCGAACGGCCCTGGCGCGACGTCCTCGCCGAGTGGTGGCCCCGCCTGCTGCCCGGCATCGCCGGCGCCGCGACCCACCCCGCGATCCGCGTCGGCCACGCCGTCCGCGCCCTGCTGGACGACGGCGAGGACGCCACCCGGCTGAGCGAACTGGCGATCGCGCTGGGCTACTGGGCCGCCCGGCACCTCCTCCTGCCGGTGGCCGTCACGCCCTCCGGCCGCGCGACGCCCGCCGAGGCCCTCGCCGCGCTCCCCCGCGTCGCGGAGCGGAACCTGGTCCCCCAGCGCGGCTACGACCAGCTGCCGGACACCCCCGGCTGGCTCGGGACGGCCTCCTCGCTGCGCGTGCCCGAAACCCCCGAGGCCGTACGGGAACAGCTCGCCGCGCTCGTCCGCGCCGCCACCCTGACCTACGGCACCCACGGGCACGGCCAGGGCGTCATGCTCGTCCACGCCGCCACCGCCCCCAACGCCGTACTGCGCGTGCTCCCCGCGCTCCCGCACGAGCAGTGGGGCCCGTCGCTCGCGGCCGCCTGGGCCGCGACCGCCGCGATCACCACGATCTACGCGGCCGACGAACCGCTCCCGGCGCCCGACGCCTCCTCCCTCACCCCCGAGGAGGTCTTCGCCCGCGCCGCGGCCCACGGCGACGCGCACGTCATCAAGTTCGCCGACACCGCGCTCGACGTGGCCGCGACCTCTCAGGACGGCGACGACCGCGCCCTCGCGGCCGTGCTCAACGCGATCCGGCTGGTCGAGCCGGATCACTGACCCCGCGCACGCCCCGCCACGACGGTTCCCGCGTCCGGCGGGGCGCCCCCGGCGAGTCCCCGGTAACGTTGCCACAAAGGCTAGTTGGGGCCGGCCGACCGGATGGGGTGGGTATGGAGGACGCAGTGGGCGCGGGGGACGCGGTGGTGCCGGCGCGGGTGGCGCGGCGTGCCGTGGTGATCGGGGGTGGCCTGGCGGGGCTGCTGGTGGCGCATGTGCTGAGCGCGCACGCCGACGCGGTGACGCTCGTGGAGCGCGACCGCTTCCCCGAGGGGCCCGGGAACCGTGCCGGTGTGCCGCAGGACCGGCACACGCACGTGATGCTGGAGAGCGGGCAGGAGGCGCTGGAGTCGTTGCTGCCGGGCATCCTCGCCGAGATGCGGGAGCACGGCGCGCCGACCGTGTGGGGGCCCCGCGACATGGTGCAGTGGCAGGCGGGGCGCTGGTACCGCAGAACGGCGCCGATCACCCAGATTCTCTCCGGGTCGCGACCCCTGTCCGACTGGCTGGTGCGCCGCCGGGTGCTGGCCGGACCGCGGATCGCCGTCGTCGAGGGCGCGGAGGTCACCGGCCTGTTGGGCAGCGCGACCCGGGTGCGCGGTGTGCGGCTGCGCGAGCGGGGGAGTGCCGGTGACCGGGCGGCGGTCCGTGAGCTGCCGGCCGATCTCGTGGTGGACGCCTCCGGGCGCTCGTCGCGGGCGCCGGCGTGGCTGACGGACCTGGGCGCCGAACCGCCGCACGAGGAGGTGCTGGAGACGGGTCTGGCGTACGCCACGCGCTTCTTCCGTTCCTCGGGCCGGGACGAGGAGCCCACGTTCCGCGGTGTCTACATCATCCCGAACCCCGATCAGCTGGAGGGCGGCATCCTGATGCCGCTGGAGAACGGCCGCTGGTCGGTGATCCTCTCCGGGCTGCGCGGGGCCGAACCGCCCACCGACGAGGAGGGGTTCGTCGAGTTCGCCTCCCGCCTGCCGCACCCGATCCTGTACGACTGGCTGCAGAAGGCGGAACCGGACACGCCCATCCACGGCTTCCGGAAGACCGCCAACATCCGGCGCCGCTACGACCGGCCCGGCCGCCGCCCGGCCGGCTTCCTGGCCACCGGCGAGGCCCTGTGCTCCTTCAACCCCGTTTACGGTCAGGGCATGTCGGTGGCCGCGATCGGCGCCGTCGCGCTGCGCGACGTGCTGGCCGACCGGCGCCGGGTGCCCACGACCCTGCGCGTGCAGAAGACCCTGTTCGAGGCGGCCCGGCAGGCGTGGGAGATCTCGGCGGGCGCGGACAAGAACATGCCGGGCGCCACCGGCAACGCCCTGCGTCCGCGCCTCGTGGACAAGCCCGGCGACTGGTACCTGCGGCGGGCGCAGGTGCGCGCCACCGGTGACCCCAGGGTCGACCGGGTCTTCCGGCGGGTGCTGTCCCTGTCCGAGCCGGCCACCGCGCTGTTCGCCCCGTCCGTGCTGCGCGCGGTGCTGTTCGGGCCGACGCCGTGGACCCCGCCGGAGCCGCCGATGACACCGGAGGTCCAGGCCTGACGGGCGGCGGCGGTGGACGGGCCCCGGGGCCCGGCGGCCGGTCGCGCGTGGCCGGCCGCCGACCCGGGGACCGTCAACGGCTGACGCACAGCCTGGCTTTCGGCCAGTCACCCCTCCTACGATTGCCGTAACCGGGGGAGGTCGTGGGCCGATGGCGCGCAGAGCGGCGGGAGTGGGACGCGGGATCGAACAGGCCGTCGCCTGGACGCTCAGAAACCTCGACGGCGTGGTGGCGCTGGCCGCCGCCCTGATCATCGGCACGCTGGACGTCCTCGACCAGAAGATCGACGCCAATGTCACCTCGGGCGCGATCCTCCTCGTCCTGGCCGCGCTGGTGTTCGGCACACTGACCGAGCGACGCCGCCGGACGACCGACATCCGCGAGGCGATGAGCGGCACCCGGCACGCCCTGGAGGACCTCACCATGGTCCGCTCGCTCTCCGGCGCCGAACTGGAGAACGCCCTGGACCGGGCGCGCCTGAACACGGACCGGTGGGTCTTCAAGGGCGGCACGGGCACGTATCTGCGCGCGGTGACGCTGCCGGTGTGCGTCAGGGAGGCCCAGCGCCAGCGCCGCTCCCTCACCATGAAGATCGACATCGTCAACCCGGCCGACGAGCAGGCCTGCGCCGCCTACGCGCGCTTCCGGCAGACCTTCGCGCACCGCCTCCACGCCGTCCCCGCCGAGGCCTGGACCGCCGAGCGCACGCGCAAGGAGTCCTTCGCCACCGTGCTGGCCGCCTGCTGGTACCGGCAGCGGCTGGACACCCTGGAGATCGACGTCTACCTCTCGTCGGTCGTGCCGACCCTGCGGTTCGATCTGTCGTCGTCCTGTCTGATCATCACCCAGGATGATCCGCAGCGCGTCAACCTCCTCGTGGAGCGTGACCGTCCGCTGTACGACTACTACGTCACCGAGCTCCACCAGAGCCGCGAGCAGGCCCTCACGCTCGATCTCAGCCGCACCGTCCCGCTGAGCGAGGAGCCCACGGTCGACGAGGTCCTGCGGCTCTTCGACGGCCTGGCGCTGTCCCTTCCGGTGTCCTTCACCGACCGCGACGTCGGCGACATCATCGAGAAGGCACTGCACGCGGAGAATCCGTACCGGAGGTGAACTCCCCCGTGCGTCGTCCCGTGGACTACGGACTGATCGACGAGGCCATGACCCGTGCCCGTGACGGCACCAGGGCCCGTGACGGCACCGGGGGCGCGGACGCGCTGCTGGGGGCCGCCGCGGCCGTCCTGGAGGAGATCGCCTCGGGACGGCGCGAACTGCGCGCCGTGCGTCACCCGCTGGGATTCCTGTGTCTGCCGGTGGAGCGGCGGGAGGACCGCGGGGTGTGCGTCCACGTCTTCGGCCCCGAGGCGGGCCCCGCGGCCGCGGGGCCCACCACCTCGCCCGTGCACGCGCACAGCTGGGACCTGGCCAGCTGCGTGCTGTACGGCGAGGTCGGCAATCTGCGGGTCCGGGTGCGCGACGAGTCCGGGCGTCCCACCCACCGCGTCTACGAAGTGCGCAGCGGCGCCTCGGCCGTGGACGAGATCCGGCCGACCTCGCGGCTGGTCGTCCATACGGCCGGGGCCGAGGAGACCAGCGGGCCCGGCCAGGTCTACACGCTGCCGGCCGGCCACTTCCACGCGACCGTCGTGCCGCCGGGCACGTCCGCCGCCACCCTGCTGCTGGGCCGCTCGCTGCCCGGCCGCCACGATCTCAGCCTCGGGCCGCTGCATGGCACCCTCCACCGGGTGGTACGACAGACATGCGACGCCGCGCTGACCGCCCGCGCGGCGCGCACCGTCCTCAGGAGGATCGATGGACACCCTTCCCGATGACGACGGCCCGCGGTCCCCGGCACCGGCCCCGGCGACAGCACCGGCCCCGGCCCCGGCGGCGCGGCGCTTCGCGGCGGAACGCCGGGTGGCCGTGGACGCCGCCCGCGAGGCCGGGGCGCTGCTGCGTTCCCGTTTCCACGACGACTACGGCGTCCGGGCCAAGGGCGACGCCGGCGACGTGGTCACCGACCTCGACCTGCTGGCCGAGCGCCTGGTGGTGCGTCGCCTGAGGGAGCACTACCCGCGGGACCGGATCCTCGCCGAGGAGGCGGGCGCGTACGGCGCGGACGGGCCGGGCACACGCCGCACCTGGCTGGTCGACCCACTGGACGGCAGCAACAACGTCGCCATCGGGCTGCCCGCCTACGTGGTGGGCGTCGCCCTGTGCGTCGACGAGCGTCCCGTGGTCGGGGTGGTCCACGACCCGGTGACGGACCGGACGTGGACGGCGTCGGCCGGCGGCGGCGCCCACGGCCCGCGCGGCCGGCTGACCGGGCCCCGCGGGCCGCTGTCGCACGCCGGGCCGCTGATCGCCTGGACGCAGGGGCACGCGGTCGGCCGCCGTGATCCGGTGGCCTGCGCGCTCAAGGACGCGCTGGAGGCGCGCTGCCGCCGCCTGTTGCAGCTGTGGGCGCCGCTGCTGGCGTGGGCGATGCTCGCCCGCGGTGACATCGACGGTTTCGTCGGCTACCGCGCCGAGGCCATCGACTTCCCGGCGGGCGCGCTGCTGGCGGCCGAGGCGGGCCTGGAGATCCGGGCGCTGGACGGCGGCGCCTTCCACGGCAGCGTCAGCGGCCCGGACACGGACCGCAGTTTCGTCGCCGGGCGCCCCGAGGACATCCCCTACCTCCTGGGGCTGCTCACCCGCCGGGCGGAGAACGGCCGTCCGCCCCTGGTCACGGGGTGACGAGGGTGAGGCGCGGCCTCACCCCGTGAGGGCGAGCGCGACGACCGCCGCCGGCAGGGCGGTGGCCGCGAGGACCGCGCCGGTGGCCATGAACCGCCGCAGCGACACCCCGACCCCCTGCGCGTGACAGCGCTCGAACCACAGCAGCGTCGCCAGCGAGGCCCAGGGGGTCACCACCGGGCCGACGTTGGTGCCGATCAGCAGGGCGAGCAACTGGTCGTGGTTGTCCACCGGCACCGCCGACTCCCCGGCCAGGTACACCGGGAGGTTGTTGAGCGCGTTGGACAACCCGCCCCCGACCGCGGCCGCCCGCAGCATCCCCGGCAGCGCGCCGTCCGTTCCCACCGCCGTCGCCAGCAGGTGGTGGAGGCCGTTGACGTCGACCGTCTCCACCACCAGGAACAGCCCCGGCACGAGCACCAGGAGCCGCCACGGCACCAGCGACGGCCGCAGCACCGACCGCGCCCGGAGCGCGAAGGCCCCCACGGCGATCGCGGCGGCGCCCGCCGACGCCGCCCACAGCGGTACCGCGTCGACCAGGATGGCCAGCAGGAACCCCGCGCACGCCACGGCGCACACCCGGAACAGCACCCGGTCGTCCGGGCGGTGGAGCGCCGGCGGCGCGTAGGAGTCGGCGCCGCGTGCCCCGCGCCGCCAGAAGAACAGCCACAGGCACCCCATGGTCACCACGACGGAGGCCAGTTGGGGGGCCCACATACGGGCCGCCAGGCCCGTGGGGGAGAGTGCCACCCGGTCCGCGGCCAGCAGGTTCGTCAGGTTGGACACCGGCAGCAGCAGGCTCGCGGTGTTCGCCAGCCACACCGTCGTCATCGCCAGCGGCACCGCCGCGATGCCCACCCGGGACGCCAGTGCCAGCATCACCGGTGTCAGCAGCACCGCCGTGGTGTCGAGGTTCAGGGTGATCGTGGTGAGGGAGGCGAAGACCACGCACAGCACGAACAGCGCCGCGTAACTGCCGCGCCCCGCCCGGGCCACCCACGAGGCCACCACGTCGAACACCCCGGCCCGGCTGGTGAGCTCGGCCAGCACGATCACCGTGCCGAGGAAGGCCAGCAGCGGCGCGATGCGGGTCATCGCGTCCCCCGCCGCGCGGGCCGGCAGCAGCCCCGTGGCGAGGCACAGCAGGCCGCAGGTCAGCACCCCCCCGGCCAGCAGGTCCAGCACATGCAGACGTCGTATGGCGCACACGGACAAGAGCATCGCACAGCATTCGTGCGAACACAGTGACCGGGCGGAAGACGGTTCCTAGGATGGGCCCATGGTCGCACGCCAGGAAATCGCCGGGCAGAACCGGCTGTTGGACTTCTTCATCAGCTACTCGCCGGCCGACGAGCGGTGGGCGGCCTGGATCGCCTGGACCCTGGAGGAGGCGGGCTACCGCACGGTCATCCAGGCCTGGGACTTCGTGCCGGGCACGAACTTCGTCGACTTCATGGACCGCGGCGTCAGCCAGTCCGCCGCCGTCATCGCCGTCCTCTCCCGCAACTACGAGCGCTCCCGTTACGGCCGGATGGAATGGCAGGCCGCGCTGCGCGCCGACCCGGACGCCCCCGAACGCCGGCTGATCACCGTCCGCGTCGAGGACATCCCCGTCGAGGGGCTGCTGGCCACCATCACCTACGTGGACCTCGTCGGCGTCCAGGAGACCGACGCGGCCCGGGAACTGCTCCTCACCCGCGTCGGCCACGCCCTCCAGGGCCGGGCCCGGCCCGACCGCGACCCGCGCTTCCCCGGCTTCCCCGAGCCGCCGGAGCGCCCGGCGGCCCCGCCGCCGGCGCACATCCCGCCGCCCGGGACCCCGCCCGGCAGCCGGCCCGGCAGCCCCGGCTGGGCGGGCCGCCGCCGGCCCGCCGTCCCGCCCGGCTACCCCCAGGCCCCCGAGGGCGGCGGCGGCCGGGAGACGCTGACCGTCCTCCACCTCGCCGGGCCCGCCTTCGGCCGCGGCGCCGACCCCGCCGAGCTCCAGGCCGCCGTCTGGGGCGACCTCGTCGAGCTGACCGACGCCGGCGCCCCGGCCCCCGACCTGCTCGTCGTCACCGGCGACCTCACCGCCTCCGGCAGCCCCCGCGAATGCGACCAGGCGCTGAACTTCCTGACCGGGCTGCGCTCCCGGCTCGGCCTCGCCGCCGACCGGCTCGCCGTCGTCCCCGGCGGCCAGGACGTCAACCAGGCGGCCTGCCGCGCCTACTTCAGCACGTGCGAGGCCGACGAGATGCAGCCCCGGCCGCCGTACTGGCCCAAGTGGCGCCACTACGCACGGCTGTTCCAGGAGCTCTACCAGGGCCTCGACACCGTCTTCGACGGCGACCAGCCCTGGAGCCTGTTCCCCGTGCCCGCCCTGCGCACCGTCGTCGCCGGGCTGAACTCCTCCATGGCCTACAGCCACCGGGCCGACGACCAGTACGGCTGGATCGGCGCCGAACAGGCCGCCTGGTTCGCGCAGGCCCTGCGCCCGTACGAGCGGGAGGGCTGGCTGCGGCTCGGCGCGCTGCGCCACCCGCCCGAGGCCGGCGGCCCGCTCGCCCCCGCCGATCCGGCCCCCGCCCGCCCCGTCCCGGACCGCACGGGCCCCGACCGGCCCACGCGTGTCCTCGGCTACGACCCGGGCCGTGTCCCGGCCCCCGGGCGGCGCGCGGCCGTCCCGCGGCTGCGCGACTCCGACGTCCTCACCCGTCTCACCGCGCCCCGGCTGCACCTGCTGCTGCACGGCCCCACGGGCGACACGCGCCCCGGCGCCGGTCCGGCGGAGGCCCTCGCGCTGTCCGTCGCCGGCCGCGAGCTGCCCGTCGTCGGCGCCTCGGCGCCCGGCCGGCACCGGCTGCTCCAGCTCACCCGCGACGGGCTCGTCCACTGGCCGGAGCGCCCCGACGGGACCCCGCGCCGGTACGCCGTCGCCTGGCCCGCCAGCCGCGTCCTCGAACCCGCCCCCGCCCCCGGCGGGACCGGCCCCGCCGACGGGGGCGCGGCGGGACCCGGTGGCACGGCGCCCGAGCCGCCGGCGCCGGACGCGCCGGAGACCCGCGCCGTCCAGGGCCCCCTGGAGGCGCTCGTCGACCGGGTCGCCGACGTCTGCCGCATCCGCCACGACGGCGTCCAGCTCCGCCGCATCCCGGGCGACCCGCCCAGCCTGCTGGTGACCTGGACCGAATCGGGGTTCGTACGCCAGCAGCGCGTCGGCGTCTGCTCCGGCACCCCGACCGCCGAGGACGTCGACCGCTTCATCGACCACGTCCACGCCGCCGGCACCGAACCCGACGCCGAGCTGGTCCACGACGGCCCGCCGCCCGACCGCGCCCTGCGCGAACGCGCCCGCCGGCGCGGCGTCCTCGTGCGCAGCTTCACCGCCTTCCAGGGCCTGCTCGACCTGCGCGGCTACGTCACCGCCCAGACCGCGCGGCTGACCGGCGACCCCCAGTACCAGCCCGCGCTCTACCTCCCCCAGCGCTACCGCGAGCTCGAACGCCCCGGCGGCGCCGAGCGCGACGGCCTCGTCGACGACGTGCTGCGCATGCTCGACGCCGACCACGGCCGCTTCCTGCTGCTCCTCGGCGACTTCGGGCACGGCAAGACCTTCGCCCTGCGCGAGGTGGCCCGCCGGATCCCCGAGGAACTGCCCCACCTCGTCCCGGTGCTGATCCAGCTGAACGCCCTCGACAAGGCCCACACCCTCGACGGCCTCGTCGCCGCCCACCTGGCCGGCCACGGCGTCGACACCATCGACCTGCGGGCCTTCCGCTACATGCTCCGGCAGGGCCGCATCGTCCTGCTCTTCGACGGCTTCGACGAGCTGGTCAACCAGGTCAGCTACGACCGTGCCGCCGACCACCTCCAGGTGCTCCTGGACGCCGCCGTCGACAGCGCCAAGATCGTCGTCAGCAGCCGCACCCAGCACTTCCGCTCCCAGGCCCAGGTGCTCACCGCCCTCGGCGAGCGGGTCGGGCTGCTCCCGCAGCGCCGGGTCCTGGCCGTCCAGGAGTTCACCCCGCGGCAGATCCGCTCCTACCTGGTCAACCGCTACGGCGACGCGCCCGCCGCCGACCGCCGGATGCGGCTGCTCGAAGGCATCCCCGACCTCCTCGCCCTCTGCCGCAACCCCCGGCTGCTCAGCTTCGTCGCCGACCTCGACCACGAACGGCTGCGCGCGGTCGCCGGCGCCGGCCGCGCCCTGAGCCCCGCCGGGCTCTACGAGGAGGTGTTCACGGCCTGGCTGGAGTTCGAGGCCCGGCGCGGCCGCGGTGAGCCCGGCGGCACCCCCGGGCTCGGCCCGCGCCAGCTGTGGCAGGCCGTCACCACCCTCGCCCTGCGGCTGTGGGAGAGCGGCGAGGGCGCGCTGCGGCTGGACGAGCTCAACGACGTGGCCGAGACCCTCACCGAGCTCGCTGACAGCAGGCTGTCCGTACCGCAGGCCGCGCACGCCGTCGGCTCCGGCAGCCTCCTCGTCCGCACCGACGACGGCCTCTTCCGCTTCATCCACGGCTCCGTGGCCGAATGGCTGGTGGCCCGGGAGGCCGCCGCCCGGCTCGGCGACGAGGGACACGGCGACGGCGGCCTGCTCTCCCGCCGCCACCTCAGCCGCCTCGCCGTCGAGTTCCTGTGCGACCTCGCCGACCACCGCACCTGCCAGCGGTGGGCCGAGAGAGCCCTCGCCGCCGAGGCGGACGGCGACCCCGGCGACATCGCCCGGGCCAACGCCGTCAAGATCCTCAGCAGGCTGCGCGTCCCCGCCCACACCGACCTGCGCGGGGCCGTCCTCGCCGGCGAGGACCTCTCCTACCGCGACTTCTCCGGCGTCGACCTCACCCGCGCCGACCTGACCGACGCCAGCCTGGTGGGCGCCGACTTCTCCGGCGCCGTGCTGCGCGAGGCCCGGCTGGCCGGGGCCCGGCTGGACGACGCCGACCTCTCCGGCGCCGACCTGCGGGAGGCGGACCTGCGCCGGGCCCGCCTGATCCGTACCGACCTGCGCGGCGCCCGCGTCGCCGGCGGCAGCTGGCACCGCGCCGCCCTCGTTGACGCGGTCACCGAGCCGGCCCTGCTCGGCACCCCCGAGCTGCGGGCCGCCGCCGTCGCCCCCGGGCTGTCCGCCGAGCCGGGCCTGCGACCCGCCGCGGTCGGCGTCCCGTACGGCTTCGACATGCGCACCAGCCGGCTGCCCGAGCCCGTCGCCTTCAGCCCCGGCGGCGAACTCCTCGCCCTCGGTGGCGAGGACGGCGGCGTCCTGGTGTGCGACGGCTCCACCGGTACGGCGCTGCGCACCCTCCACGGCCACATGGGCCGCGTCTACGCCGTGAAGTTCCGCCCCGGCGTCCTGGCCACCGGCGGGGCCGACGGCACCGTACGGCTGTGGGACCCGGTCTCCGGCGCCTGCCGGCACCGCCTGGAGGTGCATCCCGGCGGCGTGTGGCCCGTCTCCCTCGACCGGTCCGGCACCCGGCTGGCCACCGGCGACGCCGACGGCACCGTCACCCTGTGGGACGCCGTCACCGGCACCCCCGCCCACCGGATGGCGGGCCACCACGCGCCCGTCTACACCGCCGTGTTCAGCCCCGACGGCACGGTCCTGGCCACCGGCGACGCGGCGGCCTCCGTACGGCTGTGGGACACCGCCTCCGGCCGGCTCCTCGGCGAGCTGCCCGGCCACCGCGGGGCGGTCTACCGCGCCTCCTTCAGCCCCGACGGCACCCTCCTGGCCACCGGCGACATGGGCGACGGCGAGCGCGGCACCGTCCGGATCTGGGACGTGGCAGCGCGCCGGCCGCGGCACGCCTGCGCCGGCCACATGGGCCGCGTCTACACCCTGGACTTCCACCCCTCCGGCACGCTGCTGGCCAGCGGCGACACCGAGGGCCGCGTCCTGCTGTGGGACCCGCGCACCGGGCGCCCGGCCGGCGAGCCGGTGTCCTGCGGCGGGGCCGTCTACCAGGTGGTGTTCGACCCCGAGGGCGGCATGCTGGCCGCGGGCGGCAGCGACGGCTCGGTCCGGCTCTGGCAGCTGACCCCCGCCGCCGCGGGTGACGGCTGGTCGGCCACCGCGCTGCGCCGCCAGCCGGCCGAGCACCAGGGGTCGGTGTGGGCCTGCCGGTTCCGGCCGCACGATGCTGCGGCGGGCGCCCCGGACAGCGGGCCGCTGCTGGTCTCGGCCGGCAACGACGGGGCGGTGCGGCTGTGGGACACCGTCACCGGCCGCGGCCGGAGCATCCTGCGCGGCCACGGCCGCAAGGTCGTCGGCCTCGCCTTCGGCGCCTCCGGCGAGCACCTCGCGGCCTGCGGCAACGACGGCGTGGTCCGCCTCTGGGAGCCCGCCACCGGCCGCGCCCTGCGGGAGCTCACCGGCGACAACGACCGGTTGGTCTCCGCCGTGTTCACCCCCGGAGCGCCCCTGCTGGCCACCCCCAGCAGCGACGGCGACGTCTACGTCTGGAACGCCGTCACGGGGGAGTACCAGCGCGAGATCGACGCCGAGACCGACCACGTCTGGGCCGAGGCGTTCAGCGCCGACGGGGAGGTCCTCGCCACCGCCAACGACGACGACACCGTACGGCTGTGGTACCGCAGCACCGGCGCGCACGTGGCCACCCTGGCCCAGCACCGCGGCCGGGTGCGGTCCATCTCCTTCACCGCCGACGGCGCGGGCCTGGCCACCGGCTGCGACGACGCGTACGTCCGGCTGTGGGACCTGACCGCGAGCCGGCTGACCGCCGAGCTGGCCGGCCACACGGACCGGGTGTACGCGGTGGTGCACGGGTCGGGCGACGCCTGGCTGGCGAGCGCCTCGTGGGACGGGCAGGCCATCGTCTGGCAGAACGGCCGGCTCCGGCACCACCTGCGCGGCCACTTTGGGCGGCTGTGGGCCGCGGCCGCCCATCCCGTCCGGCAGCTGCTGGCCACGGCGGGCGACGACCGGACCGTCCGGCTGTGGGATCCGGTGAGCGGGCGGGAGAGCGGGGTCCTCACCGGCCACACCGGCCGGGTGCTCGCCCTCGCCTTCAGCCCCGACGGTTCGCTGCTGGCGAGCGGTGGCGAGGACGGCACGGTGCGGCTGTGGTCGGTGCCGGACGAGGGTCTGCCCGTCGCGCGGGCCACCCTCGTCGGGGTGCCGGGCGGCTGGGCGACCGTGACGCCCTCGGGCGGCTACAAGTTCGACGGTGAGGTGGCGGGGGAGTTCTGGCACGTGCTGGGCATGTGCCGGTTCGAGCCCGGCGAGCTGGACGCCCATCTGCCGGGCGTCCGGCGCCTGCCGCCGGACGCGCCGCTCTGACCCCACTGGTCCGATCACGCCGGGGCGCGCGCCCCGGCGCGTGGCTCTGGTGGGCGCGCCGTCCGTCAGGTTCACTGGGGACCATGCCTCTTGACGGTGTGTACGAGCCGAGTTCCGCCCAGTGGGTCCGCGAGCAGGTCGAGCTGTACGAGAGCTCCGGGGGCACCCGGGGTACGACGCTGCGCGGCATGCCGGTGATCGTCCTGACCTCGGTCGGGGCGCGGACCGGGAAGCTGCGCAAGACGCCGCTGATGCGTGTCGAGCACGACGGGGCCTACGCGGTGGTCGCCTCGCAGGGCGGCGCTCCCCGGCATCCCGTGTGGTACTTCAACCTCACCTCCCATCCGCTCGTCGAGCTGCAGGACGGCCCGGTGAGACGGGACATGGTGGCCCGCGAGGTCACGGGCGAGGAGAAGGCGCTGTGGTGGGAGCGCGCGGTGGCGGCGTACCCGGACTACGCCGACTACCAGGCGAAGACCGACCGGGAGATCCCCGTGTTCGTCCTGGAGGAGGCCCGGACCGCCTGAGGCCCGGGCTGCCTGAGGCCCGGGCCGCACGGTCTTCTCAGGAGCCGGTGAACTCCACGGCCGTGACGTGCTCGCGCGAGGTCCGGTCGAGCAGCACCACCGAGGCGGCCTCGGCGACCGCGTCCGGCAGCGGGACCGTCCGGTCCGGTCGCGGCCCGGTCCCGGGCGCCCCGGACAGGGTGCTCAGCAGCCGGTCGAGGCCGCGCCGGTGCCGGGCGAAGGTACGGGCCGGCGCCCACCGGCCGCGCGCCCGCTGGCCGGCCAGGGCCTCGCCGGCGCCCACGTCCAGCAGCACGACGTGCAGCTCGCGTCCCTGGCGGCCCGCCGCGCGGGCCAGCCAGCGGCGCATCCAGGGCCGGCTGCCGCAGTCGTGCACCAGCATCGCCCCGCCGCCGCGCACCTCGGCGCGCAGCCAGCGGGCGTGCTCCAGCCGGGCCCAGGGCCGGTACACCGCGTAGGGCAGGCGGTCGGGCATCACGGACTCGCAGGCGACGTGCACGGTGCGCGGGTCGATCACGGGCGCGGCTTCGGACCAGCGGCGCAGCAGGGTGCTCTTGCCGCTGCCGGGCAGGCCGGAGACGACCACCACGGAGCCCGGGGGATAGGACAGCACGGCGGGGACGGCGAGCGGCTCCCGCTCCTGGCCGCCTCCGCGCAGGTCCACCAGCCCCCGCGGCCTGAGCACCCGCCCCGGTTCTCCGGCCGCCGGTCCGGCCGTCGCGACCGTCGCGGCCGGCCGCCCCCCTATGTCGCTCACCCTGTCCCCTGTCCTGGCGTGTGGTCCCTCGGCTGGTTCCTCCAGCCTCGCACGGCAGCCTGGGAGACGCGGGGGCGGGCCGTTCGGTTTCCCGGCCGCGTTCCGGGAGTGGCCGGGGACAGTGTCCGTCATGCCCCGCGATCGTTGGGAAAGTCATGAAGAATCGCATCACGACGCGTCTCACCGCGGGCTCGGTCCTCCTCGCCGCCTGCGGGCTCGCCCTCTCCGCAGGCACGGCCCGGGCGGCCGCCGAGGACACGGGTCAGGGCGGCGGCCCGCTGACCGAGCGGGTCTCCCGGCTCACGTCCCTCGACACCGCGCCCGTCGACCGGGCGGCCTCCATGGTGAAGCAGGAGATCCCCAAGGAGGCCACCGGCGAGATCTACGTCAGGTCCCCCCTCGCCGGAAGCTGATCCGTAAGACACGGCCTAGGCCGAGGCGGGTTTGAGCAGGACGAAGTCCGCGCCGGAGGGGTCCAGGCACACGGCCAGCCGGCCCACCCCCTCGGCGTCCTCCGGCCCCATCTGCGAGCGGCCGCCGTTCTCGAGGACCCGGGCGAACGCGGCGTCGCAGTCCTCCACGGCGAAGACCGGGTGCCAGTACGGCCGGCCGCCGGTGAGCGTGAGGTGCTCGGCGGGGAGTCCCATGATGCCGCCCTGCATGCGCTCCTCACCGGCGCCGGCCGGGGTGACGATCGTGTACGTGCCCCCGCCGCCCGGCAGCTCCATGTCCGACGTCTGCCAGCCGAAGAGGGAGCCGTAGAAGGCCTTCGCGGCCGCGGCGTCGGTGGTGTACAGCTCGGTCCAGCACAGGGTGCCGGGGACGTCGGCCGTCTCCAGGCCGGGGCTCGTGCCCGGCTGCCAGACCGCGAACTGCCCGCCCTGGGGGTCGGTCAGCTGGGCCATCGTTCCCTCGCCGTCCGCGTCGACGGGGGCCACCCGCACCTGTCCGCCCGCCCGTTGGGTGGCCTCGGCCGTGGCGCGCGCGTCGGGCGTGTTGAAGTAGATCATCCAGGCCGAACGGGCCCCCTCCTCGGTGAGCCGGCCCAGCCCGCCCACCGTGCGGCCGTCCCGCTTGAGGACGCCGTAGTCCGACGACTCGGGCCCCATGGTCGCGAACTCCCAGTCGAACACGGCACGGTAGAACGCCGCCGTCGCGGCGACGTCCGGCGTGCCCAGGTCGATCCAGCAGGGGGAGCCGGTGCGGAAGTCGGTGGTGATCAATGGCCTTGCCCTTCGCTCGGTCGGCCCTGCCCTGGTCCGGCCAGCCTGGCACCGGGGCGGGCCGGCCGCCCTTCGGGACAGGGCCGTTCGGCCCTGTCCCCGGGCCGAACGGGACCGTTTGGGCGGTGTCATACTGCTTTGCCACCCCACCCTCGTCACCGGAGACCCGGCAGTGAACACCTCGCCCCAGGGCAACGACTACTACACGCTGCTGGCGCGGCACGACGCGATGCGACTGCGCCGCCGGCTGCTCTCGCCGGGCTCGTTACCGGCCCCGGCCGAGACCACGGCGCCCGCCGCGGGACCCGACGAGGGGGACCGCCGGCTGATCCACCGTGAGCTGCCCCTGGTGACGCCCTTCGAGGACCTCATCACCCATCTGTACGACGTGATGTTCCGGCGCTGGCCCTACCTGCGGTCGCTGTTCCCCGAGTCCATGGACTTCCAGCGCGAGCACCTCGCCCGTATGTTCCACTACCTGACGGAACATCTGGACCGGCCCGACGAGGTCACCACCACCTTCACCCGGCTGGGCCGCGACCACCGCAAGCTCGGCGTCCGCCCGGCGCACTACGAGGCGTTCGAGGCCGCGCTGTGCGAGGCCCTGCGGATCAGGGCGGGGGAGCGGTGGACCCCGGAGCTGGAACGGGCCTGGCTGCGCATGCTGCGCTCCGCCGTCGAGGCCATGGTCGCCGGCGCGGACGCCGCCATCGGCGAACCGCCCTCCTGGCACGGCGAGGTGGTCGCGCACGACGTCCGCCGCCCGGACCTCGCCGTGCTGCGCGTCCGCACCCACGAGGCCTACCCCTACCGGGCCGGGCAGTACGCCGCCGTGGAGTCGCCGCTGCTCCCGCACGCCTGGCGGCACTACTCGATGGCCTGTGCGCCCCGGACCGACGGCATCGTCGAGTTCCACGTCCGGCGCACCGGGGCCGGTGGCGTCAGCGACGCCCTGGTCCGGCGCACCCGGGTGGGCGACACCCTGCGGCTCGGCCCGGCGAGGGGCACGATGACGCTGGGCGGGGAGGTGACGCGCGACCTGCTGATGGTGGCGGGCGGGACCGGGCTCGCCCCGCTCAAGGCGCTGCTGCAGGAGCTGGCGGCCCGCTCCTCCGGGCACCGGCTGGTCCACCTCCTCGTGGGTGCCCGGGACCGGGGCGGCCTCTACGAGGGGGAGTGGCTCGCCGAGCTGGAACGCCGCAAGCCGTGGCTGCGGGTGGTGCCCGTCCTCGGCGACGAACCGGCGGCGCGCCTGGGCGGCACGGTCGCCGACGCCCTCGGACGGCAGGGCGGCGACTGGTCCAACCGGACCGCCTATGTCAGCGGCCCGCCCGCGATGGTCGCCACGACCGTCGCCCGCCTCCAGGAGATGGGGCTGCCCGCCGGGCGCATCCACCACGACCCCGTCGGCGGCGGCACCCGGCCGTGAGTCACGGCAGCAGCCGCTGCTCCTTGGCCACGGCCACCGCGCCCGCCCGGGTGTCCACGCCGAGCTTGGCGTAGATCCGGCCCAGGTGCGTCTTGACGGTGGCCTCGCTGATGAACAGCGCCCGGGCGATCTCCCGGTTGCCCAGTCCGCGTGCCAGCTGCCCGAGGATGTCGTGCTCCCGCTCGGTGAGCCGGCCGGGGGCGGCGCCCCCGTCGCGGGCCCGTCCCATCACCCGGCCGAGGACGGGCGCCGAGAAGGCGGTGCGGCCGCGGGCCGCCGCGTGGATCGCGGCGAACAGCTCCTCGGGGGGCTCCGCCTTCAGCAGATAGCCCGTGGCCCCGGCGTCGACCGCCCGCCGCACGTCCGCGTCCGTGTCGTACGTCGTCAGGACCAGGACATAGGGCGCGCCGGGCGCCGCGGTGATGCGCCGGGTGGCCTCCACCCCGTCGATCGCCGCCGCGCCGCCCGGACCGGGGCCCAGCTGGAGGTCCATCAGCACCACGTCGGGACGCAGCCGCGCGGCCAGGGCGACGGCCTCCTCGCCGCTGCCGGTCCCGCCCACCACCTCGATGCCCGGCTCGCTGGCGAGCAGGGCCAGCAGCCCCGCCCGGACGACGACGTGGTCGTCGCACAGCAGCAGGCGTACGGGATCGTTCACGAGGGCTCCGAAGGGGTGACCGGGGGAAGGGGGACGCGGGCGGAGACGACGGTGCCCTCGCCGGGCACCGACTCGACGCTCAGCCGGCCGCCGGCCCGCTCGGCGCGGGCGCGCATGGCCGGCAGTCCGTGCCCGCGGTCCCCGCGCGGGCCGCGCCGCCGGCCGGCGCGCGGGTCCAGGCCGCGCCCGTCGTCGGCCACGTCGAGGACCACCTCGTCGCCGAGGCAGGTGAGGGTGAGGGCCGCCACGCGGGCGCCGGAGTGCTCGCGGACGTTGGCCAGCGCGCCCTGGGCGATGCGCAGCAGCGCCGACTCCACCCGCTCGGGCAGCGGCCCGGGCTCGCCCTCCAGGTGGAAGCGCACGGTCAGGGTACCGGTCGACTCCCGTTCGGCCAGCTCGCGCAGCGCCCCGGCCAGGCGCCCGCCGCGTGTCAGCTCCGGCGGCGCGAGGTCGTGGACGAAGCGGCGGGCCTCGGCCAGGCCGCGGGCGGCGATCCCGGTGGCGGTGCGGACGTGTTCGCGGGCCGTGGCGGGGTCGGCGTCCCAGACCCGGTCGGCGGCCTGGAGCAGCATCCGCTGGCTGGAGAGGCCCTGGGCGAGCGTGTCGTGGATCTCCATCGACAGTCGCTGCCGCTCGGCCAGGGTGCCCTCGCGCCGTTCGGTGGCGGCCAGTTCGCGGCGGGTGCGCAGCAGGTCGTCGATCAGGGCCCGCTGCCGGGCGGCCTGGCGTTCCATGTGGACGAAGACGGCGGTGGCCATGGCGGCGACGACCGGCGGGGCGACCACGAGGCTGGGGTCGAGGCCGAAGAGGCTGATCTGGGCGGCCGTCACGAAGACGGTCAGGACGCCGATCAGGATCAGCGCCGCCCGGGTGGGCAGGACCCGCAGGCCCGTGTAGACGAGGGGGATCGCGCACCAGGCGAAGCTGGGGGCGAGGACGACGAGGACGGCCCACACGGCGACGAGCGCGCCGAGCCACGGCCGGCCGCGCAGCCCCGTGCGGTCGCCGTCGCGCCCGAGCCCGTACAGCAGAGCGAGCACCGCGCTCAGGGCCACCACCCAGGCGGTGCGCGGGTCGCCGGGGTGGCGGATCAGGAAGCGGACCAGGGAGGCGCCCAGCAGGAGGAGGAAGGCGGTGTGCCGGACGGCGGCCAGCCACCAGGCGTTGGTCTCCCGCTCCCGCGGGGGCGAGGTCGTGGTGGGGTCGGCGTGCACGTGCGGTCGTCTCCTTCCGGGACCCCGCCTCCTCGGGGCCGGGCCTTCCGTTTCTCTGTCGCTCTCCGTCCTAAACCGTGCGGGGCCGTCGCGCATCATCCGATCGGTTGACACGGGGTCGTCCGATGCGCCTCGGCGGAGCAGCCGGAACGATGATCCGCGAGGGGTGGCGGGCCGGTGAGGATCGAGACGTTCCCGTCGAGTCGTAGCGACCGACCGATCCACCGGCCGAGGAGTTCCCATGTCCAGCCCGAAGCGTCTGCCCCGCCTGTCCGTCCGTGCCCGGGTGCTGACCGGTCTCGCCGCCGCGGCCGCCGTCGGCGCCGGCACCTTCGGCGCCGTCTCCGCCACCGCCACCCCGTCGGCCGCGCAGGCCGCGCCCGTCCAGGCCGACGGCGCGGGCCTGACCCGCTCGGCCCATCTGTCCGTGGACGCGGCCACCAAGGCCGCCCAGGCAGCGCTGGCGGCGGCGCGCAAGGACGGCCAGAAGGTGACCGTCTCCGTCGTCGACCGCAACGGCAACACCGTGGTCATGCTGCGCGGCGACGGCGCCGGCCCGCAGTCCTACGAGTCGGCCCAGCGCAAGGCCTTCACCGCCGTGTCCTGGAACGCCCCCACCTCGGAGCTGGTCAAGCGCCTCCAGCAGGTGCCGAACCTCAAGGACATCCCCGGCACCCTCTTCCTGCCCGGCGGCACCCCGGTCCAGGCCTCGGGCGCCCCGGTCGCGGGCATCGGTGTCGCGGGCGCCCCGAGCGGCGACCTGGACGAGAAGTACGCCCAGGCGGGCGCGGCCGCGCTCGGCAAGTAGGGCCCGGACACCCGGCCGTGCCCCGCGGGGCGCGGCCGGGGTCAGTGGCCGGAGAGCGTGACGCGCAGGAAGCGCGGCCGGTAGACGTCCGCGCGGCGCACGACGTCGGCGGGGACGAGGCTGTTGACGTTGTAGGACAGCACGAGCTCGTCCCGGCGCTCCAGTTCGGGGTGCTCGTGCGGGTTGTAGGCGATGACGTTCGCGTTGCGGTACGTGCCCAGCGGCCCGGCCTCCGGCGCGGTGTGGACCGTACGGGGCCGGGTGAAGGGCCCGGCCGGGCCGCGGGCCCACGCGAGCTGCGTCTCGGCGCTGAACGGTTGGTCGGCGCGCTGGGTCACCAGCGCCCACCAGGCGCCGTGCCGGACCACGCTGAGCTCGTCGGAGACCGCCAGCGGGGCGCCGCCGGGGCCGGCCAGCGGGGCCGCGTCCGCCTCCCGCGCGGACCAGCCGCCCCGCGCGGTGCGGTACCGCCACGGGCCCCGCAGGTCGGAGCCCGCGACGCGGGCCAGCCGCAGCCGGCAGCCGCCCCCCTGGGTGGGCGCGGTGCCGTAGACATAGGTGTACGGGCCCGCGCGCTCCAGCCACGCGCCCCACGAGACGCCCGCCGAGGACGGCAGCGGGACGGGCGCCGGCGTCACGGGGACCAGCGGCCGGGACGGCGGGCCCGGCGCGAACCGGGCCAGCGCGTTGCCGCGCCAGGCCACGTCCAGCGGGCCGTTCCCGGTGCGGGCGTAGTGCGCGTAGACCACGCTCACCCCGCGGCCGTCCCGGATGCCGGCCCGCGCCCAGTACCACGTGCCGGGCGCGGGATCGGGCACCAGCGGGGCGGGCCGGCCGGACGCGTTTCGGCCGGTGAGGGTGCGCGGCCCCCGCGCGGTCCACAGCACGAGGCTGTTGTGCACGAACGGCGTGGTGCCGCCCTCGTCGGTGACCGGCGACCGGGAGCCGTCGGGGCGCACCGTGCCCAGGAAGGTGTCGGAGAACACCCACAGCTCACCGGCGGGCGTCGGCACGGAGTAGGTGCTGTCCGCGCCCGTCCAGTGCCACGGCGAGCGCTCCCGGTCGGCGTAGTGGGCGAAGGCCCGTTCGAGGGACCGCTCGGGCCGGACGTCCGTCACACGCGGCGGCCCGCCGGCCTGTGACGGAGGAAGGAAGCCGCACAGGGTGGCGAGTACGGCGAGTACGGCGGTCAGCACGGGCGTCCTCGGAGCCCGCACGGTCGTCCTCATGGCGCACGGTCCGACGGGCCGGGCCGCGGAACGGTGTTGAAGCACACGGCCTCCGCCGTCCCGGCCAGTGGCGCGAGGTCCGGCAGCAGCCGGGCCGGCGGGGTGCGGGTGAAGACGGCGATGTGACGCCGGCCGGCCCGGTCGGCGAGCCGCAGCACGTCCGCCCACTCGGTGTAGGGGGTGACCACGGCCACCGGGCCCACCGGCACGGGCGCGGCGCCGACCCGCTCCGGGACCGGCTCGGTGAGGACGAACGGGCCCTGCGGCGCCGTGCCCCGGTGCAGCAGGAGCGCGCCGGCGGCCGTCGTGGCGTCCAGCCAGGCCCGCAGCGCCGCCAGCTGGTCCGGGGCCGGGGTGGAGGACACCGGCGCCATGGTGCCGAGACGGTCGGCCCGGCGCACCAGATGCCCCAGGAAGTCGCTCCAGTGGTCGATGTGGACGGCCACGACGGGGGTGGCGGCGCAGGTGCGCCCGGCCACCGCGAAGCACGAGCGCAGGGCGGCCCGGGCGGCGGCCCGGACCCGGCCGTCGTGCCGCACCACGAACACTCCGCGCCCGGCCGGGGCCGCGCAGCACCGCGGGGCCACGGCGTCGGCGTGCTCGGCGAGCAGCGCCCGCAGCACCGGGGCCCGGCCGGGCGCCGGGACGAGGAGCTGCCAGCGGCCGGGCGGCAGGCCCGCGGCGTGGGCCCGCAGGACCACCAGGGCGGCCAGGGCCGCGGCGTGGTGCTCCACACAGCTGATCACGGCGCTCCCGCCCAGCAGGGCGGCCACGGCGCCCTCCAGGAGCGAGGTCAGGGGCCGGGCGGTGTCGACCGCGGCGGCCATCACGGCCGGGGCGCGGGCGGCCTCCGGGGCCGCCGGGGCGTCCCGCCGCCAGGGCCACGGGGGATGCCGGAAGGGGCCGGGCTCCTCCGGCAGCAGCCGCTCGGCGGCCCGGCGTTCGGCGGCCGTGTCGTACGGGCCGAGGCCGCAGGCCTGGGCGAGCACGGGCCAGACCCGCGGGGCGTCGGCGCGCAGCAGCGAGCGCAGCGCCGGCCCGAGCACGACGCCGGGGCCGGGGGCGAGAGCGGCGCGGGCGCGCCGTACGGCCCGGTGGACGTCCGCCGCGTCCGACAGCGGCGCGTCGGCGACGTGCCGGGCCGTGAACCAGTCGTGGACCGGGGCGCGGTGCCGGCCGTCGGTGGTGATGAGGCCGAGCTCGGCCGCTCGCGACAGGGCCCGGGCGGCGGTGGGGACGGGGACGGTCATGGCCGGCGTTCGCCCGTGCTCACGGTCTCGGTCGCTCCTCCCCGGGCGGCGGCCCGCCCTCCGCGCCGGAGGGCGCCGAAGGTGTGGATGCCCGTGGGGGAAAGGGGCGAACCGCCCATCCATATCCCCCACTGGGGTGAATCCCGGACGAACCATCGGTGCCTCCCGGGCCGGCCTCAGAGGAAGGAGATGCTGCCCCGCCCCGCGACCGACCGCATCCCGCGCACCGCGCAGCCGGTCACGTCGGCGGCGGGCACCGCCCAGCCGCGCACATGGCGGTGGGCCATGCGTCCCGAGACGACGGTGCCGCTGAGGAAGGCGTCGGCCGGGGTGTAGCCGCCGCCCCGGGCGGCGGGCCGGAGCCGGGAGGTGCCGGCCTTCCAGCCGCGCCGCTCCCAGCCGTGGTACCAGGTGATGGTGGCGGAGCCCTCGATCCGGTCGGCCGTCAGGCAGTTGGCCATGGCGCTGCCGCGCAGCACGAGCCGCCCCGAGCGGACGTCGCGCCGGCTCCCGTCGGGCGAGGTGCAGCGGTCGAGCAGGACGGTGCCGGTCACCGTCTCCTGGCGCATGCGGCCGGTCAGGCCCGGACGGAACGCGACGGGCCGGGCGGGCGCGATCTCCAGGGCGCAGGTCAGGGCCGGACCCGCCGCCCGGTGCGCGGGGACGGCCGTGGCCGGCGGGGCCGTGGGGCCGGCCGCCGTGGTGAGGGCGCCGAGCAGGAGGGCGCCGACCGCCGCGCGGAGGACCGCGGTGCGGGGGCTCGGGTGGGCGGTCATGTGCGGATCCTCTTCCTCGCGGTCTTCTTCTGCTGGGGCGGCACGGCCCCCGGGGGCGCCGGCGGCCGCAGGACGGTGTGCAGCAGCCCCACGCGGCGCCGCAGGTGCGCCAGGGACGCGGGGGTACGGCGGCCGGTCCGCGCCACTCGGCTCACGGCGCCCAGCAGCGCGGCGACCGCGAGGCCGCAGCCGGCCGCCTGCGAGGGCGTCACCCGCGAGGCCAGGAGCGGCAGGACGACGACGGCGGCGACGCCGGGTGCCGTCATGACGGCCCGTCGGGCGAGGCCCGGGCCGGCGCCGGGCTCCCCGGGGGAGGGGGTGGCGAGGAACAGCGTGTGGGCGAGGGCGATCCCGACGGCGCAGCAGCACGCCGCCACGAGCGAGGCGCTGTCCGGGTGGGTGAGGGCCGCCGCCACCGGCGCGACGGCCGCGCCCGCCGCGGCCGGCAGGGCGGTGCGGAGGGCGGCGGTCACGGACCGGGTGGCCATCAGGAGCAGGGCCGCCGCACCGCCCGCCAGGAGCGCGGCGGCGAACGGCAGGGCGCGCGCGGTCGCCGCCCCGGTGTCCAGGGCGCGTGCCGCGTCGCCGGTGACCAGGCGCGGACCCGGGGCGGGCAGGGCGCGCAGGGTCCGTACGAGCGCCGCGTCCGAGGCCGCCGGGCCCGAACCGGTGACGGCCAGCCAGGTGCCGCCCAGGGCGATGCGCGGCAGGGAGGCGGGCGTGGGACCGGCGACCTCGCGCCCGTGGGCGTACGTCCCCAGGCCCGTCAGCACCCGGGCGACATCGGTACGCGCGGATAGGCGGAGCGCGTAGTCCGTCACCTCGGCCGCCTGCTCGACGGCGTCGGTGGCGGGCAGCACCACCACGACGTCCCTGCTCCAGGGCAGGGTGAAGTCCCGGGCCACGCCCGCGGCCACGGTGTCCGCACCCCCGGGCGACGGCGTCCGGTGACCGGCGGGGAGCGCGAACGGCAGCGCGGCGAGGGCGAGCAGCAGGCCGCACCCGGCCGCCGCCACGCCCCGCCCGGCGGGCCGCGCCCCGCGCCACCGGCCGAACACGTCGCCCCGGGCGGTCCACGGGCCGGCCACCGCGAGCAGCGCGGGCAGGACCACCGCGCCGGCGAGGGCGGCGCACAGCACGGCGCCGAGCCCGGCGAGGGCCAGTGGGCGGAGGAGCGGGTCGGGGAACAGGAGCAGCGGTGCCAGGCCGGCCACGACCGCGCCGCCGGCGAGGACGGCCGCGCGGGCCCCGCCGCCCGGTTCCCCACCGCCCGGCTCCAGGAGCTCGGCGCGGGCGCGGCGGACGAGGACCAGGCCATGGGCGGCGGCCAGGCCGAAGCCGAGCGCGAGGGCGGCGTCGGCGGCCGGGGCGGGCACGGGCACCACCCCGGCGAGCGCGGCGACCAGGGCGCGGGCGCCCAGCGCCGCGAACAGCCCCGTCAGCAGCGGGAGCAGCGCGGCCACCGGGGAGCCGAGCACGGCGGTCAGCACCAGGGCCGTCGCCGCCACGGCGAGCACGGCGGCGCGGGGCAGCGCGTGCCGGCGGGCCTCGGCGGCCCGCGCTGAGGCGACGGAGGCGCCGGTGGCCGTCACCCGCAGCGGGCCGTGAGGGCCGGTGAAGCGGGGGAGGAGGCGCGCCGCGGTGCGCGCGGCGGTCGCGTCGTCCCCGGCCAGCTCGGCCACGAGCAGCGCGCTGCGCCCGTCGCGGCCGAGCAGTTCGGGGGCGCCGGTGTTCCAGTACGTCAGGACGCGCCGTACGCCCGGCCGGCGGGCGAGACCGGCCGTGAGGGCGAGGCCGGCGCGGGCCACGGGCGCGGAGGCGGCGGGCCCGGCGGCGTCCGCCCGCAGCACCAGGCGGGGCGGGCCCGCGCCGAACCGCTCGGCCAGGACGGCGTCGGCCCGGGCGGCCTCGGTGCCGGCGGCCGCCCGGCCGCCGGCGTCCGGGCCGGGGCCGGTCCCCGCGAGCCACAGCGCCAGGGCCAGGACCGGCGTCACCGCCCCGGCCAGTACCCGCCGGGGACGGGACATCACCCACCGCGTCACCATGATCGTCCACCGTTCCCGTCCGCGTCGGGGGTCGTGTCCCGGGTATACGGCGCGGGCGCGCGCGACCCGGTCCGACGCGCCAGCGCTCACCTGGATGGACCGCCGACGGAACGTCAATTGCCGGTGGGCCGCCGGGCGATCGGGTGGTGGCGGTCGGCCGGGCCGGCGGTGGCGCGGTGGGCGGGTGCCCGAGGGCCCGCCCGGAGGGGTCGCGGGCGGCCGGTGGCCGGGTTTGACATCCGGTCGAACAACCTCTTAGGTAAGCCTCGCCTAAACACCTGGAGTCGCCGTGAGTGCCGTCATGAATCCCATAACGCTCATATCCGTATGTCCCGCCACGGATCTCGCGCACTCCCTCCGCGCCGCCCGCCGTCCGCGCGTCCCGGTGACCGGACCATGACCGCCCTCGCCTCCGCCACCGTTCCGTCCTCCGCCCCCGCCGGGCTCACCGCCCCGAGGAATCAGGGGAGCCTGCTGCCCCATGGGGCCGTCCAGTTGCTCGCGGCCGGCGCCGCCTGCGCCGTCTGGGCCGCCGCCGTCTGGGCGGCGCCGCATGTGCACGCCGACCCGCTGCTCCACCGGGTCGCCCTCTTCCTCCACCTCGCCTGCCTGCTCGTCGGCTTCGGCGCGGTGCTCACCGTCGACTGGATCGGCGCGCTGTGGCTCACCGGCCGGCGCACCCTCGACGACGTCCTCTCCACCGCGAGCGCGGTGCACCTGCCCATCTGGGGCGGCCTCATGGGCCTGACCGCCAGCGGCGTCTTCCTCCACCCCGACACCGGCTCCACGCTCACCCGGGTCAAGCTCGTCCTCGTCCTGCTGGTCGCCCTCAACGGCGTCCACGCCATGGCCCTCGACCGGCGCCTCCGCGCCGCGTCCGGCGGCCGTACGCCCCGGTCCCTGGTGCTGCGGTGCGGCGTGGGCGTGCTCCTCTCCCAGGCCGGCTGGTGGGGGGCCACGGGCATCGGCTTCCTCAACACCACCGGCTGAAACACCACCGGCCGAGCCGACGGCCCCCGGCCTCCTCCCAGCCTCCTCCCAGCCCCTCCCGGGCCGCCCGGCGGAACGACCCCAAGACCGTTCTGACCAGGGCCGATTGTCAGTGCCTCGCCGTAGACTCGAAGAGTCGAGGAAGAGCGCACCACCCTGTCAGGAGGATGCCGATGGCTGTCGCCGCCCCGCCCCTTACCGAGCTGCCGACCCTTCCGACCCTGCCCAGGAAGCGGCTGCCCGCGGGGCGCCCGCGGGACTGGTACGAGTCGCACAACCGCCGGTTGAAGGCCATGCGCCTGGCCATCGCGCTGCTCCGCTCGGGCGTCTACCGCCCGCGGACGGCCAGCAACCGCCGGATAAGGACCGTCGCCGTCGAGATCGGGGTGCGCCGCCCCTCCGACGTCACCTGCCGGATGGTCCGCGAGCTGATCCGCGGCGACGACCCCCGCTAGAGCCCGTCCGGCGGCCGGCCCGGGTGCCGCTACGCGCCCAGACGCCGGTCCTTCGCCTCCCCGTCGGGGGCGAGGGGCCGGCCCCCGGACCGGTCGCGCGGGGTACGGGCCGCCGGGACGCCGGGTGCGCAGCCGCCCCGTTCCGTCGTGGCGGCCGGCCCGCCCAGCAGACCGAGCACGGCGGCGGTTCCGAGGGTCATGACGGCGGCACGGCGCATGAAGTACCTCTTATCCGGTCATCGGTTTTGACGTATCAGTGCCTTGCCCCCGTGCCCGGGCCCGCAAGCGCCGTGTCGCCCGTACGGGGCAAGCAGAACCGTCGCCTCGGTCGTGTGTGCGCGCCACCGCGGGATGGTCCGCCTAGCGTGATGATCGGATCATCCATCGAACGGGAAGGGGCCGCCGTCATGGCCGCACCACCGGAAGGCGTGCCCTGCTGGGCCGACGCGATGTTCGCCGATCTGGAGGGCGCGAAGCGCTTCTACGGCGACGTGCTGGGATGGACCTTCGGGGAGAGCTCCTCGGAGTACGGCAACTACACACAGGCCTACGCGGACGGCAAGGCCGTCGCCGCCGTCGTCCCCCCGATGCCCGGTCAGGAGGGCCAGTCGGCCTGGTGCCTGTACTTCTCGTCGCCGGACGTCGGCGCCACGGCGGAGAGGATCCGCGACCACGGCGGCAAGGTCCTCATGCAGCCCATGACGGTGGGCGGGTTCGGGTCGATGCTGCTCGCGCAGGACCCGGGCGGGGTGACCTTCGGCGTATGGCAGGCGGGCACCCACGAGGGCTTCGAGAAGCGTGGCGAGCCGGGCGCGTACTGCTGGGCCGAGGTCTTCACCCGCACCCCCGACAAGTCCGACTCCTTCTTCCCGGCCGTCTTCCCGTACGCGGTGAAGCGGATGGACGACGACGCCGTCGACTTCAAGGTGTACGGCATCGGGGACGACATCGTCCTGGGCCGGATGCGGATGACGGACGACTTCCCGCCCGAGGTGCCGCCCTTCATCCAGGTGTTCTTCGCCGTGGGCGACTGCGACGCCACCGTCGCGAAGGCGATCGAGCGCGGCGGGCAGCTGCACTTCGGGCCGATGGACAGCCCCTTCGGACGGTTCGCCGCGCTGAGCGACCCCCAGGGCGCGCCGTTCGCCGTCATCGACATGGGAACGAAGAAGGGCGACCTGCCCAGGATGGTCCCGGAGCCGTAGGCGCGGGGCCGCACACACCCGCGCCCCCTCCACCCGGCGCGGGGCGAAGGGGGCGCGGCGTCCGTCCGGAGCTCAGCCGTTGCCGGAGCCGTTGCCGGACACCACCGGGATCTCGTCGACGAGGTGCGACAGCGGGTCGTCGCCGTCGCTGATCGTCGAGTTCTCCGTGCACTGCTGTTGCTGCTGCGACGTGAGGACCGGAACGTCCTGGACGTTGATGGGAACCGCCCCGAGGAGACCCTGGAGGTTCACCTTGCCCACGCCGATGCAGAGCTTGTTGAGCGAACCCTGAATGGCCGTCATCTGGGGGCTCTGCTCGCCGCCGGTGACGGTACGGCCGTATTCGCTCTCCGAGTTGTTGCCATTGGAGACGTTCCTGCTGTCGTCGACGCTCGCCGCCGCCGTCCCGCCGGAGAGACCGACGGTCGAAGCCGCGAGAACGGCCGTGGCGAGAACTTTCTTGAGCACGTCTGTGTCCTTAGGTCAGATAAACGCGGCGCGTCGCGGGTAGTCATCAGGATCAACTCCGGGCGTGCGCCGAGGTTTCGAACACTCACTCATTCGCCCCACGTTTCCTGCTCGTCATTCCGTCGTTACGCCTTTTAATAGCAAGAAGAGAATCCGCACGCCGACGCGGTGAAGGGCGAAACCCCGTGATGCTCCTCCATCGGCCCCGCCGCCCGCCCTGGACGCACACGGCCTTCGGGACGCGCCGGCGGGCCGCCGGCCTCCTCGCCGTGCTGGTCCTGGTGGCCCTCGCGGCCGCCGTCGGCGGGCACGGGGTGGGGGAGCGGCTCGCCCCCGGCGGCTGGACCCCGTCCGACGCGCAGTCCACCCGGGCCGACGCCTTCCTGGCCACCCGCTTCGGCGCCGGGCAGCCCCACCTGCTGCTGCTCGCCCGGTCGAAGGAGCCCGTCGACGCGCCCGCCGCCGAACGGGCCGGCCGCGCCCTCGTCCAGCGCCTCGCCGCCGACCCGCACACCGCCTGGGTGCACGGCTACTGGCCGCGGCGGAACCCCGGCCTGCGCAGCCGCGACGGCCACGGCGCCGTCGTCGCCGTGCGGTTCGACGGCGGCGAACGCGCCGTCCTGGCCGCCGGCCGCGCCGTCGCCGCGCGCGAGAGCGGCCGCGCCGGACCGCTGCGGGTCTCCGTCGCCGGGGAGGCCGCCCTTTTCTCCGAGATGGAACGCCTCAGCACCAAGGGCGCGCTGATCGCCGAGATCGTCGTCGCCCCGCTCGTCCTGCTCATCCTGCTGTGGGTCTTCGGCAGCCCGGTGGCCGCCCTGCTGCCGGTGGCCGTGGGCGCCTTCGCCGTCGTCACCACCACCGCGCTGCTGCGCGCGCTGAGCGAGGTGATGACGGTCTCGGTGTTCGTCCTGAACATCGCCACCGCCCTCGGCTTCGGGCTGGCCGTCGACTACAGCCTGCTGATCGTCAGCCGCTGCCGCGAGGAACTCGCCGGCGGCGCCCCGCCCGCACGGGCGGCCGAACGCGCCGTCCGCACCGCCGGCCGGGCCGTGGCCTTCTCCGCCACCACCATCGCGGCGGTGCTGGGCACCCTCATGGTCTTCCCGCTGACCCTGACCCGCTCCCTGGCCCTCGGCGGCGCGGCCGTCGCCCTGAGCTCGGCCGCGGCCGCGCTGCTGGTCCTGCCCGCGCTGCTCGTCCTGCTCGGGGACCGCGTCAACGCCTGGGACCTCTTCGCCCGCTGGCGCGTCCGTGCCGACCGGCCGGTGGCCGAGGGGCGGTGGTACCGGCTGGCCGTGTGGGTGACGCGGCGGCCCGTCGCCGTGACGCTCGGCACCCTGCTGCTGCTCGGTCTGCTGGCCGCCCCCGGCCTCGGCGCCCGCTTCGGCATGTACGACGACCGTGTCCTGCCCGCCTCCTCGCCCGTGGCGCAGGCCTCCCAGCGCCTGCGCCAGGACTTCGCGGCCGGGGACGGGGCCGCGGCGACGGTCGTGCTCCCGGACGTCCACGTGGCGCCTCCGGCGGCGGCGCCCGGGGATCGTAAGGCCTCCGGGGATCGTAAGGCCTCCGGGGGCTCCACGGAGTCCGAGGGGTCCGGGCCCGGGGGGTCCGGGGAGCCCACCGGATCCGGCGACTCCAAGCCCCCGGCCGACGCCGCGGCCGCCGGAGCCGCCGCCTCCTCCCGGGTGCACGCGTACGCCGCCCGCCTCTCCCGGCTGCCCGGCGTCCGTCAGGTGCGGGCTGTGACCGGCGTCTACCGCGACGGCCGGCGCACCGCGGCCGCCGGCCCCTGGGCGGCCGGCTTCACCGGCCCCGCCGGGACCTGGCTCGACGTCACCCCCACCACCGATTCCCCGCTCTCCCCGGACGGCCGGCTGCTGACCGAGCGGCTGCGGCGGGAACCCGCCCCCGCGGCCGCCCTGGTGGGCGGGCCCGGGGCCCGGCTGACCGACACCGAGAAGGCGCTCACCGGCCGGCTGCCGCTGGCCGTGCTGCTGACCGTGGCCGCCACGCTCCTCCTTCTCTTCCTCTACACGCGCAGCCTGCTGGTCCCGGTCAAGGCGGTGCTGCTGAACGCCCTCAGCCTCGCCGCGACGTTCGGGATCGTCGTCGCCGTCTTCCAGCAGGGTCGCCTGGAGTCGCTGCTCGGCCATCTCCACGGCCCGGCCACCACCGATGTGATCATCCCGGCCGTGATGTTCTGCACGGCCTTCGGCCTCTCCATGGACTACGAGGTCTTCCTGCTCTCGCGCATCCTCGAGGAGCACCGCCGCGGCACGCCCACCACCCTGGCCGTCGCCGTCGGCCTGCAACGCACGGGACGGTTGTTCACGTCCGCCGCGCTGGTCTTCGCCGTGGTCATGGCCTCGCTGGCCGCCTGCGACCTGATCATGCTTCAGCTCATCGGCTTCGGGCTGGCGGTGGCCGTGCTCATCGACTGCACGCTGGTGCGCGCCCTGCTCGTCCCCGCGGTGATGGCGCTGGCCGGCAGGGCCAACTGGTGGCCGGCGGCACGGTCACGCGGTGTGGCCGAATAGACACTCTCCCGGTGATCCCGGCGTCCGGCTAGCGTGCCCCGTCGCGGGGGACAGGTCGCTCGGACAAGGGGCTTACCGAACAATGTTCTACTACGCCTTCAAGACCATGGTGCTCGTACCACTGCTGAGGTGGGTCTTCCGGCCCAAGGTCGAGGGGATGGAGCACCTGCCGCGATCCGGCGCCGCCATCATCGCGGGGAACCACCTGTCGTTCTCCGACCACTTCATGATGCCGGTGATGGTGAAGCGCCGGATCACCTTCCTCGCCAAGATGGAGTACTTCACCGGCACGGGCCTCAAGGGGCGGCTGACCGCGGCCTTCTTCCGGGGCATCGGCGGCATCCCGGTGGACCGGTCGGGCAAGGAGGCGGCGCAGGCGGCGGTCGACACGGCGCTGGGCGTGCTGCGGCGGGGCGAGCTGCTCGGCATCTACCCCGAGGGGACGCGGTCGCACGACGGCCGGCTGTACAAGGGGAAGGTCGGCGTCGCCGCCATGGCGCTCAAGTCGGGGGCCCCGGTGATCCCCTGCGCCATGATCGGGACGTTCGAGGCCCAGCCGACGGGCCGTCGGCTGCCGCGTCTGGTGCCCATCACCATCCGCTTCGGGGAGCCGCTCGACTTCTCCCGCTACGCGGGGATGGAGGACCACCGCGCCGTGCTGCGCGCGGTCACCGACGAGATCATGTACGCCATCCTCAAGCTGTCCGAGCAGGAGTACGTCGACACGTACGCGACGGAGGCCCGGGCCGCTCTGCGCCTGGCGCCGCCGCCCGCCGACCGGGAGACCCCGGCCCCGGCCGGGCGCCGGGCCGGACGGCCCGCCGCCGCCTGACCGGCCGTCGATCCCGGCCGGCCCGTCCCGGGCGTGCCCCACGGCGCGCCCGGGACGGCACGTCCTAGCGCCGGCGGCGCCACAGCAGCGCCGGAACGGCGACGGCCGTCAGCGCGAGGGCACCGGGCGCGGCGCCGGCGGCGGCGGAGAGGCCCCGCTGGTCGAACGTGTCCGGAACGGGCAGCGTGTCCCAGCGGTTCAGCGGCCAGGCGACGACGACGGCGCGGCCCACGACCTTGTCGACGGGCACGAAGCCCTGGCCCGGGCTCTGCTGGTGGTAGCGGGAGTCGGCCGAGTCCTGGCGGTGGTCGCCCATCACCCAGATCTTGCCCTTGGGCACCGTCACCTTGAACTGGCCGCCCTGGTCGTCGTTGCTGCACGGGGTGTTCCCGGCGAAGACGTAGGGCTCGTCGAGGGCCTTGCCGTTGACCTTCACCGGACCCGTGCCCGAACACTCGACCGTGTCGCCCGCGACGCCGATGACCCGCTTGATGAGGTCCTTCTCATCGGCGGACGGCATGAGGCCCACGAAGCTCAGCGCCTTCTGCAGGGCGTTCGCCTCAGGCGTCGGCTCGTTCCGCAGCCAGTCGTCGGGGTCGCGGAAGACGACGACCTCGCCGCGCTCGGGCTGTGAACCGAACCACGGCGTCAGCTTGTCGACGAGGACGCGGTCGCCTATCTGCAGCGTGTTCTGCATCGAGTTGGACGGGATGGAGAACGCCTGCACGAGAAAGGTCTTGATGAGCAGCGCGAGCACCAGGGCGATGCCGATGAGGAAGGGGAACTCCTTCCAGAAGGAGCGCTGCCTCCCGCCGTTCCGCCCCTGACGCGGGCCGTCCGGCCGATCCCCGTCGGCCGGCGGGCTGCCGCCCGCGTCGACCGGATCGTCGGTCTGTGCTGGATTCCCCACATGTACTCCTCAGTCTGTGCCGCGGTCCGGCGCGTCCCCGGCGCGGACCCACCACTCTCTCAACGATCGGGAGTTCCGGGTCGTACGCCCCGCGGGCACCCACCGATCGAAACGGGCCGCCGACGCCACCCGCACGGGACGGAGATTCTTCCCGATGCGGACCAGTACGTGATCACCGGGTGACCTCGTCCACCAGGATCAGGACGAACGCCACGGCGACGGAGAGGGACGCCACGCCGCCGCAGCCCATGGACAGGACGGGGCGCACCAGGGAGGCCGGTCGCCCCGCGGCCGCCCGGCGTGCGGAGAGCCGGGCCAGCAACCCCGCCGGTACGACGAGCGTGGTGACGGCCAGCCACCACCACCCGTAGACCACCGGCGCCCCGGTGTGCCCGCCGAGCGCGGCCGCCAGACCCGTACCGCCCACGACCACGGCCGAGACCGCGGCGGCCGCGGCGGGGGTCCACCACCAGGCGTCGTCGCCCCGCCACCGGACGCCCGCCCGGTGGGCGAGGGTGGCGGCGGGCAGGACGAGCGCCAGGGTGAGGACCAGGGCGACGACGGCCAGCATCGCCAGCCAGATCGGCGCGGCGAGGACGGCGAAGGCGGGGCTGTCGTCCTCGGGGCCGGGGTGGGTCATGCCCCAGAAGAAGAGGACCGCCAACGCGAACGTGACCTCGACGACGAGCCCGGCCACCGACGCGGCGACGGCCGACCTCGTCCATACCTTGCGACCTGCTGTTCTGCTCCGCACGCCCCCATGATCCGCCCGCCCCTCCGGGCGGCGGCGCGCGGGGGCCCTCCCGCTCGCCGCCGGGCGGCGTCAGCGTCCGCGGTGCTTGGCGATGGTCGTCACGACCACCGGGAGCAGCAGCTCCAGGGCCCGGCCGACGGCGGCGGCGGGCAGCCCCGTGCGCCGGGCGACGGCCTCGGCCACCGGAGCCGAGAGCCGCTCCAGCACGCCCGACATCAGCCCGGCGGGCCGGTCGGCGAAGTCGTCGGGCAGCTCCGCGACGGTGGCGGCCACGACCTCCCGGGCCCCCTCGGCGTCGGTGCCGAGCTCCCCGGCGAGTTCCTGGATCCGGTCCTCGCCCAGCTCCTCGAGGACGTCATCGCGCAGCGCGTCATCTCCCATGCGCACGACATTACGCGGCCGCGACCGCCCGGGTACGGAACGTAGCCCCTGGTGCCGCCCGGCCGGGCTGAACAAATGTTTCTTTCTACGTGCAACCGCACAAGCGTGCCGATCATCTGTAGAGGTGTGGTGGGGGGTGCCGTCAGCCGCAGGGAGGACGGCAGGGATCGGCCCGCCGCGTCATTCCGGCTACTGGGAAGAAAGGTCGATCAACGTGCACGTCGGATCGGGCCGTCGTTCCGTCCTGTTGGCATCCGCGCTCATGGGCTCGCTGGTGCTCTCCGCCTGCTCGGGGGGCTCGGGGGGCTCGGGCGCCGACGCGGGGGCGGAGGCCCGCGTCACCGTCACTCCGGGCGGCGGCGACAAGGAAGCGGCGCTCGGCGCGCCGATATCGGTGAAGGCCGAGGGGGGCCGCCTCACGGCGGTGGAGGTCAAGGACGACAAGGGCCACGCGGTCGAGGGCCGGATGGCCGGCGACGGCGCCTCCTGGACCTCGGAGAGCAAGGTCGGGCCGAAGACCACCTACACGGTGCGCACCACCGCGAAGGGCGGCAAGGACGGCAAGGGCAAGGAGTCCTCCGCGACCACCAGCTTCACCACGGCGCAGGCCCCGAGCGTCAACAAGCTCACCAACACCCCGGGCAACGGGGAGACCGTCGGTACGGGCATGCCGGTGTCCATCCTCTTCGACCACCCCGTCGACAAGGGCAAGCGCGCCGAGATCGAGAAGTCCCTGACGGTCACCACGCAGCCGAAGGTGGAGGGCGCCTGGGGCTGGGTGAAGGACTGGTCGGGCCAGGACCGCGTCGACTGGCGGCCCAAGACCTACTGGCCCTCCGGGACGAAGGTCTCGGTGAAGGGGAACCTGACGGGCGTCGACTCCGGTGAGGGCGGCTGGTTCGCCCGGAACTACGACTTCGGCTTCACCATAGGCGCCGACCACAAGGCCGTCATCGACGTGCCCTCGCACACCCTGACCATGTACGAGGACGGCAAGCCGGTCGGCACCATCAAGGGCTCCGCCGGCTCGCCCGTCGACCCCACCCGGGGCGGCATCCACACCGTCCGCAGCAAGAACGCCGCCGAGACGATGGACTCCGCGACCATCGGCCACGGCAACGAGTGGATGCTCGACTCCAAGTGGGTCACCCACCTCACCGCCTCCGGCACCTTCCTCCACTCCGCGCCGTGGAACAAGTCGATCGGCGTGGAGAACAACAGCCACGGCTGCTTCGGCATGACCACCTCCGACGCCAAGAGGGCCTACGACTTCCTGTCCATCGGCTCCACCGTCGAGGTCAAGAACACCACCAGCACCAAGGTGACCGACGTCGGCAACGGCCTGGAGGTCTGGCAGGAGAACTGGGAGCAGTGGCAGAAGCGCACCGCTCTGAAGTGATCATCTGATTCCCTTCCGCGGGAGAGCCGACGGCTCTCCCGCGGATTTTTTATTCCAAAAATAGGTGGCATCGACATTCACCCCCCAGGGTTATCGTCGCGTCACGTACGGCGATGACCTGCTGTTACGGCCGCCACATAGCCGGGATCGGTCTCCTTTTCGTTACATGGGATTTTTCCGGCGGGATACGGGCGATAGCGCGCGGCTAGCGTATGAAATTCGTAAAGTCAACTCTCCGTGAACTCTTGACGTCATACAGCCGCGCCTCACACCATTCACTGCATGGACTGGATCGGGCCACGGTGTCCGATAACCGATTGCGGCCGGTCCTACACCTTCCGAACAACCCCGGGCTCCGGCGTCGCCAGCCGGAACCCGGGTATGCGTTCCCCCCTCCAGTGAAGGCGAAGACATATATGAGTGACCGCACCCTCACTGCGGCCGACCCCCAGTCCGGCGCTGCCGCGCCGGCCTCGACGTCCCCACACGTCGACGCCGGTGACGCGGGCTACAGCAAGGACCTCAAGTCCCGCCACGTGAACATGATCGCGATCGGCGGTGCCATCGGTACCGGTCTGTTCCTCGGCGCCGGTGGCCGTCTCCACAACGCCGGCCCGTCCCTCTTCATCGCGTACGCGGTTTGCGGGCTCTTCGCCTTCTTCGTCGTCCGTGCGCTCGGCGAGCTGGTGCTCTACCGTCCCTCCTCCGGTGCGTTCGTCTCGTACGCCCGTGAGTTCATGGGGGAGAAGGGCGCCTACACCGCGGGCTGGCTCTACTTCCTGAACTGGGCCACGACCGGCATCGCGGACATCACGGCCGTCGCCACGTACACCCACTACTGGAGCATGTTCAGCGACATCCCCCAGTGGGTGCTCGCCCTGATCGCCCTCGCCGTCGTCCTCACCGTGAACCTGATCTCGGTGAAGTACTTCGGTGAGATGGAGTTCTGGTTCGCGATCATCAAGGTCGCCGCCATCTCCATCTTCATGGTCGTCGGCATCTTCCTGCTGGCCAGCCAGCACAAGGTGGGTACCACCACCCCGGGTCTGGACAACATCTTCGACCACGGTGGCATCTTCCCGACCGGTGTCGTGCCGATGCTGATGGTCATCCAGGGTGTCGTCTTCGCCTACGCCTCCGTCGAGCTGTGCGGCGTCGCCGCGGGTGAGACCGAGAACCCCGAGAAGATCATGCCGAAGGCGATCAACTCGATCATGTGGCGTGTGGGCCTCTTCTACGTCGGCTCGGTCGTCCTGCTGGCGCTGCTGCTGCCGTACACCTCCTACATCGTCGGCGAGAGCCCGTTCGTCACCGTCCTGGGCAAGATCGGCGTGCCGTACATGGCCGGCGTGATGAACCTCGTCGTCCTCACCGCGGCGCTGTCCAGCCTGAACTCGGGTCTGTACTCCACCGGCCGCATCCTGCGCTCGATGGCCATGTCCGGCTCCGCGCCGAAGTTCACCGGCCTGATGAACAAGGGCCAGGTGCCCTACGGCGGCATCCTGCTCACCGCGTTCTTCTGTGTCCTCGGTGTCGGTCTGAACTTCGTCGTCCCGGCGGACGCCTTCGAGATCGTGCTGAACTTCGCCGCGATCGGCATCATCGGCACCTGGGGCATGATCATGGTCTGCTCCCTGCTCTTCTGGAAGCGCTCCAAGGAGGGCCGGGTCACCCGCCCCGGCTACAAGCTGCCCTGGGCCCCGTACACCCAGATCATCACCCTGGTCTTCCTGGCCGGTGTCCTGGGCATCATGGCCTCCGACGAGGGCGCCAGCCGCACCACCGTCATGTGCCTGCCCATCATCGTGGCGGCCCTGGTCGGCGGCTGGTTCCTGGTGCGCGGCCGCGTCGCCCGGGTCCAGCGCGAGGCCGAGCTCGAGCGGGCCGGTGCCGAGCAGTCGTAACCCCCATCACGGCTGACCGGAACCGGTCGTAAAGACGGAGGCGCCCCTCCGCGGCAATCGCCGCGGAGGGGCGCCTCCGGCGTTTCGCGCCACCCGCACCCCCGTGACGGGTGACGCGCCCGGTGGGGCGTGCCGCTACTTCCGGCCGCCCCGCCGCTCCCCGTCCGCCTGCCCGAGGAACGCCACCTCCGGGTGGGACGACGACGGGCCGTCGAGCAGGGCGCCGCTCCGGCCGCGCAGGTGCCGGTCGAAGAACGCGGCCACGTGGTCGCGGGTGAGCGAGGTCGCCCGGTCGGCCGGGAGGGTGCCGAAGGCCATCGGGATCCGCTCCGGCGGGAGCCGGTCGGGCATGCCCTGGCGCTCCACGATCCAGGGGAGGTCGGTGAAGGTCAGATGACCGCCGTCGGCGACGTCGAGCCACCGCTTCCAGCCGGGCAGCGCCTCCCAGGTGCGCTGCCAGTCCGCGCGGGCCTCGGGTGTCCGCGCGCGCTGCGCGCCGAGGAGCATCACCGGGCGCGCCGGGGCGGGCGCCGGGCGGTCGGCGAAGAAGTTGCCGTCCATGTTGATCGCCGCGGCCACGCGCGGGTCCTCGCGCAGCGCCTGGACCGCGCTCGCCCCGCCGATCGAGTGGCCGGCGACGCCGATGTGCCGGCGGTCGACGTTCAGCCCGCCGCCCGGGGCCGTCAGCCGGTCCAGGACGAAGCGGATGTCCTTGGCCCGGTTGCCGATGATGTCGCCGGCGGCCGGCTTGTCGCAGATCAGGCAGTCCTCGACGCGGCCGCCGGGGAACTCGACGGGCGCCTCGTAGGTGTGGTCCACCGCGGCGACCGCGTAGCCGCGGGACGCCAGGTCCTCGCCCAGCGAGGTGAGGGTGACGCGCGGCATGCCCATGCCCGGGGAGAGCACCACCAGGGGCCGGGTGCCGGGGGCCGACGGGGCGTTCAGCAGGGCGCGGGTACGGACCTCCGCGAGCTGCTCGGTGCCGAGGAACTTCCGCGACAGCTCCTTCGAGGTGTAGGGCGCCCGCGTGCCGTGGCGCGTCGCGGCCGGGTACCACAGCGAGACCATGAGCTCGCGGTGGCCCGCGGCGGGCTTCCACGGGTCCGGCCGCGAGGTGTCGGTCAGGTGGAGCGTCCGGGTGCCGACCGGCCGCGCCGACGCATGCGCCGGCACCTCCGGCGGGGCGGTCGCGCGGTGCGGCGCGGCCGCGGCGGCCGGGAGCTGGGGAGCGGCGAGGGCCGCCAGGAGCGCGGCGGCCAGGACGGAACGGCGTGATGTCGTACGCAACATGATGATCACGCTAGGCGGGGCCGCGGGCGCCGGGCATCCGACCCGGGAGGGAGAGGGCGGGCCCGCGCTCCTCCGCACGGCGGAGGGGGCGGCGCGCGAAAGGGCGCGGGAAAGGCCGGGGACAACAGGAAACACCCCGGCCGGATTGACGGCCGGGGTGTTTCACCGCGTATATTGGGGATTTCCATGTCCTGCATCAACTCAGGGCATGGAGAAGCTTTATGAGGCCATCATATCCGGGCGGGAGTGGAATTGTCAAACGAGGACGTGCGCCACGAGCAGGAGTTCATCGACCTGCTCCATCAGCGCCTCGCCGAACTGCGGTCCGGAGCCGAGAACGCCGTCCGGGCCGCCCTGGCCCCCGCCGGCACCACCCACCAGGCACGCCTGGAACGCGACGTCCTGGTCGCCGAACGGTCCGGCCTGCTGGCCGCCTTCGAGGCGGGGGAGCGCGGCCTGTGCTTCGGCCGGCTGGCGTTCCGCGACGGCCGGGACCACCACATCGGGCGGATCGGCATCCGCCGCGACGACGCGGACCGCACCCCGCTCGTCGTCGACTGGCGGGCCGAGGTGGCCCGGCCCTTCTACCTCGCCACCGGCCACACCCCCATGGGGCTGCGCCGCAGGCGCCACATCACCACCGAACACGGGCGCGTCACCGCCCTCCACGACGAGATCCTCGACCTCGCCGACGCCGAACGCACCGGCCACGAGGGCAAGGACGCCGACGCCGTCCTGCTGGCCGCGCTGGACTCGGCCCGCACCGGCCGCATGCACGACATCGTGCAGACCATCCAGGCCGAGCAGGACCGTGTCATCCGCGCCCCGCACCACGGCGTCCTCGTCGTCGAGGGCGGTCCCGGCACCGGGAAGACCGCCGTCGCGCTGCACCGCGCCGCCTTCCTGCTCTACGCGCACCGCGAGCAGCTGGCCCGCCGCGCCGTGCTCATCGTCGGCCCCAACCCGGCCTTCCTCGGCTACATCGCCGAGGTCCTGCCCGCGCTCGGGGAGACGGGCGTCCTCCTCACCACCCCCGGCGAGCTCTTCCCCGGCGTCACCGCGCACGGCACCGACACCCCCGGGGCGGCCGCGGTCAAGGGCGGCGCCGCCATGGCCGAAGCCCTCGCCCACCACGTGCGCGACCGGCAGACCCTGCCCGACCCCGAGATCGTCATCGACCACGAGGACGGCGAACTGCGGCTGCACACCGCCATGGCCGAGGAGGCCCGCCGGCACGCCCGCGAGACCCGGCTGCCGCACAACCTCGCCCGCCCCTTCTTCGCCTTCCACGTCATCGACGCCCTCACCGCCCAGCTGGCCGAGCGCCTCGGCGCCGACCCCTACGGCGGCCCCAACCTCCTCGGCCCCGACGACATCGCCCAGCTCGGCAAGGCCGTCGCCGCCAGCCCCGGGGTGCGCGCCGCCGTCGACGAGCTGTGGCCCTCCCTCACCCCGCGGGAGCTGGTCGCCGACTTCCTCGCCGACCCCGTCCACCTCCCCGCCGCCGACGCGGACGCCATCCGCCGCACGGGCGGCGACTGGACCCCCGCCGACGTCCCGCTGCTCGACGAGGCCGCCGAACTCCTCGGCGAGGACGACTCGGCGGCCCGCGCCGCCGCCGACGCCGAGCGGCTGCGGCGCGTCGCCTACGCGCAGGGCGTCCTCGACCTCTCCTACGGCTCCCGCACCCAGGAGTTCGAGGACCGCGAGGACGAGGACTCGGAGGTGCTGGGCGCCCACGACCTCGTCGACGCCGAACGGCTGGCCGAACGCCACGAGGAGGCCGACCACCGCAGCGCCGCCGAGCGCGCCGCCGCCGACCGCACCTGGGCCTTCGGCCACATCATCGTGGACGAGGCGCAGGAGCTGTCCGCGATGATGTGGCGGCTGCTCATGCGCCGCTGCCCCACCCGCTCGATGACGCTCGTCGGCGACCCGGCGCAGACCGCCGAACCGGGCGGCTGCGGCGCCTGGGAGACGATCCTCGCGCCCCACGTCGGCGACCGCTGGCGGCACGTCAGGCTCGGCGTCAACTACCGCACCCCGGCCGAGATCATGGAGGTCGCGGCGGCCGTGGCCCGTACCGCGGACGCCTCCTTCGCGCCGCCCTCCTCCATCCGCTCCACCGGCGTACGGCCCTGGGCCCGGCGGACCGCCGACCTGCCCGGCGCCGTCGCCGAGGCCGTCGCCCACGAGACGCGCGCGGAGGGACGGCTGGCCGTCGTCGCGGACCGCCGCCACCACGCGGCCCTGCGCGCCGCCCTCCCGGAGGCGTCCGCCGGCCCCGCGCCGGACCTGACCCGGCCCGTGGTGCTCCTCGACCCCCGGCAGGCCAAGGGGCTGGAGTTCGACACGGTGATCGTGGCGGAGCCGGACGACCTCGGGGTGAGCGACCTCTACGTCGCGCTGACCCGTGCCACCCAGCGGCTCGGCGTGATACACACCGGGCCCCTGCCGGCGGGTCTGGAGGGCCTCATGACGATGTGACGGACGGTGCACCGCACCGCGACAGACCGTTCGTCAGTTCTGTCCGCCCGAGGGCCCGTCGAAACCACGACGGGCCCTTCGGAACGGAAAATCGATCGGATCGCAGCTTTTTTGTTATGCGGCCCCCCACCTCGGGTCTCCCTCTATGCCGGGACGCCGAAGAGCCCGGCAGGAACGAGGTGGCGGAGCGTGACGGAAACGAACGTGACCGACATGGTCGAAGCGGCACAGGCGGGCGAGAAGGCCGCGCGCGAGGAACTCGTCGCGGCCTGCCTCCCCTTGGTCTACAACATCGTCGGCCGTGCCCTGAACGGGCACGCGGACGTCGACGACGTGGTCCAGGAGACCATGATCCGCATGGTCAGCGGCCTCGACGGGCTGCGCGACCCCGGCCGCTTCCGTTCCTGGCTCGTGGCCATCACGGTCAATCAGATACGCCGTCACTGGCGCAGCGAGCGCCAGGACGCGCCCGTCACCGGACTTCAGGAGGCGGGCGACGTGCACGACCCCGATGCCGACTTCGTGGGGCTGACCATCGTCCGCCTCAGCCTGGAGGGCCAGCGCCGGCAGGCCGCCGAGGCCACCCGCTGGCTGGACGAGGACGAGCGGGCCGTGCTGTCCCTGTGGTGGCTGGAGGCCACGGGCGAACTGACGCGCGCCGAGGTCGCCGCGGCGCTGGAGCTGTCGCCCCAGCACACCGCCGTCCGCGTCCAGCGCATCAAGGTCCAGCTGGAGACCGCGCGGACCGTCGTCCAGGCCCTGTCCGCCGTCCCGCGCTGCCGGGAGCTGGCGGCCCTCGTCGAGCCCTGGGACGGGGTGCCCTCCCCGCTGTGGCGCAAGCGCATCGCCCGCCACACCCGCGGGTGCGCCGAGTGCGGTGGCCGCGGTTCAGTGCTGGTCCCGGCCGAGGGACTGCTCGCCGGCCTCGGCCTGGTGCCCGTCACCGCGGGGCTGGCCGACCGCGTCGCCACGGCCCTGGACGCCGCCCCCACCGCCTGCGCCACCGAGCTCCCGCCGGACGCGGGAACGGACGCGGGCGCGACCACCACGGACGCGGCCACGGGGACGGACGCGGGGGCGGACGCCGGCACGGGCGGTACGGACGCCGGCGCCGGTGACCCTGCCCGCGACGCCGCCGCCGTCCGGCCCGTCAAAGTCGCGGGCCCCGTCGTGGCCGTCGCCACCCTGGCCGTCGTCACCGGCGGCATCCTCACCGGCTGCGACCCCTTCGCCGCCGGTCCCGGGTCGGGTCCGCGCGAGATGAGCGCCCCGGCCCTCGGCGTCACCGCGACCGCCACCACCCTCCCGGGCGCGCCCCGTACGTCCGCGCCGTCCGCACCGCCCGCGCCCACCATGCCCACGGGGGCCCCGCGCGACGACGACCACGCGGCCGCCGACCGCTCCTCCGCCACCGGCCGCCGGGCCGTACGTCCGGCCACCACCCCCGCCGACGCGACGGCGACCCCGCCGCGGACCCCGGCCACCGCTCCCGCCCCCGTCCGGACGGCGTCCCGGCGGACCGGGCGCGCCGACGAGGCCGGCCGCCCGGGCGAGGGCCTCGAGGAGCGGGTCGCCCGCCTGATCGACGCCGAGCGGGCCCGGGCCGGCTGCTGCCCCCTGCGGCACCGTGCCGAGGCGGTCGTCACCGCACGGGCCGGTACCGGCGGCACCCCCGCCGGGGGACCGCCCGGCGCCGAGGCGATCGTGTCCGCCTGGCTGACGACGCCCGCCGGGCGCGCGGCCGTCCGCGACTGCTCGCGCACCGAGTTCGGCGTGCGCGTCGGCGTCACCGCCGGCCCCGGCGGCGCGCGCTGGGAGCACACGGTCACCGTCCGCTGAGGCCCGGCCCCTCCGCGGGCCGCCCCTCCGCACCCCTTGAGCCACCGCCGGGCCCGCCCCGGATCGCCGCGCCGTGCCCCCGCACGCCGCGGACGAAACCCCCACCCCCGAACGGGCGGGCCCGGCGGTTCCCGGGGCCACCGGCCCCACGCAGTACTGACCCTCCACCACTGATGGGACTGCACGATGAGCAACCACGCTCGTAAAAGACCCACCCCGCACCGGCGGAGCCGGGCCCGGCGTCGCATAGCCGTGGCGGCGGCCTCCACGGCGGCCGCCGCCGCCCTCGCCGCCGGCGTCATGAGCATCGGGTCGGCGTCCACGCCGGACGACACCCGGGCCGGGGCCCAGGAGGTCGCCGCCGCGCAGCCGGTGCACCGGACCCCGCCCAAGCCGCTGAAGGAGGCGCCCAAGGCCGACAGCGCCCGCGGGCTGGTCTACAAGGGCCTCGACCCCGCCCCCAAGGGCGACCCGTGCGTCGGTGTCTACCGGGTCTCCGACGCCCGGCTGTGCACCCACGGGCCGGACGCGCCCCCCAAGGGCATCGACATCACCAAGGACACCCCGCCCGTCGCCAAGGCCGAGTCCAAGCCCGAGCTGACCGGTGACGGCAAGGAGGCCCCCGCGGCCGGCGAGGCCCTGCGCGGCTCGGCGACCGCGCTCGACGCCCGTACCGGCAGCGTCGCCGCCGCCGGCCCGGCCACGGCCGGCCCGCAGGCCCCCGGTGGCGCCCGTACCGTCTGCGAGGGCGACGGCTCCGCCGGCAACCGGGTCCAGGTGCTCTACGTCCACGCCCCCGGCCGTGACCGGTTCGGGCAGTACGCCGCCTCGTTCAAGCAGTGGGCCGCCGAGACCGACGTCATCTACAACGCGAGCGCCAAGGAGACCGGCGGCGAGCGGCACGTCCGCTACGTCACGGAGGCCGACTGCAGCCCGTCCGTGCTGAACGTCGAGGTGCCCGACAGCGCCCTCTCCGAGTTCGGCGCCATGAACAACGCCTTGTCCGGCAAGGGCTTCAACCGCCGTGACCGGAAGTACATGATCTTCGCCGACGCCCAGGTCTACTGCGGCATCGGCACGTTCAACGGCGACGAGCGCCCCGGCGCGGACAACCTGAGCAACTTCGGCCCCTCCTACGGTCGTACGGACACCGGTTGCTGGGGCGGCAGCACGCCGGCCCACGAGCTCGGCCACAACCTCGGCGCCGTCAACAACAGCGCCCCGCACACCAGCAAGGCCGCGCACTGCGTCGACGAGTGGGACATCATGTGCTACTCGGACGCGCCGTACTACCCGAAGATGCAGACCATCTGCCCCGACCGCGCCAACGACGACCGTCTGGACTGCGGCCACGACGACTACTTCCACACCAATCCGAAGCCGGGCAGCTACCTCGCCACGCACTGGAACATCGCCAACAACCGCTTCCTGATCGCGGGTGGCGGCGGCACCACCGACCCGAACCCCAGCCCCACCCCCACCCCGAACCCCACCGGGACCCCCACCACCGGCCCGGCCACCGGCCCCGCGGCGCAGGTCACCCAGATCGCCCCGGACTCGGCCCTGGTCAGCTGGCCCAAGGCGGACCAGGCGGCCGGCTACGACCTGCTGCTCAACGGCAAGAAGTACGCCGACGTCAAGGACACCTCCGTCCGCCTCGTGCGCCTCACCCCCGACACGGCCTACAAGGTCGCCGTCGCCGCGCGCGGCACCGACGGCAAGGTCTCCGCGCCCGGCCGCACCGCCTCCTTCCGCACCCTGCCCGCGGGCAAGGGCCCGACCAAGCCGGGCGGTACGTTCCTGCTGCTCAACAGCCTCACCGGGCAGGCGGCCGACCTGTGGGGCGGCTCCACCGCCAACGGCACCGTCGCCATCGCCTACCAGCGGCACGGCTACGCCAACCAGCGCTGGACGCTGGAGGACGCGGGCGGCGGCGCGGTGCGCCTGAAGAACGGCCAGACCGGCAAGTGCCTCCAGCCCGGCACCGACGGACGTGCGGTGGCCGGCCAGTACGTCGCCCAGCAGCCGTGCGGCGCCTCCGCGGCGCAGAAGTGGACGCTGAAGGAGAACGGCGACGGCTCCACCGTCCTGCGGCCGCAGGGCTCCTCGCTGGTGCTGGGCATCAGCAAGCGCTGGTACTACGGCGGTTGGCTGCTCGAGCTCCAGCAGCCGAACCAGGAGGGCTACCAGAACTGGACGCTGACCAAGGCGTCCTGACGGGCTGACGCCCACCCCAGAACCGGCCGGCGACCGCGACCCGACACCCCCACCCCCCACCGCGGTCGCCGGCCCCTTCCCCTTTTCCTTCCGCGTCGTCAGCCGCCCCCACGAGGAGATCCCCATGACCCGCCGCCCCGCAGCCCTCGCCCCGGCCGCCGTCCTGCTCGCCGCCCTGGCGGTCCCGGTCACCGCCGGCCCGGCCGCCGCGCACGGCGACACCATCCACTTCACCGTCTCCGGCGACCGGCCCGACGGCCACGTCCACGCCGTCGCCATCTGGGACAACGACGACGACCCGGTGGACGAGCCCGTCGCGGGCACCCTGACGGCCCAGGACCCGAACGGGGTCACGCGCGGGCCGTGGCAGCTGGTCCGCGTCGAGGGAGCCAAGGCCACGTACACCACCCGCGAGACGCTCACCCCGGGCACCTGGAAGATCACCGTCCACTGCGGCTTCCCCGACCTCGGCCACGGCGAGGCCACCGTGAACGTGCCGGCCCTCGCCCCCGGCGACCCCGCCCCCTCGGCGTCGCGGGGTCCCGCGCGCGACACCGCCGAGCCGTCCGGGCGACCGGCCGCCGCCGCGGGCGAGGACCACCGGGAGGCCGCCGACGACGGCGATGACGAGGGCAAGGGCGTCGTCGCGAAGGCGGTGGTCGCCGCCGCCGTGGTCGCCGCCGTCCTGACCGCCGGCGCGCTCGTGCTGCGCTCCCGGCGCGCGCGGAAGCGCGCCTGACACGCCGGCCGTCGCGGCGACACCCCTGACGATCGTCAGGGTCGGACCCTGCCGTTCGGGTCGGGTGCGGGCGGCGCGCCGTCCGTAGGTTCGGCGGCATGGAACGCAGAACGCAACGAGAACACGCCGGTCACGCACGGACCCCCGGGGCGCGACCGGTGGCCGCCGCCGTGGTGCTGGCGGCCGTCGCCGGGGCGCTCGCCTGGCTGGCCCCCGGCGCCCCGGACGCCTCGGGCGCCGCGCGGGTCACCGACGGGCCGTCCGTCTCCGCCTACCGGTCGCTGGCCGGAGCGGCGGCGGACGCGCCCGCCTGGACGGGCACGCTGCTCGCCGCGGCCACCGAGGGGACCCTGGTGGTCCTGGGGCTGTTGCTCGTATGGACCGGGTGGCGCGCCCTGCGCCGCCGCGACGTGCCCGCCCTCGCCGGGGTGCTGCTGGCGGGCGTCGCCACCGTGGCCGCGTACGCCGTGAGCGAGGCGCTGAAGACGGTGCTGGACGAGGAACGTCCCTGCCGCGCGCTGAGCGGCGTCACCACCGTCGACCCGTGCCCGGAACCGGGCGACTGGTCCTTCCCCAGCAACCACTCCACCCTGGCCGCGGCGCTCGCCGTCGCCCTGGCCGTGGTGCGGCCGCGGCTCGCCGCCGTGGTCCTGCCCGTGGGGGTGCTCGCCGCGCTGCTGCGGGTGGCCGTCGGCGTCCACTACCCGCACGACGTGCTGGCCGGCGCCTTGCTGGGCGCGGCGGTGGCGTGCGCCGCGATGCTGGCGCTGCGGCCGCTCGCCGTCCGGACCGTGTCACGGAACCGCTGGACCCGGCGGTGGCTGGACGCCGGCCTCGTGGGCCACGACGGCCGCGGCGGCCCGGTTCTCCACGCCCAGCCGGGCCAGGATGGAGCTCACATGCGCCTTGACGGTCCCTTCCACCACGTGCAGCCGCCGGGCGATCTGACCGTTGGACAGCCCCGCTCCCAGATGGGAGAGCACCTCGCGTTCGCGGGCGGTGAGGGCGGCGACGCGGTCCCGGGCCGAGGCGCGCCGGGCGGGGGGGGGGGGGGCCCCCGGGGCCGCGAGGGGGGTGGACACCCCGGGGGGCGACACCCGGGGGAGCCAGAAGGCGCCTCCCGCCCACCTGCGTAATACTTCCCT